>CAZIEI010000153.1:0-7392 GCA_964538705.1 uncultured Spirochaetales bacterium | reverse complement strand
GGGCCAGCAGGTGAGGACGGGGAGCTTCCCGAGGTCTGGCTCCTCATCGATGACCTCGCGGCAGGGGGCCGTCGCGACGCGGTGCGGGAAGATGAAGGCGTAGGGCGCGAGCTTGGGGAGGGCCTTGATGCGGTCGGGCCAGGACCCGTAGGACGACATGTTCAGGAGGGAGGATATCCGCGTCGCGATCTCCTCTACGTCCTTGACGCCGAAGCCGATCGCGCAACGTTCCATGGAGCCGAAAGCGTTGATGAGGAGGGGATAGGGCGAGCCGGCGCAGCGTTCGAAGAGAAGAGCCTCGCCGCGCTCTCGCATGACCCGGTCCGCGATGGCGCCGATCTCGAGCCGCGGATCGACCTCCGTTTTGACTCGGATCAATTTTCCGCGCTTTTCGAGGGCCCGTATGAATCCCCGGAGGTCGGCGATGGACATCGTGTCGATCCTATACGGGAGCATTGCTTTCGTCTATACTTTATCTATATTTTAATCCGCGGTTCTCTTCATTCCCCAGGAGGTGCGTTTTGCCAGAGAAGACTCGCGTCGTCATCGTGGGCGGCGGCTACGGCGGCGTGAAAGCCGCTCAGGTCCTCGCGAAGCTGCTCCGCTCGCCCAAGAGCGCGGACATCGTTCTTATCGATAGGAATCCCTTCCATACCCTCATGACAGAGCTCCATGAGGTCGCGGGCTGGAGATCCGGCCCCGAGTCCGTGATGGTGAGCTTCGAGCGCATCTTCTCCGGCGACAAGGTCCGCGTCATTACCGACGAGGTGAAGACGATCGATTTCAACGCCAAGACGGTCAAGGCCGGGACGGGCGACTTCCCCTACGATTACCTCGTGCTCGGAACGGGATCGGAGACGGAGGACTTCGGCGTGCCCGGCGTCAAGGAGAACGCGCTCAAGCTCTGGTCCCTGGACGACGCCCTCGCCGTGCGCGAGCGCGTGGACCGCGCCTTCCTCGAGGCGTCGCGGGAGACGGACGCCGAACGGAGGAAGGAGCTCCTCACCTTCGCCGTGGCCGGCGCGGGATTCACCGGCATCGAGCTCGCCGGCGAGCTCGCCGAGCACCGCGACGCGATGTGCGAGCGCTACCACCTCGACCGGGCCGAGACGCGCGTCGTCGTCATCGAGGCCCTGCCTAAGATCCTCACCATCCTCGACGACGGCCTCCGCGCCAAGGCGGAGCGCCTCCTCGCCAAGCTCGGCGTCGAGCTCATGCTGAACGCCGCCATCGTCGGCGTCGAGGACGACCTCGTCAAGATCAAGGACGGCCGCGCGGTCAGGGCCGGGACCTTCGTGTGGACCTGCGGCGTCGCGGGCACGGCCTTCGCGGGAAACCTCGACCTCACCAAGGGCAAGTGCATGAACCGCGCCTGCCCCCACTCGCGCGGCGGCAGCTGCAGCAAGAAGATCTGCGAGTTCAAGACCGAGCGGGGCGGCGTCTTCATCGAGGGCAAGCGCGGACGGATACTCGTCGACCAAAGCCTGCGCTCCGTGGATTACCCCGAGGTCTATGTGGTTGGCGACGCTCCCTGGTTCGTCGAGGGAGGCAAGCCCCTCCCGCAGATCGTGGAGACGGCCGTCCAGACCGCCGAGCGCGCGGCGCGCAACATCGCCGCGGAGGCGACGGGACGCGGGAAGGCGGAACCCTTCAAATCGAACTACCACGGATTCATGGTTTCCATCGGCTCGCGCTACGCCGTGCAGAACCTCAAGCTCCCCGGCGGCCTCTGGCTCTGGATGGGCGTCTTCGCGCTCGCGGTCCTCGTCCCCGTCACCGCCGCCATCGTCGGCGCCGTCCGCGGGACGGGCTTCGTCGCCGGCCTCGTCTCGGCCTGGCAGCTCATCCCCGCCGGCGTCTCTATCGCCGTCGCCGCGGCGGTCGCCATCGTCATGAGGCTCTCCGTGTTCGCCATGGGCATGAAGCACCTCGTGAACCTCCACTACCTCTGGGGCGTCGCCGGTTTCAACGGCGTGTTCAATTACTTAAGGCACGCGTTCTTCCACAGGGACGACGGCCGCACCTTCTGGCCGGGGCGCCTCGTGGGCCACCGCGTCCAGGGGCTCTGGGTCGTCATCCTCAGGATGTTCACGGGAGCGATGTGGTTCATCGAGGGCGTCGGGAAGCTCTCCTGGATCGATCCTAAAAATTCCGGATGGGTGAACAAGTTCCTCTTCGGAATCGATCCGCCCGTGAGGCCGGAGGACGTGCAAGCGGCCGCCGACGCCGTTGCGGCGGCGAGCGCGGTCTGGGAGGGCGAGGTCCAGGGCGCCGCGAACGCGGGCGCCGCCGCTGTCGACGCCGCGAGCGCGGCGAGCGTCGCCGCGGATACCGCGGTCGCTTCAGTGGACGCCGCCACGGCCGCGGCAAAAGCGGCCGCGTCTGCGGCGGGCGGTATCTTCCTTCCGCCGCTCGTGAAGGAGCCGACGGCTCTCTATAAATGGGTGCTCGCCCTCTTTATCGGCGACGGATCGAAACCCTGGCAGCTCGCCTTCGCCTACCTCTTCCGATTCCTCATCGTGATCGGCGAAGTCGGGGTGGGACTCGCGCTCTTCGGCGGTGCTTTCACCTTCCTCGCGTCTGGCGTCTCCATCGTCCTCTGCCTCCTCTTCCTCATCTCGGGCATGGCTACGAGAGAGATCTTCTGGTACCTCTGCGCCGGCCTCACGCTCCTCGGGGCCGCCGGCAAGTCCGCGGGCCTCGACAACTGGATCATCCCCTTCGTCGACCGGTTCTGGAGAGGATCGCGGCTCGGCAGGGCGACGAAGCTGTACCCGGACGAGCCCGTCTCGCGCAGGAAGCGCTGAGCCGGGGGCCGCGTGATATCGCTGGGCTCCGTACCGGGCCTCGGCGGGGAGCTCGCTCGCGTAGGGGAAACGATGCGCTCCGCCCTCGCCGAGGCCTCCTCGCTCTTCTCGGCCATGACCGACGCGCTCGCGCCGGAAGCGGGCAAGATGGTCCGTCCCGCCCTCCTCCTCCTCTCGGCCCGCTCGGGTCCGCTCTGGCCCGCGCGCCGCGAGGACGCGATCCGCGCCGCCGCCGCAGTCGAGCTCCTCCATCTCGCCACGCTCGCCCACGACGACGTCATCGACGCCTCCGACCTCCGGAGAGGCCGTCCCACGCCGCGGGCGCGGTTCGGAGACCGCGAGGCGGTGCTCCTCGGCGACTACGTGTTCGCCTCGTCCTACCGCGCGGGATCGGGAGCGATCCCCGACGAGGGCGTCGCCGTCCTTGCGCGCGCCGCGGGAAGGATTTGCGAGGGCGAGATTCTCCAGGGACGGGCGCGCTGGAACGCCGGGCTCGGCGAGAGGCGATACCTGCGGGGAATACACGCCAAGACAGCGGCGCTCTTTTCCGCGTCCGCGCGAGTTGGAGCGGCGGTCGCGGGCGCGGACGCCGCGCTCTCGTCCCGCCTCGGCCGCATCGGTTCGGCGCTCGGCATGGCCTTCCAGATATCGGACGATATCCTGGACCTCTCGGGCGACGCGAAACGCCTGGGGAAGCCCGCGGGATCGGACCTCTCGGAGGGGGTGTTCACGCTGCCGGTGATCATCGCGCTGCGCGAGGAAGCGTCGGCGGCGGGCGATGGAAAAGCGGGGCCCCTGCGGAGGCTCCTCTCGCGCTACCCCTATAACGCGCGGAACAAACGGCGGATCGCGAACTTAATCGGAGGTTACGGCGGACCCGAGCTCGCGCGAACCCGTGCTGCGGTCTACTCCGCTAGGGCGCGCGCGGCCATCGCCTCCCTGCCGCCCGGCGAGGCGCGCGAGGGGCTTACGGAACTCGAGGCGTACCTGTCCTGGCGGGAGAGCTGAGGACGGTTCCGGGCCGCGCCGCGAGCCAGCCTCTCGAAACGACCATCGCGGAGATGGCCGCCGCGAGGATCATCGACATGAACGCGATTCCTGCGATGAGTCTTCCCCCGCGGATCTTCCCGCTTGCCCCGCGCTCGGGCTCGACGCGTTTCACCGCGTTGACGCCGTCGTCCTTCGCGGGATCGTAGATCTTGAAGAGGATCCGGTCTACCGAGCCCATCACGTCTTTCTTGTCCACCTTCCCGCGCATGTCCATGAGAGCGTGGAAGCGCGCGAGGACGCCCGAGAGGAGCGAGCCGAAGGAACCCGGGAGCCGGAGGTCCGGGCTCACGGAACAGCCCGAGACCTGAACCATGCAGAGGATCATGAGGCCGCGCTCGAGGCCGTCGAAAAGGGCGTCGCGCGTGACCAGGGGAACTGTCCCGATCGAGACGAGGACCTCGCCGCGCGGGGTTAGGAAGGACGAAGCGGTCATCGCGGCGAGGAACAGCGCATTCGTAAGGAGGCGCGGCCGCTTGCCCGAGAGGAGGGCGAGGACGAGGGCGCAGGCCGTTTCTACCGCCAGGACGGTGAGCCCCTTCGATAGCGCGACGGAGATGAGGATGGCGAGACCCCAGGCGAGGCGCGGCACGGGGGGGACTATTCCGCCTAGGCGGTCGACGCGCTCCTTCACGTCCCCTCCCGCCATTTCGCCTTGACCGCCTTGATCCAGGCGGACCGTTCGGCGAAAGCGGCCGCGAAAGCGCCCATGAGGATTCCCGTCGCGGTGCCGAGCCCGAGGATGAATGGCGATATCACGAGGGCGGCGGAAAGGGAACCGAACACGAGCGGCGTGGCGGCGATCGCGGCCTGGGCGGCGTTCGAGGCCATGGCGCCCGCAGTGCCCAGGCCGAGCAGGCTGATCCGTTCACCGAGGGCTCGCTTCAGCGACCACATGAGGAGGGTGCTCGCCGCCGTTCCCGCCGCTGAGAGCGCGAAAACGTAGGAGACGAGCGTGCCCGAAAGGAGGCCCTGCCCCGCGACCTTGAGCGCCGCGAGGAGTAGGATCGCCTCGAAGGGCATGAAGTCGAGCGCTAGGAGGATCGGTATGTTGGATAGCCCTATCCTGAAATAGGGGACTGGCCGCGGCACGAACTGCTCCACTACGGAAAAGAACAACGAGAGCGCGCCGAAAGCGGCAATGATGGACGGCCTCGATGGGGTGAGGATCCCCCGCCGCGTCCGGGGCTCAGAAGGTCGCGGCATCGATATTCGCGCCCTTCCCTGCGATCCTAACCATGACCTTGTTGGGGAGGCACGCGACCCATTGCCCGCCTTCCGAAAAGCCGCCCTCCGATATGCAAAGCTTCTCGGCGCAAGGGCTCGAGGCGATCCGGACGGTCCCGTCCTCGACGACCACAATCGTTTCGCCGAGAGGGCCGCGGAAAGAGAGCGTCGCATCCTTTTCGATAGGATACGCGTATGTCTTGCCGTTCGCGGACACGATGACGCCCTCCTCGGAACCGACGACGGCCGCCGCGGCCCAAGCCGAGCCCGCGGTGGCGAGGAGGGATAAGGCGATCGCGATCAGGTCCGCGGCCTTGGGCCGGGGGAAGCGCGGCATGGCGGGGATTATAGCGCCTCGGCGCGGTGCGTGCTATACTCGCGGCCATGGTGAAAGTGCTCTCGCTCGGCGGTTCCATCGTCGCGCCCGACAAGCCGGACGCGCCCTTCGTCGCGTCCATGGCCTCGCTCCTCGTCAAGCGGATGGAAGCCGATCCTGCCCTCAAGTTGATCGTCGTGGTGGGCGGAGGCGGCCCCGCGCGCTCCTACCAGGAGGCCTGCCGCGTAGCGCGGCCGGACGCCGCTCCCGCGGACCTCGACTGGATCGGCATCATGGCCACGCGCCTCAACGCGCAATTCGTGAAAGCCGTCTTCGGCGCGCTCTGCCCCTCGGAGGTCGTGACCGATCCCGAGGCCGTGGAACTCTTCCCGGGGAGGGTCATGGTCGCGGCCGGCTGGAAGCCCGGCTTCTCCACCGACTACGACGCCGTTGTCCTCGCGGAGCGCTTCGGCGCGGATTGCGTGCTCAACCTCTCGAACATCGCGAAGGTCTACACCGCCGATCCGAAGGTCGATCCCTCCGCGCGTCCCATCGACGCGATCGGCTGGGCGGATTTTCGGGCTATGGTGGGGGACGAGTGGATCCCGGGGAAGAACCTCCCCTTCGACCCGATCGCCGCGAAGCGCGCCCAGGCGGCGGGGCTCCGCGTCATCTGCGCCTCCGGGCGCGACCTTCCGAACCTCGAGCGCGTCCTCGACGGCGCGGATTTCATCGGCACGGCAATCGGGCCTTGAGGCCCTATCGCCCCGGACCGGACGCGCGTCGGCCGGGGGGCGGTCCCGCGCGGCCGCGCCTACGGTTCATTTACTCGCGAGCTTCTTGATCTTTTCGCTCATGAACTCCCAGTCCTTCGCGTCCTTCTCCCTGCCGAGCTTCCGCGCGAGCGGGACGAGCTCGTCGATGGCGCGAAGGGCCTCGGGAACGAGATCCTTCACGAGGGCGACGTCGAGGGACTTCTTGAAATAGAAGAGCGCCTCCTCGTCCTCGCCCGCCTTCAGGGCGACCTTCCCGAGCGCGTAATAGTCCGAGGCGATGCCCACCGAGTTCTCGATTTCCTTGTCCGCCGCCAGGGCTTCGAGCGCCCACTTCCTCGCCTCGTCGAGCCTTCCCTCGCGGCTGTGGAGCGAGGAGAGGAGATAGCAGTTGGAGGCGTATTCTCCGAGGAGGCCCTTGGACTTGTTGATGGACGCGGCATCGGATGCGTCGGAGAGCGCTCCAGCCGCGTCGCCTTTGAGCCGCCTCGCCCTGCCGCGGGCGTGAAGCGCGAGGGCGCGCGTGGGGCTTCCCGGAGCCGCGAGGGAGAGGGCGCGCTCGAGCCTCGCGAGCGCCGCGTCGGCGTCGCCCGAGTCGATGTCCGCCTCGGCGATGAGGACGAGGCACTGGGCTATGAGGTCGCCGTTCTTGATCCGCTCGGCGAGCTCGATAGCCTCGGCGTACTCGCGCGAGGCGCTCGCCATGTCGCCGGCCGCGGCGTAGGTCTTCCCGATCGCGTTACGCGAGAGGACGACGCCCTCGTCGTAATCGATGGAGATGCCGATCTCGAGGGCCTCCTGGTAGAACGAAAGCGCGTCAGGCCAATCGCCCGCGCGGAAGCGCGCATCTCCCTGCTTGGCGATCGAGGCCGCGCGGTTCCGCTCCGCGTAGACGGGCCCGCCCTCCTTTGGCGCCGTCGAGCACGACGCCATGGCCGCCCCTGCCGCCGTCATGGCGATTGTAATCGCGGCCGCGATAGCCGCGCGGGCCGTCCTGGACCGCGCATCCTCTCCCGCGCGCGCTCGGGCCGCGTATCGTTTTTCCATCATCAGAACTCCTCGTCGCGGAGGCTTCGGTACAGGCCGCCTTGTTCCCTGCGTTCAGGCACGCCGCCTTTTATGAGGGGATTGTTCTTGAGGCCCTCGAGGACGTCCTGGGCCTTCACGAGGGTCGTCTTGCCCTCGTCCAGGAGGACGGATATCCCCGGCATCTCGCGCTCGA
>CAZIEI010000152.1:4915-7421 GCA_964538705.1 uncultured Spirochaetales bacterium | reverse complement strand
CAACTACGACTTCTGGTTCCAGATGAGCCAGATGCTCCAGCGCCAGATGCGCGACCAGGCCAAGCGGCGCGAGGACAAAGCGAAGGACCTCAAGGAGTTCATCCAGCGGTTCTCGTCCAACGCTTCCAAGAGCCGCCAGGCCACGAGCCGCAAGAAGATCCTCGAGAAGCTCGACCTCGATTCCATCGAGGTGACGAGCCGCAAGTTCCCCTACGTCGGATTCAAGCCGAACCGCGAGATCGGCAACAACGTCCTCCGCGCGGACAAGCTCTGCTGGGACTTCGAGGGAAAGCGCGCCCTCTCCGATTTCTCGCTGACCGTCGATCGCCAGGACAAGATCGCCTTCGTCGGGCCCATGCACCTCGCGAAGACCGCCTTCTTCCAGATCGTCTCGGGCGAGGCGGAAGCGGCCTCCGGCGAGTTCTCCTGGGGGCAGACCGTGAGCGTCGGCTACTTCCCCAAGGACAACACCTCCATCTTCGCGGCCGATCTCTCCATCACGGAGTGGCTCAAGCAGTACAGCCCCCAGGACGACGATACCTACGTGCGGTCCTTCCTCGGCCGCATGCTCTTCTCGGGCGACGAGGCCCTGAAACCCCTCCGTGTCCTCTCGGGCGGCGAGAAGGTCCGATGCATGCTCTCGAAGCTCATGCTCTCCGGCGCCAACGTCCTCATCCTCGACGAGCCCACGAACCACCTGGACCTCGAGTCCATCACCGCGCTCAACGAGGGCCTCGAGGAATTCACGGGGGTCATCCTCTTCAACAGCCACGACCACGAATTCGTGAACTCCATCGCCAATCGGATCATCGAGATCACGCCCTCGGGACTCATCGACCGCTACATGCCATTCGACGCCTACCTCCAGGACGAGCAGGTGAAGGCGCTCCGCGACGAGATGTGGCACGGACATGCGATCCTGGAGCTCTAGGCGATTCACTCGTTTTCATGATGCTTACTGACTGAGAATCATGGATTACCGTCACGGGTCCGTTCGGGGGCCTGACGGGAGAAAACGCGCTCAGGCGAGAGTGTCGAGTACGACAATCGCCCTCGCGCGTTTTCTCCCGTCACCCCTCGGCGGGCCTGCATGCGATCCATGATTCTCATCGAACAGGCACGAAAACGGGTGAAAGCCTTGAGATCCCGTCTCGGGATTAACGCTTCGGATATTCAGCGCTTCCTGGCTTGCGGGCGAACGAGGTAGGCCGTACAATGCGGGGAAGGGTCTCTTCGCGGAGGATTCGATGAAGGAAATTTTCACCGCATTCGCTTCGTACAACGCGATGGCGATAGGGGAATTCTCCAGGCTCTCGGGCATCGCCGTCTCCGCGCTCCGGTATTACGACGAGATCGATCTCCTCAAGCCGTCCGCGGTCGATTCCTTCAGCCAGTACCGCTACTACTCTAAGCCCCAGCTCTTCGAGGCGAACTTCATCGAAACCTGGAAGGCCCTAGGTTTCACCTTGAATGAAATAAAATGCCTGATGTCCAAGGGAACGGGCGAGCTGGCGGAATCATGCTACAAGAAGCAGATCGCCATCATGGAGGAAGAAATCCGGGGCCGCCTGAAACGAAAAGGCGAGCTGGAACGGAATATCCAAGCCGTGAACCGTTTTTCATCCCTGACCGAGGATGAGATCGATGTAGTGTCCCGAAAGATCATCCGCGAATCGTTCCTCCTGACCATCGAGGATAGCCGCGCCGAGGGTCATGCCATCCTGATCGAAAAAAGGAAAACGCTCGAAGCGCTCGCGGAGCGGCATGCCCTCCTCAGAGCCAATGAAGGTCCGTTCATGACGACGCGTTTTCTCGAAACCTGCGAGGAGCCGGGGCATCGCGTCCTGTACCAGATGCCGCTTGAAGAAGGCGCCTTCCCCGAAATCGGTGAAATCATCAAGGTTCCGGCTCATGCCGCCCTCTGCGTCTACCATCGAGGGAAGCTAAAGGATATCGCGGCTACCATCGATATGATCCGTGATCACGCGTCCTCGTCGAATTGCAGGATCGGAAAAACCGTATCCTGCGTTTTCTGGATAGATCATTCGATCACCCTCGATGAAACCCTCCATTTGACGGAAGTACGGATCCCCTTGAAAAAACGAAAACCCCAAGCAGACTGATGAAAAAAGGTCATGGACTTTTTTCATTTGCCGGCTAGACTCTCAAGCGGCTTGAGACTTTACCGTGGCAGCTTCAAGACCCAAACCCTAAGGGAGGCATGCCATGAGACGGTTTTTTCTAGCCGCGGGGACGGCGCTCGTCATCCTTATTTCGTTTTCCTGCAATTCCAAGGGAGTAAAACTGGAAAGTGATACCGCGCTTTTCAAGGACTATAAAGGCTTGGAGGATGCGCTGACGCTCGTTCCGAGATTCCCGAATCCCGAATTCACCGAACGGTATCAGAAATTCCTCACCACGCACGGCTGGTCGAGCGACCTGTCCAGCCTCCCCGACGGCAGCTACGAGGCGTACTGGAACGAGTGGTGCGAGTACACCTGTCAGT
>CAZIEI010000152.1:0-4905 GCA_964538705.1 uncultured Spirochaetales bacterium | reverse complement strand
ACGTCAGGGATTACGTCCATTACATACGCTTCGAGATGAAGGGCGGCCGCGCAGTCGCCGTCTATTATAACGAGTTCAAGCCCAGCGACGATAAGGGGAAAAGGGAGGACGTCGCGTACGGTAAATCCATGACGGCCCTCACGGGCGGAGTCACCCCCGCCGAGGCGTATCCCATCCTTGAAAGACAATTCCTGAAAGTCCAAGATCCCTTGAAAGTCGATACCGTGACCGGAGCTACCCTGTCCTCATATCGTTTCCAGATCACCGCGTTGAAGGCGCTCTATGAATTCCGGTCTAAACGCGCCCTGAATAAAACGAGCTACGATTGGAAAGGCAAACCAAAGGAGATCAGCATGGAAGATGGAGATGCCGCGCTCATAAAGAAAACAGTATTGAACTATGTGGAAGGCTGGTACGAGGCGAATGGCGATCGGATGGCCGAGGCCCTCCATCCAAAGCTCGCCAAGCGCGGAATGTCCGCGTCGAACGAGATCTGGGACGTGAGCAGGGATTGGATGATAGACGCGACGGGAAAGGGCCAGGGGCGGATCGATGATCCTGCGACGGGGAAGAAGGAAATTATTATCCTCGATCGGACAGAGAAGATCGCTAGCGTAAAGCTCGTGTCTAACCTATTCGATGACTACCTTCACCTCCTCAAGGTCGACGGCGAATGGAAAATCATCAACGCCCTCTGGGAATACCGATAGACGACGGCGGTTTCCGCGCGTTCGCCCCGTACCGGGCGAACGCGTTCTCCATTCGTTCTCGGCTCAGCCCTGGATCGGGAAGAGCTCGTCGATTGCGGCGCGCTCGCCGGGATCGAGGGATACGCCGCTCGCCGCCGCGTTCTCCTTGAGCTGCTCGACCGACGACGCGCCCACGATTACGCAGGAGAGTTCCGGGCGCTGGAGCAGGGCCGCGATGGCAAGCTGGCCTATCGAGAGGCCGCGCTTCTCCGCGAGGGGGCCGAGGCGGTCGACGCGGGAAAGGAGCTCCGCGTCCGAGACGTGGGCCTTCATCCACATGTTGAGCCGATCGTCGCCCCCCCGTGAACCGGGGGGGATCTTCCCGCCCGAGTACTTCCCCGTGAGGACGCCCTGCGCCAGCGGCGAGAAGGAGGCCGTGCCCATGCCGAGGCGGAAGCAGGTGGGGAGCACGCGGCGCTCGACGCCGCGACCGAGGAGGCTGTAGTAGGGCTGATTCACGACGGGCTTGTGCCAGCCCCTCGACTCGCAGAGGGCCCAGGCCTCCGAGATCTGGTCGGCCTCCCACTCGCTCGTGCCCCAGTAGGTCGCCTTGCCCGCGCGGACGACGTCCTCCATGGCCTCGAGGGTCTCCATGAGCGGCGTATCCGGATCGAAGCGGTGGCAGTAGTAGATGTCGATGGAGCGGAGCTTGAGGCGCTCGAGGCTCGCGTCGATCGAGTCCATCACGTGCTTGCGCGAGAGCCCGCGGTCGTTCACGCCCTCCGACATGGGCCAGAAGACCTTCGTGGCCACGACGTAGTCCGCTCGGCGCCTTCCGGGGAGGATACGGCCCAGGAGCTCCTCGGCCTTTCCTCCCGCGTACACGTCCGCGCAGTCGAAGTAGTTGATCCCGAGCCCGAAGGCCTCGTCGATGATGGCCTTCGCCTTGTCGAGGTCCACCTGGTTGGAGAAGGTGAGCCAGCTTCCGTACGCGATCTCGCTGACCTTGAGCCCCGAATTCCCCACGCGACGGTATTCCATGCTCCCTCCTGTCTCCCGCGGCGCCGCTCGCGGCGCCGGCGGTCACGGCTTGCCCAGGAACTCCAGGTCGATGCCGGAGAAGTCGTGCTCGACCTTCATCTCGTCCAGGATCTGCGAGATCTGACCGCGGTGGTGGATGCCGTGCACGATCATCTGGTCGAAGAGGAAGCGGAGCGGCACCGCGGCGGGCTTCCCTCCGTACCAGTCGAGCGGCACGGGCAGCTCGAGGTCGGCTTCGGAGAGCGATTCCGCGAGCTCGACCGTAGCGCGGTCCGCGCGCGCCACGGCGGCCTTGAGCGCCTCCCACCCCGCGGCGTCGACCGGGCCCTCGTTCGACGCGAGGGCCGCGATGGACTCGCTCGCCTTGAAATGACCGGGCTTGGAAGCCCGGAACATCCCGTGGAAATAGAGCGTCCCGCCCAGGATGTGGCCCAGGGTCCCCGCGAGGCTCCCGTAATACGCGCCCCGCTCCTTGCTCCGCTCGGCGAGCGGAAGCCCTTCGAGCAGCGCGACCACGGAAGCGTCGGCGCGCTCGCCGTACCTGGCGTACGTCACGTAATGACCGTTCATCGGCGTCTCCTCCCCCTCGCATCGCCCATCCGCGCGGCGCCCACGCTCACCCGTTCCTCACCGCCTCGATCGCCTCGTCCAAGCAGGATTCGAGCATGGACTCGGGCGGTCGGGGAATGAGCCCGCGCTCCATGAGGAGGCGGACGGTCCCGCGCGCCTCCAGTATATCCTTTTTCGCGCGCTCGAGGACGGCCTCCCGCGGAACGGCGACGCGCGCGACGCCCTCCTCCACGGCCCGCTCCGCGACGTCGGCCGCCTCCTCCGCGAAGAGCGCCTCGTCTTCCATGCTCGGCATGATTCGATCGGGATGGATGCCCCCGCGCTCGGCGTATCCCGCGATGGAATGGGCGGCGCGGATGGCCATGCCGTCCGTGACCTTACGCGCACGCACCGCGAGAGCGCCTTTGAGGAGGCCGGGGAAGCAAACCGAGTTATTCACCTGGTTGGGGAAGTCCGACCTCCCCGTGCCCACGATGAAGGCTCCGGCCTCCTTGGCCGCGTAGGGATAGATCTCCGGGACGGGATTGGCGCAGGCGAAGACGACCGCCTTCTTCCCCATGCCGCGGATCCAGTCCGCCTTGATGGTATCGGGTCCGGGCGTCGAGGCCCCGAGGAGGACGTCGGCGCCGCGGAGCGCCTCCTCCTCGCTCGCGTAGCGATCGGGATTGGTGGAGCGGCAGAGCTCCCATTTCCGGTAAAAGCGCGGATCGGCCTCGATGTCCGTTCTCCCGGCGTGGAGCGAGCCTCGCGAGTCGAAGAGCGCGAGCTTCCCGGGATCGGCGCCGTCGGCGATGAGGAGGCGGGCGATGGTCGTCATGGAGGCGCCCGCGCCGAGCATGACGATGCGTACCTTCCCGAGCTCCTTGCCCGCGAGCTTGAGGGCGTTGATGACGCCCGCGAGGGTCACGCAGGCCGTGCCCTGGGCGTCGTCGTGCCAGACGGGGATGTCGCAGGCGTCGCGGAGCTCGTCGAGGACGCGGAAGCAGTTGGGCTGGGATATGTCCTCGAGGTTGACCGCTCCGAAGGAGTGCTGGCACATCTTCACGAAATCGATGATCTTCTGGGGATCGTTCTTTCCGTCCTTCCCCCGCGAGTCCACGCAGAGCGGTACGGCATCCACTCCGCCCAGGTACTTCATGAGGAAGGCCTTGCCCTCCATGACGCCCATGCCGCCGGGGGGCGTGCAGTCGCCGTCGCCGAGGACGCGCGTCGAATCGCTCACCACGGCCACCGTATTGCCGCGGCAGGTCATCTCGAACGAGAGGTCGTTGTCGTCCCGGATGCCGGTGGACACCGCGGAGACGCCGGGCGTGTACCAGACCCCGAACCAGTTGAAGCCGTAGACGCCGGCCCTCGGCATGAGCTGGACCTTCCCGCCGTAGAAGCGGTGCGCTTCCAGGGCGAGCTTCTTCAGGAATATCGTCTTGCCCTTCGCCACCTGGGCGGGGCTGAAACCCACGGGAAAAGCCGAATCCATGTTCCCGAGGTCGAAATCGATGCGCGCCATGTGCTCTCCTCCGCGGGCAACAGTATAGGAAGGAGGTACGGCCGATCAATAGGAAGGGAGGACTCGCGCCCGCGGCCATGCCCCCGCGGCCGCGCGCGGGACCCCGGAGCGCATCGAGTCCGGCCGCGGCCCGCTGGCGGAGCCGTGCCGGCTCCGTTATATTCGATGGCGGAGCCGCGCGGGGACGCGGTTCCGCGAGAATCGATCGTAGACGGGGGATCGCGCCATGAAGTACCTGATTCTCGGTATCGCCGTCGTCATGTACGGCTTCATCATCGCCTTCCCCAAGCGGAAGTCGATCTTCGCGCTAGGCGCCGCGGCCGTTATGGTCGTCATCGGGCTCCTCTCGGGCGGCGCCCACGGGGTCGGGCTCGCGAAAGCCGTCCTCGAGCTCGTGAATTGGAACATCCTCCTCATCTACGCGGGCTGCCTCGTCCTCGCCGAGCTCTTCGTCTATTCCCGCGCTCCCGCCGTCCTGGCGGACAAGGCCGTGCAGAAGGCGCCTACTCTCGGCATCGCGATCGTGATCCTCCTCGTCATGACCGGGATACTCTCGATGTTCGTGGAGAACGTAGCCACGGTCCTGGTGATGGCGCCCATCGCCCTCGCGGTCTGCAGGAAGCTCAAGGTCGATCCCGCGCCCTTCATGATGGGCCTCGCGGTGATGGCCAATCTCCAGGGCACGGCCACCCTGGTCGGGGATCCGCCCTCCATGATCTTCGCGAGCTACGCGGGATACTCCTTCAACGATTTCTTCTTCTACGAAGGGAAGCCGTCCATCTTCTTCATGGTCCAGGCGGGTTTCCTCGTCGGCGCCGCATTCTTCCTCGTCCTCTTCCGCAAGCTGCCCAAGACCAAGGTCGACCTGCCCGACGAGCGCGTGAAGTCCTACGTCCCGAGCGTACTCCTCGCGGCCATGGTCCTCGGCCTCGCGGCCATATCCTTCATCTCCGGCCACGGCCTGCATTACGGCTCCGGCTTCCTCTGCTTCGGCCTCGCGCTGCTCGGCATCGCTTGGTACGTCTTCATGGGAAAGGAATCGCCAAAGCGCGCCTGGGAATTGGTCCGCGGCCTGGATTGGGACAGCATCGGCTTCTT
>CAZIEI010000151.1:7183-7469 GCA_964538705.1 uncultured Spirochaetales bacterium | reverse complement strand
GTGGGCGTAGTCGACGTCCTCCCGCGGTATGATGCCCGAGTATTTGGACCAGGAATCGAGGGGGTGGATGGCCGGGTACTTGCGCGCGTCGGAGCGTTCCCGCGAGAGGCCGTGGAAGGCGCCGACGACCTTGAGGGTCGCTTGGGTCACCGGCTCCTCGAAGTTGCCGCCCGCGGGCGACACCGTCCCGCCGATGGTGACCGAACCCGTCCCTCCGTCCTTGAGCCGGACGATGCCGCCCCGCTCGTAGAAGCTTGCGATGACGGACTCGAGGTAGGCCGGGAAG
>CAZIEI010000151.1:0-7173 GCA_964538705.1 uncultured Spirochaetales bacterium | reverse complement strand
ACACCGTGGTGACGACGTCCTGAAAGCCCTTGGCGGCCAGCAGGCCCTCGATCTTGGTCTCGGCCTCCATGTAGCGCACCAGGTTCAGCTTTTCCTCCTGGGCGGTCTTGATCGTGGCGGCGTCGGTCTTCTCGTTCTCGATGACGGAGTCGAGGTAGGCCGGGAAGGCCTCTTCGCCGGGGATCTCCTCGAGGCGGCCGGACATCTCGCGCATGGCCTGCGCCCAGCGGCTCGTCGAGTCCGCGAGGAGGAGGACGTGGAGCCCCATCTGCCGGTAGTACTCAGCGAGGGTCACGGCCGTGTAGACCGAGGCCTCGCGGGAGGCCACCGGCATGGAGGAGGTGTTACAGATGATGATGGTCCGCTCCATGAGGGAGCGGCCGGTCCGGGGGTCGAGGAGCTGGGGGAATTCCTTGAGGGTCTCCACCACCTCGCCCGCCCGTTCTCCGCAGGCCGCGATGATGACGATGTCCACATCCGCGTGGCGGCTCGTGATCTGCTGGAGCACGGTCTTCCCCGCGCCGAAGGGCCCGGGGATGCAGTAGGTCCCGCCGCGGGCGACGGGAAAGAAGGTGTCGATGAGCCGGACCTTGGTCACGAGTGGTTCCGAGGGTCGGAGCCTTTCCTCGTAGCACTTCACCGCTCGCTTCACGGGCCAACTGAACATCATCCGCGCGCGGACGCGCTCGCCCTCGGCGTTCTCGAGGACGGCGACTTCGTCCTCGACCGCGTAGTGCCCGGCCTTGGCCACCGAAACGGCCTTCCAGTCGCCAAGGAGGTTGAAGGGGACCATGATCCGGTGAGTGAAGGCGCCCTCGGGCACGGTGCCCAAGCAGTCGCCGGCGGAGAGGAGGTCGCCTTCCTTGGCGACGGGCGTGAAAGCCCACTTCCTGTCGCGGGGGAGGGCTTCAAGGTAGAGGCCGCGCTCCAGGAAGTTCCCCGCGCGCTGAGCGAGGAGCGGCAGGGGGTTCTGTAGTCCGTCGAAGACTTGGCCGAGGAGGCCCGGCCCGAGTTCCACGGCGAGCATCTCGCCGGAGAACTCCACCGCGTCGCCGACGCGCACTCCCTTCGTCATCTCGAAGACCTGCGCCTGCAGGGAACCGCCCCGGATGCGGATCACCTCGCTCTTGAGGCGCTTCCCCTCCGCGAGGACGTAGCAGACCTCGTTGAGGGAGACCTCGCCCGAGGTCTCCACCGTGACCATGTTCCCGTTCACGCCCGTTATCTTGCCGACCGCGTGCATCATGCCGTCACTCCATTCGCCTTTCCCAGCACAGCTCGGTAGACTGCGTCGTATTCGTCAGCGCCCCGCCCGCCCGAAAAGAGCTGGAGGCGTTCGAGGACGCGTAACTTGAGGTAGTACGCCGCGATGGCGTCGAAATCGAAGACCCGCCCCGCGTTCCTTCCGTCGAGCCAGGCCCAGAGCGAACGGGCGAGGTCGAACTCGCCCTGGAGGGGATCGCCGGCCTGAATGGCCCGTTGCGCCGCCTGAAGCGGCTCGGGGTCTAGGAAGGGCCGATAGGATTCCCTGATCCATGGCTCGGACGCCCTTTCAAGGCGCTGGGCCCTGAGCCGCGCGAGCTCGTTCCGGAGGACGAGCTCCCTGAAGAGGTAGTCGCCCACGAGGCCTCTGGCCTTCTGCGCCTCCGGGCTCCCCGGGCGGGCGTCCGCGAGGGCGAGCTCCTCGAGATCGGCCTTGTCCAGGCTCCGCGCGCAGATCGCGAGGAATTCCGCGACCGCCATGGGCGGCTTCTGCCCGAGCACGGGCGCGGGAAGCGTCGAGGCCAGGTAGAAGTAGCTGCCCACCCTAGGCCTTCCCCGCCTGGGCTCGCATGATCTCGGCGAGGGCGGGATTCAGGAGCTGGGCGAGCGCTTCGGCTACCGCCTCCGCGGAGAAATCCACGTAGGCGCCGCCTTCCTTCATTGAGACGCGGAAGCCCGCCTTGAGGCGGGGATGGGTCTTTAATTCGACCCCGTCCTTGAGAACTCCCGCGAGCGAGGCCTTGAAGTGCGCCTCGAGTTTCGCGAGGTCATCCTGGGGGAGCGCGATGGATGCGCCGCCCTGGACGGACGAGGCCATCGCCTTGACCGCGGCGGGCAGGATCTCCTTGAGGGCGTCGCCCTTCATGGCTTCCTTGGTCTCGCGGGAGACGACGGCGTCGAAGAGGGACTGCACCTCCTTCTTGAGAAGGAGCATCGCATCGCGGGCGGCCTGGGCGAGCGCCGCCTTGCCAGACTCGACGTCCTTGGCCGCCTGGGCCCGCGCGTCCGCGATGATCGCGGCCGCCTTCGCCTCGGCTTCCGCGACGATGGCCCGGGCCCGCGTCTCCGCGTCGGCCTTGATGCGGTCGGCCTCGGCCTTCGCCGCGTCGACGCCCTCGGACCGAATCCGGTCGATGATCTCCTGAACCTGAACAGCCATGGCCTTCTCCCTCTCCCGCCGCCTCAGGCGTACCGCGACGCCTTGGCGAGCTTGCGTTTCACGAGCGTTTCGATCGCCGGCGGATATTCCATCTCATGTATATGGCGCTTCACGAGCTCCAAGGCGCCCTCGGAGACGTCTTTCGGCTCGGGATACCTCGTCGGGTCCATGCCGTCTATCTCCTTCATGAGGAGCTCGACGCAGTCGCGTTCCTTTTGGAGAAAGGCGGTATTTTCCAGGAACACGTACTGCCCGATATTGAGCCGCTCGAACTCGGCCTTGATCCGCGCCTCCATGTGGGCGAGGTCGTTGAGGAGATCCTCGAATTCGGCGTGTACGGTTTTCAGGAACGACTCGCGGCCATGTTCCATCGGTATCCGGCCCCTTCCTTTTCATAGCCCGTCGAGGACCATGACGTTCTATCAGAATATGTCGGAACACGCAAGCTCCGAAGGGCGGGCGTCACTCTCCGTTCGGTCCCGCTCGCGCCAATACCGGCGATCGATCGACCGCTTCGAAGCACTCTACCAGGAAGGGGTCGAGAAGATCGAGCGCGGTTTCGGCCATGGAGACGTTCGCCGCGTCCGCGAGCAGGATACCCTTTTCAAGCGCATCGGAAAAGACATCGCCAAGGATTGTGGCGGGATCCGCGCCGAATCTCGCCGCGAAGCGCGATCGGTCGATCCCCTCCGCAGTCCGGAGGCCCATGAGGAGGCGTTCCTTGACCGAGTCGGTAATCCCGATCCTCGATATTTCGCTCGGGCAAAGATCCCATCCGCGTCCGTAGGCTTCGATGTCGCGGCCGCGTTCGATCCTCAAGGTTTCGCCGCCGGGGAGGGGCAGGGAGGAGACGGCGGCGCACCCTGAGCCGAGGTAAGGATCCATCCGCCAGTAGGAGAGGTTATGGAGGGACTCCTCTCCCGGCCGGGCGAAGTTCGACACCTCGTAGCGCCTGAGCCCGAGGGAGGCGAGCTCCTCCTTGAGAACGGCCCAGATCCGCGCTTCCTCGTCAGCCGAGAGGAAATCGGTGGGGTGCTCCCGCCGTTCAATCGCGAAGGGCGTCCCCTCCTCCACTGAGAGGCAGTACAGCGAGAAGTGCTTGAATCCGGCGCCGGCGAGCTCGCGGACGTCCGATACGAGGCCTTCCTCGGTCTGGCCGGGGAGGCCGAGGATGAGGTCCGCGCTCGCCCTCCCCTTCCACGCCCCCGAGATTAGGTCGATGGCCTCGCGCGTCCTCCGGGCGTCGGAGGGGCGCCGCGCCCGCGCGAGCGCCGCGTCCTCGAGGCTCTGGACGCCGAGAGAGATCCTGTCCACGCCCGCGCCTGAGAGGATGCGGAGGAGCTCACCATCTACGCTCTCGGGATTGCACTCCATCGTCCATTCCTCGAGCCGCCCTCTCCCTGTCGCGGCGCGGAAGCGCTCGAGGAATCCGGCCAGGGCCTTCCTCGGCAGCGCGCTCGGGGTTCCGCCGCCCAAGTAGGCGGTCCGCCAGCCGCGGAAGCCCTCAGCGCGGGAGATCCACGCTGACGCGTCCTCTACCTCGCGCGCGAGGGACGTGAGGTACGCTTCCATGGACGCCTCTCCGCGGATGGGCTCTGAGAAGAAGTCGCAGTAGGCGCAGGCGGCGCGGCAGAAGGGAATATGCGCGTAGAAGGACGGCTTCCCGTCCGGCCAGTCTATCGCGGGAGGATCGCCCGAGAAGGGCTCGGGCCCCGTTCCGGGGTTCACCGCTTCCGGAAGGGCCAGTAGCGGCCGATCACGAGGCCGCGCAGGGCGCTCGATTCCGTCGGCCCCCAGGAGCGTGAATCGTGGAAGGAGGCGCGGTTGTCCGAGAGGAGGAAGTACTGACCGGGCCCGAGGACGATCTCGCCCATGTCGCCCGAGAAGGGAAGATCGCTCGTCCAGCCCGCGGGGAGGCTCGGGGCGGCGACGTCGTACTGCTCGGAGGAGAGCTCCTCCTCGGAAAGGAAGGCGGCCTCTCCCCGCGGCCTCACCGAGGCGCGGAAGGCTTTCATGGACACGGCGTCTCCCGGAACGCCGATGACCCGCTTCACCACGGGCTCCTCGGCGTCCGCGCCCCGGAGCCCCGCGAGCTGAAAAGTGAAGAACCTGACCACCCCGTCCGCGATGAGCCTGAGGCCGCCGAGCCGCTCCACTGCCGGATGGTCCACGAGCACGAGCTCTCCGCGCCGCGCGGCCCTGATGCCGGGGAGGGAACGCCCCGTAAAGGGATTGATCGCTCCGAGGACGATGGGGGAAACGATGATCCGGTCCCCCGGCCGGAGCGAGGGCTCCATGCTGGTCGATCCGATCCGGTACGGCGAGAGGAAAAATCCCCGCAGGGTCCCGTAGGCCGCGAGAACGAGGAAGAGTGCGAGGATCTTCCGCCAGAACCTCCGCCTTATCTGCTTCTGCTCGGTGAAGGAGATCCGTCTCCTCCGTCCTCGGACCATGTACCCTCCCCCTCGATATATGGGAGCCGTCATACCACGGGGCGCGGGGGTTTGCAAGCGGCGCCCGTCGCTGAAGCCCCCTCGCTTGCCCCCTCGTCCGCCTTCCCGCTATACTCGACGCCTCGGACGGGGGATCATGGCTGAAGAGGCGACGAAACAGATAGCGGCCAACAGGAAGGCCTTCCACGACTACTCCGTCGACGAGACGATCGAGTGCGGGATCGAGCTCCTCGGCACCGAGGTGAAGTCCTTCAAGGCCGGGGCCATCTCGTTTCCCGACGCCTACGCCGTCGTGGAAAAGGGAGAGATCCGCCTCGTCGGCGTCCACGTCTCCGAGTACGCGTATTCCTCGGTCTTCAGCCACGATCCCGACAGAAAGAAGAAGCTCCTCCTCCATAGGCAGGAGATCAAGCGCCTCGCGCGCAAGGTCCAGGAGAAGGGCTATACCCTGATCCCCCTCCGTTTCTATCTGAAGAAGGGCTTCGTCAAGGTCGCCCTGGGCCTTTGCAAGGGAAAGAAGCAGTTCGACAAGCGAGCCGACCTCAAGGATAAGGCCCTGAAGCGGGACATCGCGCGGGAATTCCGCGACAGGAACGGCTGACCGGATGCGCGTGACCGGGGGGAGCCTCCGCGGGCGGATCGTAGAGGCGAAAAAGGGCGCCGAGGGCGTGCGACCCGCCATGGATCGCATGCGGGAATCGGTCTTCGCCGTCCTGGGGGACCTCTGCGGGAAGTCCTTCCTGGACCTCTTTTCGGGATCGGGCATCATCGGCCTCGAAGCGGCCTCGAGAGGCGCTTCGCCCGTGGTCTGCGTGGAAAAGGACGCTCAGAAGCGCTCGACCCTCATCAAGAACCTCTCCATCGCCCCGGAACGGATCGAGGTGCGCATCATCCCCGTCGAGCTCTACCTCATGCGGACGAAGGAGTCCTTCGATATTGCGTTTTGCGATCCCCCCTTCCCCTACCGCTTCCGCGCGGAGCTCTGTCAGCGCGTCGCCGAGGGAGGGGCGGTGAAGCCCGGGGGGCTCTTCCTCATCCACCGTCCCGAGGAGGATCCCCTCCCCGAGAGCATCGGCTCCCTCGCGAAGGTCGATCAGCGGACGTACGGCAGGTCTATCGTGGAATTCTACGAAAAAAGGGAATGACGGCGGCGCGTGCGGACGAGATCGAGAATCGGACTGAAGCGGAACCTTCCCTCACTTATCGAGGGAACGAAGAAAGGAAGCGAGTTTCTCCGCGATCCGGGCCGCGTCGTCGGCGGAATCGACGTCCCGCGAGGGAAGTACGGGCGGCTCCTCGCGACCGATCTCCCGCCAAGCGCTCAAAGTCTCTAGGACGTAGTCTTCTTCCATACGGCTCGCTCATCGCCTCCGCATCGCAGTATATCCCGTCCCGCGCGAATCACCAGCCCGACGCGCCGTTTTCTCCGCGACGGACCCGAATCACGGCCGATTCATTGCATTTTCCCGAGCCATCCGCTATATTAGGCGGGAATCATGAGGGCGAAACGGTTCACCCATGGCCGATAACCCCTTCGATCGCTTCAAGGACGAGGGCTTCATCAAGACGGGGGACGTCCCGAAGGACGGTATCCGTCAGGAGACCAAGGCCGGGCTCAACCGCAAGGGGAACGAGCTGTTCAACGCGGGCGATGTGGAGGCCGCGCGGCGTGTTTTCCAAACCACTGGCTACTCCGACGGGCTCATCCGCGTCGGGGACCGGTACGCGGCGGACGGGAAGCCGATCGAGGCGCTGAAAATGTTCTGGCTCGCGCGGGACAAGCGGAGGTCGGGGGAACTGATAGAAAAAATTGCTCGCATCATTCAAAATTCACTGGTAGAAGAGGCGGAAAATGGCGGAGGAGCTGAATAAAGGGGCCGAGTTCCCCCTGGACGACGGCGCGGACAAACCGGGTGAGATCAACGAGATCTCGGAGCTTTCCAAGAAAGGCTACCAATTCCTCAAGGAGAACCGCACCCAGGACGCGGAAAACTGCTTCACGTCCATCCTCTCCAAGGATCGGGAGAATAACTATGCGCTCGTCGGAATGGGCGACGCCGCCCGTAAGCGCAGCCAGTTCAGGGAGGCGGTGGAATACTATAAGAAGTGTCTGGTCTACCACCCCGGCAATAATTACGCCCTCTTCGGGCTCGCGGACTGCTACAAGGCCCTGAACCTCTACCAGAAGGCCATCGAGATCTGGGAGCAGTACCTTCTCCACGACGATCGCAACATCACGGTGCTCACCCGCGTCGCGGACGCCTACCGGAAAGTCCGGGACTTCCGGAAATCCAAGGC
>CAZIEI010000150.1:0-7523 GCA_964538705.1 uncultured Spirochaetales bacterium | reverse complement strand
TCGTCGCCGCCGATCTGGAGTCTGCAGCCCTGCCTCCTGTAGAGCTCGAGGAAGTCGTAGCTCTGGAGGAGCTGGTAGTTGAACTCGACGAAGGAAAGCCCCGTCTCCATGCGGGCCTTGTACGCCTCGAAGGAGAGCATCCGGTTCACGGAGAAGTGCGAGCCGATGTCCCGGAGAAAGTCGATGTAGTTGAGGGAGGCGAGCCAGTCGCGGTTGTTGGCCGCGAGGGCGTTCTTCCCGTCGAAGCCGATGAAGCGCCCGAGCTGGGCCGCGATGCGGTCCGCGTTGGCGTCGATCTGGTCGTAGCCGATCATCTTCCGCGTTTCGGTCCTGCCCGAGGGATCGCCGATACGCGCCGTCCCGCCCCCGATGAGGGCGATGGCGCGGTGCCCCGCCTCCTTGAGGTGCCTCAGGGCGAAGAAGGGGACCATGTGCCCGATGTGGAGGCTCGGTCCGGTGGGATCGCAGCCGACGTAGAAAGAGACGGGACCCGCGTCCATGAGGGCGGAGAGTCCATCCAAGTCCGTGCACTGTTTGAGGAAACCCCGTTCCTTGAGGACCTCGAGCCCTTTGTTCATACCACTCCCCTCGATCGCGAAAGCCGTGCGCCGAAACCGCGAGCGCATAGCGGATCTCCCGGCGGGCGTGCGCCACGGATCCTCACCGGCCTTTATACCTTCATTATCGGAAAGGGGTCAACGGGACGAAATCCCGAAAAGTGTCGAATCCTCTCAAATCGCATGTTTTTCGTCAGCCCTGCCCTATCCAGGCGCCTATAAACGGCCGCAGCGGGGGTTCGATTG
The DNA here is from genome assembly GCA_964538705.1 of uncultured Spirochaetales bacterium. Taxonomy (GTDB): domain Bacteria; phylum Spirochaetota; class Spirochaetia; order Treponematales; family JBGSOB01; genus CAYNQK01. The sequence continues at coordinate 6,720 of CAZIEI010000150.1, read as the reverse complement.
CTTTTTCGGGAATTCTCGTCCATACTTCTCGTCAAATAAGTCGATTTTAACATGTACGGGGTGCTCGTATGCCTGACGGGATCGTCTTGAGGAAGCCCGGACATCTCTCCTGCCTCGCGGTATTCGGCGCCCTGGCGGCGCTGTTCGCCGTCTGCATAGCCGCTTTCATCCTCGACCTGCCCGCGCTCGCTTCCCTCATTCCGGGCGCCAAGCCCGTCTCCCCGATCCTCGCCATTCCCTACCTCGGATACGCCGCCATTTTCCTCGTCCTGGAGCTCAAGCCCCCGAGGATGAAGCCGTCCATCTCCCTCCTCGCCCTGAGCGTGTTCGCCCTCGCGGTCGCGCTCACTTCCGCCGCGCTCACCATCGCCTTCCCCCTGCCCGCGTCCTCGGCCTCCGTTCCCCCGCGGAGCATCCCGCTCAGGGGAGGATACGAACCTTCGCTCTTGGGAACGCTCGGCATGGGAGCCCTCGCCATCGGCATCCTCCTGTCCCGCGCCTCCCGCCGCGGCGCGGCCGCCCTCGCTTCCGACGCATTCCTCGCCCTCTCCTGCCTCGCGGGTTTCTTCTCGATCGCCGGCCATGCCTTCGGCATCCCCTTCCCCGGCAGCGGCTATCCCTTCGCCACTTCCTTGCCGAGCGGGATCGGGCTCGTTTCCTTCTCCGCGGCGGCCCTCCGCCAGTCTCCGTCGAGCTCTCTCGCTCGCGTCATATTCCCGACCCGCGAGGGGGCGCCGATCCTGCGGGCCTTCATCGCCTCCGCTTTTCTCTCCGCCATCCTCATCGGCTTCGGCATCTTCGGGATCTTCTCCCGGCGCTTCGCCTACGCGGACCTGCCCGCGTCGAACGCGGTCCTCCTCGCCGCCGTATCGCTCGCCCTCCTCGCCGCGTCGGTCGCGTCCTTCTCCTCCGCGTACGCGCAGGCGTTCTCGAGGCTGAAAGCCTCGCGGACGGACCTCCGCGGAGCCCTCATCAAGCTCAGCGCTTTCTGGGACATCGCCTCCCTCGAGGAAGCGAGCGGAAGCGAGCTCGCTCGGCACGCCCTCGGCGCGATCATGGCGATCTCGGAGAACCCCGCCGGCTTCTTCGGCTTCATCGACGATGACGGATCCGGATTCACGGTCTACGCGGAGGCCGACGAGCCGGGGAGCGCCCGTTCATCGGAATCCCCCGTCCGCCGCGTTCCCCTCGCCGAAGGGGCGCCCTGGACGGAGGCCGCGAGGACGGGGAAACCCGTGATCATGAACGCTCCGCCCGCTTCCGGCGCGACGGCCGGGCTCCCCTTCCCGGACGGAAAGCGCTCCGCCTCGCGGCTCCTCGTCGTGCCCGTGGCCGCCGGGGGCCGCGTCAAGTCAATCGCCGCCGTCGCCGACCGCTCCGCGGCCTACGGCGACGAGGACGCCGCGCGCCTCGCGGCCTTCTGCTTCAACGTGCAATCCGCGATCGATCGCCGCCTCGTCGAGGCCGATCTGGCCGCGGAGAAACGGCTCCTCGCCGTCACTCTCGATTCCATCGGCGACGCGGTCCTCGTCTGCGACGCGAACTCCCGCGTGGTCAGCGCGAATCCCGAGGCGCGCCGGCTGCTCGATATCCCCCCGTCGCCGGAACGCAGGACCCGCGGCGAAGAGGTCCTCCGCCTCATCGACAGCGCTTCGCGCGAGGACAGGCCCAGCCCTGTCCTCGCCTCGATCTCGGACGGCGGAGAGGACGTGAAGTTCGACAACGCGTGCGTCGTCGGAAAATCCGGCAACGTGACCTGCGTCGAAGGCGTCTCCTCGCCCATCCGCGATCCTAACGGCCTCATCATCGGCTCGATCACGGTCTTCAGGGACGTCACCGCGCGCCTCAAGGCTGACGGCGCCATCAGGAGGCTCGAGAACTTCGAAGCCCTCGGCACGCTCGCGAGCGGGGTCGGGCACGACTTCAACAATCTCCTCGGGGGGATCTTCGGGTACGTCCACATGGCCAGGGCCTCTTTGTCGGCCGGGAACGAAGACGCCTGCGTCTCCTTCCTCGACAAGGCCGAGAGCGTGTACGACCGCGCGAAGGACCTCGCCTCCCGCCTCCTCGCCGCGGCCCGCGGCGGGAATCCATCCAGGCGGTTCGGCGACGCGGTCGCCTGCATCAGGGAAACCGCCGAGTTCGCCCTCTCGGGCTCCAACATCGTCCTCGAGTTCGACTCCGGGCTCGGGCCCTGCGCGGCGCTCTTCGACCCCAACCAGATCGGCCAGGTCGTGGAGAACCTCGTCATCAACGCGAAGCAGGCGATGCCCGCGGGGGGGCGCCTCTCCATCCGCATGGAGGCGATCGCGGTGCGCGACGGGGAGCATCCTCCCCTCGATGCCGGCTCCTATCTCCGCGCATCGTTCAGGGACACCGGGCCGGGCATCCCAGCCGAGGTGCGCTCCCAGCTCTTCTCGCCGTATTTCACCACCAAGAGCGGGGGCAACGGTCTCGGGCTGTACACGAGCCTCGCCATCGCGCAGCGCCACGGAGGCTGGCTGGACGCCGACTCGCCTCCCGGATCGGGAGCGGTGTTCTCCCTCTTCCTCCCGATCGCGGCCGCTGGCGTGGCCGAGCCGCGGAACGCGGCCGTTTCCGCCCTCTTCGCCGGATCGGGCCCCGTGCTCCTCCTCGACGACGAGGAGTACAACCTGGAGATCGGTTCGGACATGCTCTCGGCACTCGGGTTCGAGCCCCACGTCTGCAGGACCGGCGAGGAGGCCTTCCGGGAATTCGAACGCGCCTCCACGGGCGGGAAGCCCTATCGAGCGGCCTTCCTGGACCTCACGATCCCGGGCGAGGGCGGCGCCATCGACGTGGCCAAGCGGATATTCTCCCTGGACAAGAACGCCAAGGCCGTCGCGACGAGCGGCTACCGGTCCGACCCCGTCATCGCGGATCCGACGTCCTACGGCTTCGTCGCGAGCCTCCGCAAGCCATTCAGGATCGAGGACCTGGCTCCTCTCATTCCGGTGATCATGGGCTCGCAGGCGGATTCCGCCCCTTCACGGGATCCCTAGAGCCGCCGGATCGCTCCGTCAGGCGAGGGCCGCGCCCGAGAGGTCCGTTCGCGGGATATACTCGATCGAGGCCTTCCCCGAGAACGTGTCCAGCCTCATCTTCCGGCCCCGATCGCCTCCGACGTCCCTCGCGAGCGGCGAGATCCCGACGGCCGCGAGCATCTCGTCGGCGACCGCGATGTTCCGTTCTCCGACGAAGAATACGGCAGAGGACTCGAGGATCATCGCTCCCCCGGCCATCCATGCCTTGAGGCGCCGCGGGTCCGATCCCCTGGAGAGGAATTTCGATATGAGCGCCCTGATAGCCACGCGGCCGAACCGCGTGCTTCTTTCGTAATCGGGGCCATCGGGAAGGAGGAAGTGGCACATGCCGCCAAGGCGCTTTTCCGGGTCGTAGAGGGCGACGCCCACGCAGGACCCGAGGAGCGTCTTCACCACCGCGGGACCCGTCGCGAACGCGAGCTCTCCGGCGCCGAGGAATATCTCGGGCGCGTTTACCCGTATCGCCGCCATGGACGGATGGACGCCGGCCGCTTCCGGAATCCTGACGCCCGCGATCGCGGCTTTCATTCCCGCCTCCTCACGCCGGTTCCTTGCGGTAAACGGAATTCTTCATGGACTTGAACGGATTGGCGATTCCGACTAAGGATTCCGAAAGCCCTACGACGAGCAGTCCGCCGGGCTTCATGACCTCGTGGATCCTCGCGAGGACCTCCTCCTTCTCCCTCGCGCCGAAGTAGATGAGCACGTTCCGCAAGAAGACCACGTCCATGCTCCGCTTGAAAGGGTAATCGGAGAGGAGGTTGAGGTTCCGGAACGCGACGAGCCGCTTCAGGGCGTCCGAGACCGCGCGCGTCCCCGGTTCGCGGCCGGGCGTGAAGTGGCGATTCATCATCCGGGCTCCTACGCACTTCAGGACCTGCTCCTCCTTGTAGACTCCGGCGGCCGCCGTCTCGATGACCCGGGTAGAGACGTCCGTCCCTAGGATCTTCACGTCGGCGCCTCGAGCCGCGCCTGAATCGAGAACGGTCATGGCCATGCTGTACGCCTCTTCCCCGGTGGAGGCCGCGGCGCTCCAGAGCCTCAGGTACGGCTGTTTCGGCCCTTCCTCCTCGAGGTAGCCGGCGAGCGCCTCGAAATGGACTCGGTCCCTGAAGAAGTAGCTGTAATTCGTCGTGAGCGAATCTATGACTTCCCGGGCGAGCGTCGGATCATCTCCGCGATCGAGGTAGTCGGCGAGGTCGTCGAAGTCGGCGCAGGGTTTCCCGTCGCCTACGAATCTCGAGAGCCTCGCGTGGACGAGATACCGTTTATAGTCTTTGACGAGTATTCCGGTTCGTCTATTGAGAAACGCTACGAGGCGCCGGAATGCCCGATCGCTGATGCGACGATCCCCTCTCGGTAGAATGCCGCGTCCTCCCGCGGTCGGATACGCGTCTCCCGTTTTCAGCGTGCCCGTCTGGTCGTTTCCCCGGTTTCGCGAGGTCAATGCCACCCCCTTATTATCCCAGGCGACAGGCACTGCTGCTCATTCGTTAATCAATAATATTCAAAATCATCATAAACTCCAGCATTATTCATCACCATTATTGAAGGTTTCTCATAGGCTCACGCAATCGACCGAAATAACCGCATTGGAAAGAATTTGATTATTGACGGAAATAGAAGAAACGTCAAAATCGATCGATTACCGATACTGCTAGAATGTGGATATCTAAAAAAAGCGCTCCGATCGCGAGGATCGGAGCGCTCCATACTCTCATGCGATGCCAGAACGGCACCGCGACTGATCTCTCATTTCTTCTCGATTATCCAGACTTTCTTGATGACGACGGGCTTCGTCGGCTTATCCTGATCGTCCACGGGAACGCCCTCGATCTCATGGGCGATCTCCATGCCTTTCACCGCCTCGCCGAAGACCGTATGGCGCCCGTCCAACCAGGGGCAGCCGTCCTTCGCCGTGACGATGAAGAACTGGGAGCCGTTCGTGTCGGGGCCGGCATTGGCCATGCAGAGATTCCCGTAGGCCACTGGGTGTATGACTTCCTGTTTGTAGAGCCGCTCGGCGCTTCCCGTGAGCTTCCTGTACTGATCGACCGTCATGCCGTAGAGGGCCTCGCCGTTCCCGTTCTGCATGACGGTCTGAATGATCTTCTCTATGGCGGGATCCAGTCCCTGCCCCATGTTGTTGAGGACGTAGGGCACGACGAGCTTGCTCCAGACCATCACGGCCTTCTCTTCGTCGTCGACCTTGCCCGTGATTTCCTCATCCGTAGCCCGATAGGTCTCGTCCGCGAAGGTGTATCCGGGACCGCCCGAGCCGTCGCCCTTGGGATCGCCTCCCTGTATCATGAAATCCTTGACGACCCGGTGGAACACGAGGCCGTCGTAGAAGGGCTTGGGCGCCTTCTTCTTAGTCTTCGCATCGGACTGAGCCGCTTTTTCCGCCTCGCCTCCGGCCGTGGAGTCGCTCGCGGAGCCGCTCGCGGAATCGTCAATGGGGTCGGTCGCGGAATCGCCGGGTGATTCGGTCGCGGGTTCCTCGACGGACCATTCCTTCTTCCCGGTAGCGAGCCCCACGAAATTCTCCACGGTCTTGGGCGCCGTCTCCGGAAGGAGCTTGAAGGCGATCTCGCCCTTGCTCGTCTTGATGACCGCGTAGGTCCCGCTCTCCTTAGGCTTGAAAGCCGGCCCGCAGGACGCGAGCGCCATGCACGCGATGGCCGCGGCCACGATTCTCTTCATAATATTATCCTTATCGATCTGCGTTCGTCATCGGGGGGGGCCGGTCATTCGTCCGTTCCCGCCGCAGAAGCAAGTTAACCACAACGGCATGGATCGCGCAAGGCCGCGCGCTCGGCCCGAACGGTGGAAACGCGGCCCCTGGGAGCGGGCCGCGTTCTATCCATCCTCGTCCTAATTTTTCCGTGGCGCTTAGGCCTTGCGCTTGTAAGCCTTTATCTCTTCCTTGATCTTCGCCGCCAGGGACGCTCGCGGAACGCGTACCTGCTCCATGGAATCGCGGAAGCGGAGGGTGACCGTGCCGTCCTCCTTGGATTGGTAGTCGATGGTGACGCAGAAGGGCGTCCCCACCTCGTCCTGCCTCCTATAGCGCTTCCCTATGGCGCCCGACTGGTCGTAGTCAGTGGCGTAGTCTTCCTTGAGCTCCACCTGGATCTCCTTGGCGAGCTCGGCGAGGCCGTCCTTCTTCATGAGGGGGAGGACCGCCGCGGTCACGGGCGCGAGCTCGGGGTGGAAATGCATGACGGTGCGCCAATCGTCGTCGTTCCCCTTGTCCGCGACCTTCTCCTCCTCGTACGCGTCGCAAAGGACCATGAGGAGCTGGCGCGTGAGGCCCGCCGAGGTCTCGATGATGTAGGGGGTGTAGCGTTCGTTCCCGTTGTCCTGGTCGATGTACTGGAGGTCCTTGCCGGAGAACTCCTGGTGCCTGCGGAGATCGTAGTCGGAGCGGTTGTGCACGCCCTCGAGCTCCTTCCAGCCCATGGGGAACTCGTACTCGATATCGTAGGCGTCCTTGGCGTAGTGCGCGAGCTCGTCCGGCCCGTGCTGGTGCCAACGGAGGCTGTCCATCTTGACGCCGAGTTTCTTGAAGTAGTTCCAGCGCTGCTCTTTCCAGTAGTTGAACCACTCCACGTCCGTGCCCGGCTTCACGAAGAACTGCATCTCCATCTGCTCG
>CAZIEI010000149.1:0-7577 GCA_964538705.1 uncultured Spirochaetales bacterium | reverse complement strand
CCGATGCGGAAGAGGTCGCATCAGGGCTCTGGCCAGGGTCAGAGGGATTTTGTTCGCAGGAGCTTGCCGCGAGAGCCAGGACGATGAGAAGCCATAATCGCTTATTCATGGAGTACACCTCGATATACCGACTTTTCGGACTAAATATACACCGTTACCTGAAGATTACCGGGAATAAGGGGATTTTTGCGATCGAGGTCGCTCTCAGCCTTCCGACCACTTGCTTTTTCCGGCGATCATGGCATACTGGACCGATCAAGCGTAAAGGAGGCGAATATGCGTTCATCGATATCACCAACTTTATGCCCCGAGGCTTCCGCCTGATACGACGCGGAAGCCCATGCGATACGCGCCCCCGGTCATCCGGGGGCGCGGCTTTTTGGCGCGCCGCGGTCGCTCGCCCCCTTGCTCCGCGGACGAGGCGAACGATTCATGCTTGAACATCCGGTGGAAGCCTTTCCCTGCAGGCCGGGCTGCGGGGCCTGCTGCATCGCCGTATCGATCACAACGCCTATCCCGTCGCGCGGCGGAAGTCCGGGCCTCCCCGGAGGAAAGCCTTCCGGACTCCCCTGCCCCCATCTCCGAAGCGACATGACGTGCGCGATCTATTTCGATCCCGATCGCCCCGCCGCTTGCGCGGGCCTCAAGCCCACGCCCGAGATGTGCGGCGATACGCGCGAGGAGGCCCTCGCGTACCTCTTTAAGCTCGAGGAGGAGACGCGCCCGCGCTGACGGCCGCACGGCCCGCGCGCCTCTGCGCGTCACTTCTTGCCCAGCTTGCTCCAAAAATCGGTGAAGGATATCCATATCCCGCCGCCGACCACGAGATTGTCCCAGAGGGGAAGGTCCTCTCCCGTCCATAGGTTGAAGATCGGGAGGAGGACGCGCGCGCTCACGCCGAAGCTCACCCAATCGGCCATCTTGTACGAGTAGGAGACGCCGAGTTCTGGATAAAGGAAGCGCGCCTTGTCCCAGAGGTAGCGTGAAACGGAATCGACCTCGGCCTGTTCATCGGCCGGGACCGAAGCGTCCTTGAACGCGAGCCGGGTCATGAGGGCGATCCCGCCCGTGAACTGCATCGCATGATTCCCGCCGAGGCCCAGGTCGTACCTGACCGGCACGTCGATGATGAGGCCCCAGAGGACTGCGAGACGATTCTCGACGTCTACCGGCATGGCCCGCCCATCGATCCACCCGTAATAGGTCGTGAAGACGTCGATGCGCGGCGCGATCGAGAAGTCCGCTGATATGGGGAAGCGGGTCCCCACGCCGATCATATTGAGGATTGGCGAGGGCCCGGATTCGAGGAACCGGGCCTCGTCGGCGTTGATGATGACCTGGACGGTATCGCTCAGGAAGAGGTCGGTGGGCGGATACTTCGTCTTGACGGGTTCGCGCCAGTCGACGTCTCCGGGCTCCGCCGACGCGCCGCCGGGATCGGCTTCCGCGAAGGCGTCGGAGCCCTGCCCCGCCGCCGCGGGATCGGCGTCTTCGGCGGGAGCGGGCGTCTCCTGGGCGGCCAGCGCCGCGCCGAGAACAAGGGCGGCGGCGAGGAAAGCGTACCGATGCCTCATGCATGGAATATACCACGGATACGGGCTTTTGGCTCCGTTCGGGAGCCCGGCGGGCGAGGCGCGGGCGGACCGGAATTCCCGGGTTCTTTACAAACCCCGGGGCTTCCGTGAGAATGAGGGCCTCCGCCGGAGAGCCGCGCCGGAGGCAGGAGAGGGTATGAAGGCAAAAGCCAGGGTCGTGGTCGGCGTCGTCATCATAGCGATCGTCGTGGCGGGCGGTTTGGCGTACAGGTACCTGCCCGCGGAATTCCGCGGAAGGCTCCGCTCAGCCTTCGACCTCCGGAGGGCGGAGGAGATCGCGGGCGCGGTCGGCGGGGGCAAGGAGAATTTCCTCGCCGACGCCGATTTCAAGGCCGTCCTCTCGAAGAAATACAAGATTGCGCCGCGCAACGATCCCTGGTCCAACGGCAAGCTCATCAAAGAGGACCTGGGCGCTTACGATTTCATCTTCTTCTCCGACCAGCGATTCTTCGACTACTTCAAGCTGAGGCCGGACGAGGCCCTCGGGGAGGCGCCGCGGAAGCCGATCCTCAAGGGCGGCCAGACCCTCAACACTCCGATCGTGGTGTACAGCTGGAAGGAAGTCGTGGACGCGCTCGAGCGCGCGGGCCTCGCCGAGGAGCGGGGCGGCGTGTGGTACCTCACCGGCCTCTCGAAGCTCCTCGACATGATCGTTGCCGGCGCGGAATGGAAGGACCTCGGCCTCGAGGGGCTCTACGGGAAGGTCGGCATCGCCTCCACGGATCCCGTCACCTCCTCGCCCGGGGCCACCTACTACGGACTCCTCGTCTCCGTAATGAACGGGGGATCGGTCGACGACGCGGCCCTCGAGAAAGTCCTCCCGCGGCTCAAGGCCTTCTACGTAAAATCCGGCTACATGAACCAGACCCCCGCCGACCTCTTCGAGAACTACCTGAGGCAGGGCATGGGGGCGAGGCCGATGATCGTGGACTACGAGAAGAGCATGCTCGACTTCGCCGTCAGGTCTCCCGAGGGATGGGAGCAGATCAAGGACCGCGTCCGCATCCTCTACCCCGTGCCCACCATATGGAATTCCCACTGCGCCGCGGCGCTCACCGATAAGGGCGCGCGGTACGTAGAGGCCTTCGACGACCCCGACATCCAGCGCATCGCCTGGAAGGGCTACGGATTCCGCACCGGGCTCTCGGGCGGATCGTACAAGGTATCCGACATCGCCGTGACGGGCATCCCCGCCTCGGTGGACGCCGTCGTCCCGCCGCTCCACAAGGGCATGTACGACAGGATCATCGCATATCTCTCCGCGAAGGAATGATTCAGGAAATGGCTGAAACGACGAACGCCCGGACGCTCTGCGCCCTCTGCGCGATCGGCGCCGAGGGCGTCCTGGGGAACGAGCTCCGCAAACTCGGCTTCGCGCAGGAGGGCGGCGGCCGGCCGGGCATGGCTTTTTTCCGCGCGGACGAAGCCGGCGTCGCGCGCGCGCACCTCTGGCTCAGGACCGCCGAGCGCGTGCTCCTCGTCGCTGGCCGCTTCCCGGCCGCCGACTTCGACCAGGTCTTCGAGGGGATGCGGAAGATTCCCTGGGAAGAATACCTCCGCAAGGACGCGCGAATCGCGCTCGACAAGGTCCGGTTGACCCGTTCTCGCGTCAACTCGGCCTCGTCCGCGCGGTCCATCGCCCTAAAGGCGGTCTACGAGCGCATGGGAAAGGCCTACGGGCTCGCCCGTCTCCCCGAGACGGGACTGGCGGCGGAACTCCGCCTCTACATCGATCGCGACGAGGCCGTCATCGGCCTGGACCTGAGCGGCGAGCCCCTCCACCGCCGCGGGTACCGGACAATTTCCGGCCCGGCGCCCCTCAAGGAGACCATCGCGGCGGCGCTCATCCTCAAGGCGGGCTGGAAGCGGAGGCTCGCGCTCCATGATCCCTTCTGCGGCACGGGCACCATCCCCATCGAGGCGGCGCTCTTCGGCTACAACGTCCCGCCGGGCGCGGGAAGGTCCTTCGCGTTCAGGGCCATGCCCGGATTCGACGACTCGGTCTTCCGCGCGGAGCGCGACAAGGCGCTCGCGCTCGCCGACTACGGGTACGATCTACGCATCTCGGGTTCGGACGGCGACGGCGCCATGATCGAGGCCGCATCCAAGAACGCGGCCTCGGCGCGGGGGCTCTACCGATCTCCGCGGAGCGACGCCGGACCGCCGCTCGGCGTTTCGTTCTCGAAAATGAGCATGGAGGAATGCAAGGCGAGCGCGGCAGAGGGCATCATCATCGCCAATCCTCCCTACGGCGAGCGCATCCGCGACCTCGAGTACGCGGAGAACCTCTACCGGCAGATGCGGCACCTCAAACGCGATTTTCCCGGCTGGGACCTCGCGGCCATCACAACGCACCCGGATTTCGAGGAGCACTTCGGCCAGAGCGCGGAATCCGTCAAGGAAATCCAGAACGGGAAAGAACGCTCCTTCGTCTATATCTTCAGGAGGATCGGCGAGGGTTGAACGATTTCCGCCGCTCCGCGGCTGTCAAATGACCCCGAGGTAAAGCAACAGGCCGAAAAGGCCATGCAGCAGGGATACCGCGAGGACCGTGAGGCCGAAGGCCTTATGGACCTTCGCCTTCACCTTGATAATTCTCAAACCAGACAGCACGGCGAGAAGCACCGCCACGAGGCCCGCTGATCCGCCGATCATGGTGACGAGGAACGAGTTCATCCTACCCCCTTCATATCACGGACGCTTTCCTCCATTATCGATGGACAGCCGGGCGGACTCAAGCCCGGCGGTTCACCGCGACGGGATATCGATTTCCACGGTCGCGGCGGCGACGTGCTTCGAGGCGAAGTCGTCGCGAGCGCCGCGCGCGAGGATGAGCTTCCGTCTACCCGGCACGAAAGCCTTGTCCTTGCCGTCATCCGGATACCGCGCGAGTCGGAGGACGACCGTCGTCTCGCCACCCGACTCCGTACCGCGGACCGAAAGGACGCCATCCGATCCTCCGAGCGCCGCGTCATCCCGATGGGCGATGTCCGACGTCCCGTAATCGTCCCGCGCGAAGGCCTTCCCGTCTTTCACGAAGGCGATCACGATGTCCGCGTCCTTCATGCGCCGCGAGGGCTCGAGCCCGTACGCGACCCATCCCGCGGTCTTCGCCTTGAGGGTGATTTCGACTTCATCCCCGTCGAACCTGAGTTCGAAAATGACTCCCGCCGCCTCAGCCCGAGCCGCGGGCGCTGAGCTCCCCTGGGCGCCGAGGAATGAGGCGGCTACCGTATTGATAATGATAATCATTATCAATATCGATACATTGTGTTCGTTCTTCATGACATGAAATTAACCAATCTAGAACTCGATGAAAAGCGAAAAATCAGATTACGCGAGGAGCTCCTCCCAGGCGGCGGTGGCTCCCGCGATCTCCGCGTCGACTCTCGCGCGCTCGGAAACGAGTCGTTTCATGCGCTCACCATCGGAATAATTCTCAGGCTTGGCCATCGCTTCCTCGATCGTCCGCTTCTCTGCCTCGAGCGAATCGATGAGCGCGAGGAGCTCCGCCTCGCGCTTCTCTTTGCGGCGCTGATCCGCCCTGGCGCGCTTCTCTTCTTCCCGGGAATACGCCGTCGTAGCCGATTTGGCTCCTTGCCGCGAGGATTGAGACGGGGAGCGGACGCTGGCATCGCCTCGCTCGGCCGATCCCGAAGCCCGCGGACGCGCCCCTTCCCGATCAGCCGCGCCCGCTTCCGCCCCTTCGCGCTCCGCCGCCTTCCTGCCGAGGTAATACGCGTAGTCCCCCGGATAGAGCCTCATCCTGCCGTCCTCGAGCTCGAGGACCTTCGTGGCGAGGCCCTCGATGAAGAACTTGTCGTGCGATACGAAGATCACGGTCCCCTCGAAGGAACCGAGCGCCTCGAGGAGCACGTCCTTGCTCGTGAGATCGAGGTGGTTCGTAGGCTCGTCCATGATGAGGAGATTGGAGGGCCTGAGGAGGAGCTTGAGCACCGCGAGGCGCGATCGCTCGCCGCCCGAGAGCACGGAGAGCGGCTTCTGCACGTCGTCGCCGCGGAACAGGAACGCGCCCAGGAGGTTGCGTACGCGGGGCACGAGGTGCGTCGGCGCCATGCCTTCGATCTCCTCCTCCACGCTCCCCTCGCCCGAGAGGGCCTCGGCGCTCTCCTGGGCGAAGTACCCGACGCTCACGCCGGCCCCGAGGCGGTATTCGCCCTCGTAGCCCGAATCCGCGCCCGCGAGGATCCTCATGAGGGTCGACTTCCCCGCGCCGTTCCGGCCGACGAGGGCGAGCTTCTCGCCCGCCTCGAGCGTGAGCGACAACCCCGAGAAGACGCGCTTCTCCCCGTAGCTCCTCGACAGCCCCTCGAAAGAAAGGGCGATCTTCCCCGAATGCGGCGGGGGCGGGAACTTGAAATGGATGCGCTTCATGCCCTCGGGCACCTCGATGGGGACGATCCTCTCGAGCTGCTTGACCCTGCTCTGCACCAAGGCCGCCTTCGACGCGTTGTAGCGGAACCGCCTTATGAAATCCTCGAGCGCCTGGATCTCCTCCTGCTGCCGCTCCCAGGCCTCGAAGAGGCTCTCGAGCTCGCGCGACCTGCGCTCCTCGTACTGGCTGTAGGTCCCGGGGTATCGCGTGAGCTTGCCGCTGAAGAGCTCGTAGACCTCGTTCACCGTCGCGTCCAGGAAGGACCGGTCGTGCGATACGACGAGGACCCCCCCCGGGAAATCCGCGACATAGCCCATGAGCCACTCGCGCGCCTCTATGTCGAGGTAGTTCGTCGGCTCGTCGAGGAGAATGATGTCCGCCGCCTCGAGGAGGATCTTGGCGAGGGCGATGCGCATCTGCCAGCCGGAGGAGAATTCGCCGCACGGCCTCGAGGCGTCCTCTTCGGAAAAGCCGAGGCCGGAGAGCACCATCTCGATGCGCTGCTCGCGCCGCCAGTATCCGGACGCCTCGATGCGCTCGCCGAGCTCGTGATGCCGCTCCACGAGCGCCTGGACGCCGGCCCCGCCCTCCGTCGCGGAGGCGAGCAAGGCGCCAGTCTCCTCGTATTCGGAGAGGAGGTCCGCGGTCTCGGCGAAGGCGAGTTCCGCCTCCTCCCTGACGCTCCTCGATCCGAGCACCGCCCCGGACTGGGCCAGGTACGATACGCGGACGCCCCTCTCGCGGGCGACGTCGCCCCTGTCGGCTTCCATGAGGCCGGCCATGATCTTCATGAGCGTGGACTTGCCCGCGCCGTTCGGGCCCGCGAGGGCGGCGCGGCTTCCGTTCCTGAGCGTGAGGCCCACGCCATCGAGAAGGTCGCGGTTACCGAAGGCGAGCCGCAAGCCGGAGTACTGGATCGATCCCATGGGAGCCTATTCCGCGAAGGAGAAGAACGCGACGAGCGGTCCCGTGCCGCGTTTCCGCGCGACGAGGCCGGTCGGATCGAAGGCGGCGGGCGGCACCTGCTCCAGGCGCAGTCCGTCCGCGGTGATCGAATAGTAGAATCGAACGGGCGTACTGCGCGGCAGGCCGTCGAAGTAGAAGCTCATGACGCCGTCCAGGTCCTTCGAAAGCTCCTCGTCGAGATACCCGTCGAAGGCCATCTCGCCCGACTCACCCGAGCCCTCGGGAATCACGAGGGGCGAGAGCATGCCGTAGCCCGTCCAGGAGAAGCGGCGCGAACGCTGTATCTCGAGCGACCCGTACGAGTCGCTCCTGAGGATCCTGCCGCGCGAGATCACCTTGCCGAGGACCGCTTGCCTGCGATCCTCCTCCGCCTTGATCGCGGCCTCGATGTCCGCCTCGACGGTCACCATGACCTCGGACCGGGTCTTCCCGTCGGGAAGCGGGAACTCGAGCGTGAGAAGATCGTCGCCGCGGAGGAGGAGCCTGACGTTCGTTCCCTCGAAGCCGTAGAGATTCCGCTTCAAGGCCGTGACGCCGGAATACGCGGCCCTGAACGAGTTCTTCGGCAGCTCGATCTTCAGCTCCTTCTTCATCGTATCCACGAAGAACCCGTATTTGAG
>CAZIEI010000148.1:0-7830 GCA_964538705.1 uncultured Spirochaetales bacterium | reverse complement strand
GGCGAGAGCGTGTACAATCCCTACCAGCTCGCGCGGCCCGAGTACGCGGCGAGCTACGGCCAGACCTTCGACTTCGACGCCATCGGGAACATTACGAATAAGACGAGCGAAGCGTCAGTAAACCCCTCGATCACTCTGGGCGCAAACCTCGACTACACTCTTGGCTACGCTTACTACTCCGGATATTCCCACCGCGTGGAACGGGCCGGGGACATGTACTACAAGTACGACGGAAACGGAAACCTCCTCACGGAACGGCAGGGCGGGCATGCGCCGGTGACGCCGTACACGGCGACGCTCTTCCAGGACGAAGGGGTGTACCACACGGACTACGGCTTCGGACTCGCGACGAAGGATCCGAGTACCGGTAACGTTTATCAGCGCGACTACGTATGGAACGAGCGGAACCTTCTCATTAAGACGAGCGACCCCGCCGTGACGGTGGATTACCGCTACGGTGCGGACGGCCAGCGGGCCATCAAGTACAACCGGGCGACCGGCACTGAAAACATGTACTTCAATACCTTCTGGCAGACGCGGAACGACGGCGAGGACATCAAGCAGAGTAAAAACATCTACGTCGGCGAGACCCGGATCGCGACCAAGTGCAACTACCAGGAGCAGAGCCAGTCGAACTACCAGTACGAGCTCGCCAACACCTTCTGGTACCACGCGGACCACCTCGGCTCGGCCCAGCTCGTGACCGATTCCCATGCCGAGGAGTACGAACGCATCGAGTACACGCCCTACGGGGAGCTCTGGCTAGAGATGACGCAGGATGGGATGGAGAAGCTCCCGTTCAGGTTCACGGGGAAGGAGTTCGACGAGGAGACGGGCCTCTACTACTACGGCGCGCGCTATCTCGACCCCAAGACGAGCCGGTGGCTCTCCGCCGATCCGGCGCTCGGGGAGTACGTGCCCTCCGCGCCGATCAACGATGACGCGAAGGAGCGGAATCAGAACTTGCCCGGCATGGGCGGCGTGTTCAATGCGGTGAATCTGCAGCTGTACCATTACGCGGGGAACAATCCGGTAAAATACTCGGATCCGGACGGAAAAGAGATTCGCATCAAGGGGTCCGCGGCCTTCGTGAAAAAGACAATGGCAATGCTCCAATCCTTGACAGACGATACTCTTGGAATAAGGGCAGATGGCACCGTGATCATAAAATCCGTGGCCAAAAAGGTGACGAAGCCGGCCGGTACCGGATTAATCCAGGACTTAAACCGGAAGTTCGCCGTCACAAAGTCCGCTAAGGACAAGAACATCATAACAATAGAGGAAGCGACCCCCGCGGAAGCGGCCCCATACGGGGGAGCCATGGAAATGCCCGCTAACCTGGCGGATGGATCGGATCCGGCGAAAGGAACGCCTTCCACGGTAAAAATCGATTATACGAAGGACTTTTCCGCCAGTTTGGCAGCGAAGGTCGATGGAGGCGGAAGTACATCGCCTCAGTCAGTGCTCGCTCATGAGTTAATCCATGCATACCATGACAAGAATGGTACATCTGAGGCGGCGGGCCCCGATCCGGCGTCTCCTTTGTATGAGGAGCAGTGCGTGGGATTGGGTGCCTACTCGGGGGGGAAGTTCACGGAAAATAAGATTAGGGGTGAGCAGGGTGAAAAGAACCGTCTTGTTTACTAGTGCGCTTCTGTGTTGTCTGATCGAGGCCTGCGCTGATGAAGGAATGCCTAGGCCAATGAGGGAATACGGTTGGATGAAGGGGCTTTATCAAGCCATTCATCCGATATGGGAAAAGCGGGATGACTATTATGAGAAGGCCATTGAGCTTCCCAGGGAGTATGTCGTCCTAGAATACGGCGACACGGCGAATTATGCTTATGTTTTCTTGAATTTGACGTCATCAAAGGGGTGTTGCGTCTCAGGCGCGGAACGATATGAGTTTGATTTCATCCTTCCCGAAGCGATAACCAATATGCTTGAAGGGTGGACCGAAGCGAACCGTCTGTATGACGGTACTGCCGTCGCTCGCGGAGGGATGCTCTTCGCGGTCCATGGCCGCTATAAGAAAAAGGAGATCGCTTTCGCCTCGTATGCGATGAGTATGGATCCAGCCTTTAAAACCGACGTGGATGCCCAGCGGAAGGAGAATAACGACATAGAAAAGTATCTATTCTCTTTCATCCCTGAGAACATGCTGAGATGACAAAATAAGGAGCTTCCTCGAACGACGCCTATCCGGCAACCGTATTTCCATAGCCCCCTCCCACATGGGAGGGGGCTCGTATTATCAGGAATGGCGGATTTTTTATTCGGATTAATTTATAAATGAAGGCCGCTCCCTCCTCACCCCGCCGGCTTCGCCGTCGAGGCGCGCACCTCCAAAGACCCGTAGAGAGAGCGCTTCGTGATGACGTGGTCGCGCTTCGAGTCCGCGATGAGGGCGAGGAGGAAGCGCACGGCTTCCTGTCCGAGCTGGACGCGAGGCACGTGGTAAGTGGTGAGCGCGGGGGAGTAGAGCCTCGCGGCGTCGATGTCGTCGAAACCGGCTACGGAGATGTCTTCGGGCACGCGCTTCCCGTGATCGGATTTCAGGATGTTCATGAGAGCGATGGCGATTTCGTCGTTGCCGCAGACGAAGGCGGTGGGCAGGCGTTTCATGCCCTTGAGGGCGGATCGGATCTCTCCCTGGTTTTTACCTAGAGATGCGAGGGACCAGGGCTCGAGGATTGAGAGTCCGCGGTCGACCTTGAGCTTGGCGTAGATCATGGCCTTCATGAAGCCCTCGTAGCGCTCGAAGAAACTCGCTGAGTTCTCGATGGGCGCGACGTAGCCGATGTCTTTGTGGCCTAGATCGATGAGGTGTTTTGTGACGGCGAAAGCGCCCTCCTCGTTGGCGGTGACGACGGTGTTGACGGGGAGGTCGTCGTAGAAGTTATCCACGGCGACGACGGGGATCTTGCGCTCGAATATCACGGAAAGATAGTCGTGGGGTATGACGCCGACGGTGAGGATGCCGTTGAATTCGAAGTTGACGAGGGCGGCGGGGGGCTTTTTCTCCTCGATCATGCTGGGGGTGACGCCCGCGAGCATGGTGAAGTGACCGGTGACCTGGGCCTGTTTCTGGATGCCGAGGTAGACGTCCGGATAGAAGTAGCGGTCCTCGAGGTTGAATTCGGGGGCGAGGATAAGGAGCTTCCTGGAGTCATCCGAGCGGTTCTCGAGGTGCCCGCGATAGCCGAGGCGAGCGGCTACCTCGAAGATCCGTTCGCGGAGTTCCTGGCTTACGCCGGGCTTGTTGCCGAGGGCGAGCGAGACGGCGTTCTTGGAGATGCTCAGCTCCGCCGCGATGTCCTTCATGGAAATTTTAGGCTTTCTCATCTTCATGCTCTCCTGTAACCGAGAAGCCCTCCGCTGTCAAGCGTAAAGGCTTATCGCCGACTCAGGCGCGCTCGCGACGCGCTTCATAAATTTCGAGCATGGCGCGGTCCACCATGAAACCGCGGTACGGTTCGAATTTCGCGCCCGGCCGATCGTGGCCGATGATCCCGAAGGCCCCCTCGAAATTCCATAAGCTGTAACCCCAACCGAATTCCGCGAAAAGCGAGAGGATGTCGTCGAGCCAGCGGAGGGCGCTCGCCTCGCTCACGGTGTTGAAGCAGCCGAACTCGCCCACGTGTATCGCGACGCCCTTCGTCTCCACCTCGCGCCAGGGATCGTAGTGCGCGCGGATGGTTTCGCGGTCCCAGGTCCTCCCTTCCCATTCAGTGCCGGGGTAGACGGGGGAGGGGATTCCGGCAACCGCTTCGCACCAGCCAGCGCGGTAATGCGTAAGGGCCATGGGCTGATAGCCGCGGGTGGAGTGGATGGCGCCCGAGTCCGCGAGCTCGGGCATTGCGATGTTTCCGCCCCCCAGCCCGTCTATGACGATCTCGCGTTCAGGATCCTCCGCGCGAATCGCGGCCATGGCGGAGCGCATGACGCTAGAATGGATCTCGCGAGTCATGCCGTGGTCGCCGACGCTCGGCGGTTCGTTCACGAGGTCGAAGGAGAGTTTGGCCGATGAAACGCCTTTGTACCGTTTGGAGAAATAACCCCAGAGGAAGGAGAAGCCCTCCTGGGCTTCCGCATCCCTCCAGAGATTGTGCTTTTCGATGTCGTTGCGGTTGATGCAGTAGCCGGGAGCGCGGTGGAGGTTGAGGCAGAGCTGGATTCCTCGTTCGGAACAGGCCTCGAGGTATCGATCCAGGTATTCGATGATCGATTCGTCCGGATGGAGGTAGTCGTGGCCTTTGGTCCAGAATCGGTAGTCCGTCGGGATACGGACGAAGTCGAAACCCTCGGCGGCCAGGAAGTCAAGCGCCTTGAAATCTGGGCTCCGCGGCTTGCCCTTCTGCCACTCGAAGGCGTACATCCACTGGAAATTGAAGCCGTACCGCGGCATGGCTCAGCTCCTTCCCTCGACGCGCTTGCCTAAATACGTTGCGTTCTTCCTAATGAGGGCGATCCGCGCTTTCACGCTTTCCCGGGATGTGAGGCCGTCGGGCGGCGTATTGAGGACGTAGTCGATCATGCGGCCGACACTCGTCTCCGCGACGTGGAGCCGCGTATCGCTGGATGCGTAATAAATGAAAATCTTTTCGTCGTCGTCCAGGATCGCGCCGTTCGTGAAGACGACGTTTGAGACGTCGCCGACGCGTTCTTCCCCCTCGGGGGCGATGAGGTAGCCGCCCGGGCTCGCGATTACCTTGCCGGGATCGGCGAGGTCGCAGAGGAAGGCGTAGATCACGTAACGCAGGCCGGCCGCGGTATTGCGCACTCCGTGCGCGATGTGAAGCCAGCCTTCCGCGGTTTTGAGCGGCGGTGCGCCGGCGCCGTTCTTCACTTCCTTGACGGTATGGTAGACCTTGGGGTCGAGGATGCGCTCGTCCGATACGCGGGCGGGCGTCATGGACGACGAGGTCCCCACGCAGATGCCTCCGCCCGCGCCGGTTTCGATGAAACCGTCCTGCGGCCGCGTATAGAAGAAGTACTTCCCGTCCACGAACTCCGGGTGGAGGACGACGTTGCGCTGCTGGGGGCTTGCGGTGACGAGGTCTGGAAGGCGTTCCCAGCTCCGCAGGTCCTTGGTGCGGACGATGCCGGCCGAGGCGGTGGCCGAGGAGGTATCGCCCGCGGGGGCCGAGGGATCCTTGCGCTCCGCGCAGAATATTCCATAAATCCAGCCGTCCTCGTGGGCGGTGAGGCGCATGTCGTAGACGTTGGTCTCGGGATCGGGCTCTCCGGAAACCCCTATCGCGTCGTCGAGGAGGAGGGGTTCGGGCTCGAAGGCGAAGCCTTCCGTCGGCTTGTCGCTCGAAGCGAGGGCGAAGAAGCTCTTCCTGTCCTTGCCCTCTACGCGCGCGACGATCCAATAGCGGCCGTCCCGCTTGATCGCGCCGGCGTTGAACACCGCGTTCACGCCGAGCCGCTCCATAAAGAAGGGATTGCTGTCCGGATCGAAGTCGTAGCGCCACTCGAGGGGCGCGTGGGCCGCGGTGAGGACGGGGCGCGCGTAACGGAGGAAAATGCCGTTCCCCGGAAGGATCGGCTCGTTCCGGGCGGTGACGACGCGGAGATATTCATCGGAGAGGGCTTCACGGCGTCTCTCGAATTCCTTGTTCATGCCCATGCGGCCTCCCTGGCTGCGGCCGCTGCTCGGTCCATAACCTCCATGCACGCACGGCCGTTGTGATAACAGGCCTTCCAGGGGCTTCCCTTGGGCCGCGACTCGTCGGGGGTCCCATCCGGCGCCACGGCCCAGAACCATTCGCCGTGCTTCCTGTCGATGACGTTCTTCTCGATGAAGGCCCACTCGCGCTCGGCGGCGGCCAGGAAGGCCTCGTCGCCCGTGAGCTGGAAGGCGTTGACGAAGCCGACTACCGTTTCGGCTTGGACCCACCATATCCGCTCAGGCTCGAGCTTTCCGCCCTGCGATTCGTTGGGCATCGAGCCTCCGTTCGTGCCGAAGGCCAGGAGTGCGTCGCGTGCCGAGTCGAGGACGGCCGCGCGGATGGATGCCGGCCACGCATCGCCCCAGGCGCGTTCGGCGGCCTCCGCGAGGAGCCAGGAGGCCTCGATATCGTGGCCATAGGAGATCTGGTCGGTGAGGCCGCGCCACTCGCCGTCGAAGTACAGCCCCATATGCCCTTTGCCCGCGAAGACTTTCTCGGCGAAGACCACAGATAGCGAGCGGAGAGCATCGCGGACGGCCGCGTCACCTGAGGCGACGAGGAGGGCGCTCAGGGCTTCCATCATGTGGAGGTTGGTGTTCATGCTTCGCGCGCAGGGGATGTCCACTTCACTCAAGGCCTTGAGGATGGGCGCGGAGAACGCGCGGTCGGCGGCTTCGGCGTAACCGCCGGCGGCTTTCGCGTAATCGCCTCCGGCGGAGTAGCGGACCGAACCTTCGAGAATTCGGAATGTGGAGAGGGCGAGGTCGAGGGCGGCCCGATCGCCGGAGGCGAGGTAGTACTCCGCGAGAGCGTAGATGGCGAAGGCCTGGCCATAGACGATCTTTTCTTCTCCCATGGGCTTGCCCGCCGCGTCCACGAGGAACCAGAAGCCCCCGCGCTCGGCGTCGGAGAGAGGGCCAATGAGGAATGAGTAGGCGTGGCGGGCGGCGGCGAGGTGCTCGGGCTTTTTGAAGCGGCGGTAAGCGGCGGAGTAGGTCCAGAGGAAGCGCGCGTGGGCGACGAGGCCCTTGGGCGCGTCGGCCTTCACGCTCCTGTCGTTCGATATCCAGCCCGTGAAACCGCCAGCTTTCTCATCCATGAAGGGGAGCCAGTAGGAGAGGATGTCTTCGTGGAGCTCGCGCTCCATCGCGGACGCGAGGGCGGTAAGCCGGGCAGCGGCTCCCGAGCTGGGACTGGGCCTAAGCCCGCCCATTCAACGCTGCTCCTCTGCGTCGCCGCCGACCAGGTCGGAATTCGCCTTGATGTACGAGACGAGCTCGTCGACCTGGCAGTACGCCACGGAGACGTAGGTATCGGCCGCGCCGTAATACACCGCGATCCTGCCTGTGGCGGAATCGTGGAGGGTGGCGCAGGGGAAGCAGACGTTGGGCACGAAGCCCGCGGTCTCGTAGGGTTTCTCCGGCGTGATGAGGTAATCCCGCGTCCGGTAGAGCACTTTCGCGGGCTTCTCCAGGTCGAGGATGGCCGCGCCGAAGGAATAGACGAATCCGTTGCAGGTGCCGGAGACGCCGTGGTAGAAGAGGAGCCATCCCTCGTTCGTTTCGATGGGCACCGCTCCCGCGCCGATCTTCACGCTCTGCCACCAGCCCGAGCCGCCGCGGCCCATGACCTTGCGGTGCTTGCCCCAGTAGACGAGGTCGGGGCTCTCGCTCAGGAAAACGTCGCCGAAGGGGGTATGCCCGGAGTCGCTCGGGCGCGTGAGGAGGCAGTACTTCCCCCCGATCTTCCGCGGGAAGAGGACGCCGTTCCTATTGAAGGGAGTGGAGGGGTTCTCCAGGCGGGTGAAGGTCTTGAAGTCGGTTGTTTTGCCGAGGTGGAGGGCGGCTCCGGAAAAATCTCCGCACCACACGATGTAGTACGCCCCGTCCAGGAGGATGACGCGGGGGTCGTAGGCGTAGTTGGGCTGGTAGTCCGCGCCCGACTCGTCCTTCCAATGGATCTCCTCGTCCTCGATGTTCCAGGCGAGGCCGTCCTTGCTGAAGCCGACGTGGATGCGAGCCTTGCCGTCCTTGTGGTCGGCACGGAATACGCCGGCGAAGCCGCCCTTCCACGGAACCACGGCGCTATTGAAGACGCGGCCGATCTTCGGCGTTTCGTTCCACCCCAGGATGGGGTTTCCGTCATGGCGCCA
>CAZIEI010000147.1:0-7901 GCA_964538705.1 uncultured Spirochaetales bacterium | reverse complement strand
GGCCGACTGAATCCGGCGCACGAGAGGAAGGCCCAATGCCCCGCAAGCCCCGCGCACGCTTCAAGCTCCCCGCGAACCTCAAGCTCCCCGAGATCGACCTCGAGCGCTTCAAGCCCCAGGACCCCGACACCGCTCGCTTCGTCATCGTCGCCAGCGTCGCCGTGATCCTCCTCATGGTCGTATCCGGCCTCGCGTCCTTCTTCATCTCGCTGCGCGGAGCGGAGAAGACCATGGTCCCGGACATCCGCGGCAAGGAGCTCTCGAGCGCCCTCATCGAGCTTCAGGATAAGGAGCTCTATCCGCGCGTCCAGCTCCGCACTTCCGATTCCGTCGAGGACCGCGGGAAGGTCATCGAGCAGAAGCCCGGGCCCGGCGCCATCGTGAAGGCCGGCCGCAGGATCTCCATCGTAGTGAGCCGCGGCCCCGCGACCGACCGCGTGGAGAACTTCATCGGCCAGAACCTCACCGAGGTGAAGCTCCACCTCCAGACCCTCTTCACCTCCAGCTCCCGCCCCCTCATCAGCGTGCGGGAGCCCCCGTCCTACGTCTTCGACGCGAGCCCCGCGGGCACCATCCTCGCGCAGAAGCCCCTCCCCGACACCCGTATCTCCCAGCCCGTCGCCCTCGAGCTCGTCGTGAGCCGCGGCCCGGAGAAGGAGCGCCTCGTGGTGCCCGCCCTCGTCGGTAAACGCGCGGACGAGGCCCTCCGCCTCCTCGCCGAGTCCAAGGTCGCCTTCAGCTTCACGAGCCGCAAGGCCGAGGGCGGCGAGGTCCCCTTCACCGTGGCGTCCCAGCTTCCCGCCGCCGGCGCAGCCATCCCCGCGGCCACGCGCCTCGCCCTCGTCGTGACCGAACCCTCCAAGTCCTCCGACGCCGTGTTCGGCCTCGTGAAACAGGGCCTCCCCGCTTACCCCTACCCCTTGAAGCTCACCGTGAAGGCCATCCTCCCCTCCGGAGACGAGCAGGTCCTCTTCGACGGCCTCTCCTCCGGCGGCGACTTCTCCCTGCCCTACCTCCTCCCCTCCGCGAGCCAGATCGTCCTCTCGATCCTCGACCAGGAGAAGTTCAGGATGGAAGTGAAGTAAGGCCGCGGTTATTTGCCTCGGGCAAAAATATAAAGGGGAGAAGGGCGCCTGCCCTTCTCCCCCTTTTTTATGCCTTCAGGTCAGCGGCGAGCGGGCTCGCGCCCCCTCATCCCTGAAGCGGTATGGCGGGAAGAAGATCAAGGCGCCGCAACGCCGACGCTCGGTCAAGGATACCAGCCCGGGAGGGGAGAGAGCGGACAGTCGTCGAACATCTCCACTGTTCTGCATGAAGCCTGTACCGACCAGCTATTCATCCCAGCAGGATTACCGCCATTCGTAAAACTAGCGGCTCCAGAGAACATCCATGCCATATCCGTAACCAGAGAAGTATCCCAACTGGAAATATCTTGGTTGAACGCGTCTGCGGAATGAAACATCTCAGACATATCAGTCACTTGTGATGTCACCCATGCGGAAAGATCTTGATTGAAAGCAATGGCGTTCACGAACATCGCTCTCATATTAGTAACATGTGAGGTATCCCATCCAGAAAGATCCTGGTTGAAAGAATGCGCTTCTTTGAACATATTGCTCATATTCGTGACGCGCGAAGTATCCCAGGCAGTAATATTTATATTGATAGAGTTGTTCATATAAAACATACAGCTCATATCCGTCACCTGCGAAGTGTCCCAGGCGTTCAGATCATAGGTGAAAGAACTTGCCTGTGTGAACATATAGCTCATATTGGTCACGCTGGAGGTATCCCAGGATGAAATATCCTGATTGAATGATGTTGCGTTCATGAACAACCCGCCCATATTCGTAACCTGCGCGGTGTCCCATGTAGAAATGTCCTGATTGAACGAGCTCGCGCTAGCGAACATCGCGCGTATATTCGTGATGCCCGTTAAATCAGGGGGTATAGAAATGGGAAGCCTGTTTAAAGAACTGCACGACGAGAATTGATAACCATTGTTATGGAACTTCATCATACCCCATTGGAGAATCCCCGTCAGACTCGCCTTGTTATCCGCCGCTGCTGAGGAGAAACCGAAGCCCTCTATGGTTCCGTTAATTTTGACGGTGAACGGCCCTGAGGATGCGTATTTATGCTGAGCCGTCGATCCGTTGATTTCCTCGACCGTTCCATCTCCCCAGTCGACGGTGAAATCATAGCTTCCGCTCGGATCCAGGGGGAGCGTCAGGACATTATCAATGGTATTCGAAAGATTCCAGGTAGAAATGAATAAATTAGGGCTTAAGACGGTCACCTCGCACTGGGCATCGTCTCCCTGGACGGTCGCGGCCGTGATAATCGCGCTCCCTTCCGCGAGGGCCGTGACGAGCCCGGCATCGTCTACCGAGGCGACGGCAGGGGCGCTCGATACCCAGGTGACGGTCTGGTCAGGCAAGGATGCGCTTACGGTCGCTGCCAAGACGTCGGTTTCATCAATCACGAGCTCCATGCGCTCTCTGTCTATTGTGATCCCTTGGTAGATGATCACCTCGCAACTCCCTTGGTAGCCTCCATCGGTTGTGGTTGCGGTGATCGTCGCGGTTCCGGCACTAAGCCCTTTTACCAGGCCCGTTTCGTCAACGGAGGCTATCCCAGGGGCGTCTGATGCCCAGGCAAGGCCATCCTCAGTGGCATTTTCAGGAGATATCGTCGCCGTGAACTGATAGGTATCTCCGATCTCTAGGAAAAGGCTTGTCATGTCAAGCGAAACGCCAGTTACCTCGATGCTGTCATCGCCCGGTTGGTGTGCAACGGTAATCCGGCATCCTCCGGCGACGATCAGAAGTAGTACTATGAAGAGAAGCATGCTCTTTCTCATTGTTTCCTCCTAGAAAATGCTTTCAGGAATTATTCCTCATATGAATTGTACACCCGCAGTGCTTAGTGAAAAGTGCTAAGCACGAGAAAGTACCAGATATGGTTATGGCAAGTACTCCACCGCGCCGACGCTCCAGGGAACGGTCCGGTCCCTGGAATTGAGGTCCGGCCACTCTCCGTTGAGCGAGGGTATTCCGGGGAAGAAATTCTCGAGGACCAAACCTCCCTCACGGAAAAAGATATCTGCAATCCCAAAGGCAAAATAATAGTTGGAGAAATCAGAATAGTTCGTAGGCAGTGTTCCGCCCGCAAAAATTCCCGAGGGATCCAGGTTCAATCTGTTCCAGGTCATATTATAAGCAAGCATTTGATCGGCCGTCAAAGAGGCACCATTGTAGATGAAGCTCCCGGTCCCGCAGTAGACGGCATTATTGCGGAAATCACGAGGTAATTGATAGCCGGTCCCCACGACGAAGCCCCCGCTCGTGCCTCCATTGGCTCCATAGATGATATTGTTAATGAAAATAGGCCTCGTATTGTCATTGAGGTGGACGCCCGCCGCGCTGCTCGCGGATCCCGAGAAGATATCGTTATTGAAAAGAATGGCGCAAGCCGCCGGATTAACGACATTTCCATGGAAATTGACGCCGACGCTGTTAGTGCCCCCCTGCCCTCCTGAGATGGCATTATCCCGAATCAAAACAGGCCATTGCGGTTCCGCGTCGAGCTCGACGCTCACGCCAGCGCGGGCATTGCCCGATCCGCTCCAGATCCGGTTCCTCGCCACGACGATCGGGCCGGAAAGCATTCCCTGCGTTATTATGGCGACGCCGACGCTGTTCACCATTGTACCGTCCGCGCCACGTACGATATCATTATCGATCAACCTCATGCTCCCGCCGCTTCCGCGGAACAGGACTCCCGCGCTCAGGTAGCCGGGCCCGCCGATGATCGGTCCGTTGCCGCTGATGACGGCGTTCACCCCGTTCCCGATGTAGATCCCGGCCGAGACGCTGTCCACCGTCGATCCCGTGTAGCTCGCCGTGATGGCGGCGGTGTTGTTCGCGATCGTCGCTTTAGCAGGCGCGCCGGTCGGGCCTTCGCTGAGGAGAATGCCGCATGACACGGGGTGCGCGCCGAATTGGGCCTCTCCGCTCGTGAGCGTATTCACGGCCTCTACGGTGAGTGTGCCTCCGGATAGGACGATCCCCGCGCAGAGATCCGCATCTTCGCCGCCGCTGGTTATAGTGCCGCCGCTGACGCTCGCTTGCGCCGTGCCGCTCATCTGCGCGCAGAAAAGCGCCGCGTAGGTGAGTCCGACCCCCATGCTGCCCTCGAGGCTCCCGGCCCGAAGCGTCATATTCGTCAATTCGATGGCGCCGTCCATGACGACCGCGCCGAAAGTCGCTCTGCCCGTACCCGCGATATTGCTGCCCGTGGACAAGCAATCGCCGACCTGCGCGCTTCCGCCGGGGCGCACCCAGAATCCTCCGCGAACCTCGACCCCGCCCCCTAAAAAATCGCAATGATAGAACCGGGCGTTCTTCCCCTCCACGACCACGGCCGCGCCGACGGTCGCCGCGTCGGGGCCGTATATCATGAGCGATTCGACGCGCGTTTCCTCGGTCGATCCTGCGATCGCCGGTACCCTGAGTCCGTAGCCGGGAGAGCTGTCGTACGGAGGATTGGAGCCGATCGAACTCGCAGCATTGACGGCGTGGACGATCGACGTCGGGGGATAACCGATGCCTGGATCAAAATTTACGTCGTAAGACCCAATGAGGCGTACGCCAGGTTTAGTGACGATGCTTTCGTAGTAGTCGCCGGTCTGGACATGGACCTCCACGGGACCGCCATTATCATCGACGATGCTTCTGGCGAGGTCGATCCCCGCCTGTATCGATGCGAGCGGAGAATCGGGATCCAGGCCAGATCCACCCGCAATGGCGTCTTGCGCCACGTAGACGATGGGATCCCCCGCGAAATTGAGCGTATAATCCCATGTCGACACGCGCGACGCGATTCCTTCGTCATTATACGCGCAGACGCTGAGCCGCGCGCTCTTTGCGACGATGATGCCCTTTACCGGATCGTATGGCCGCCATTTCAAGCTCGTAGGGGGGACCGCCGGATCATCGATCCCGTAGAAGAGGCGCCAGTCATTGAATCTCTCGGAAACGCTCACCAGCACCTTGACGGGAGAGGTTGGCGGGGGATTCGTCGGCTCGGGGTATACCCCTATCCAACCCGACGCGTTCTCGTCACGCGCGTGCTCGAAAAGGTCGCTCCGCGCGTGGTCGCAGGAGGCGAGTCCCAAGAGCGCGAGGCCCGCGAGAATTACGGGACCGAAGGCGAAACGAGCGCGATGAATACCCATCATCGTCTCCGCCAATCAGGGACGGTCAGTTCGCCGCCATCCCGCGGCGCTGCGATTGAGAGCGTGATGGGGAGGTTTGAATACTGGACTGACGTATTGGCGCCCGATGCAATGTATACGGATTCCGCCATCCCCCATCGCTTTACGTCAGACGCATTATACAAAGTGATGATTACCGTATACGACCCGGGAGGGAATACCATTCCCGGAGTGGAGAAACCGTTAGAACCCAATTCCGCGTCGGTACCGTTGATGTACGTCCTCGAGAAAGCGGTCGTACCGTCGCTCTCCTCGATACGAAGATCCAAATGATGACCTGAAAGAGGAGAATTCCAGCCGATGCCGACGTACAGCGTACCTGGTGCCAGCCCTTCAGGCTGGGCGAGGGTTATAGAAAGTGAGTTGGGCCCTGGGGCCAGTTCAGGGGAAGCCGATCCGACCGCGAGGACGTACCAGGTCCCGCCGCTCTCGCCGAAGGCGGTCAGCTCGACGGTCCACGCGCCTTCCACGAATCCGTTCACGGTCACCCCGTTGGGTGCTCCGCCGATCATCTGGTCCACGAGCCTGCCATCCGGCCCCTCCGCGCGGATCCTGAACCGATCGATCGTGTAGAATGTGCTTTCCCCCGCGGGCCAGAATGTCCTCGCCGAGGCGCCCTCTTGGACCGATAGGCTCACTGAGGATTCCCGGAGGACGCCGGGCATGACGCCGCAACTCGTGCCGGCGACGATGACGATAGAGGCGAGCGCGACGAGGATAACTGGGCTCATCCGCCAACCGCTTTTTCTCGGGACTGGATCATGACCGCGTTCGCCATCGCTTTGTTTCATCATTAATACTCCTGAGCTCCGACGGACCATTTCATGTTCCGAGTTCCGGATATCCCATCGAAATCCTCGCTCGTCCCTTGAGTGAACATCAGGGGATCGACACCGTTCTCCCTCAGGTCAAGCGGGCTAAAGGCGGAAAGACTGGCGAGGAATTGGGTAGACGGCATAGTAAAGAAGTCCGCTCGATCATAAGGAAATGCTTGGCTAAATAAGCTCGGAGTGAAAGATCCTGTGAAATTCCCGCCCGGCATCAATCCGTTATCGAGCGTTGAGTTCACGAAAAAGTAATAACCGGAATTAGCGATCAACCCGTTGCCCTCGAAATATTCGAACGCGAGGGAAAGGTCGCTCGTGATCGCGTTCACGGCTCCTCCGTTGTTAGCGCAGACGATGAGGTTGTCGATCCCGTGGAGATTCGGAGCGCCCTCGAGGAGGAGCGCCCACGCGGCGGGCCGGACGCTGATGAGCGTATTCCCGATGGCGTACGCGTAACGGCCTTCAGCGATAGCCTCGGATCGTTCGAGCCTCACCGCCGCTGAAAGGCCCGCGGTGGAAGAACCCGCGTGGAGGATATTGTTCCGGAGGATGATGTCGCCCACCTTCACCCCGCGCGAGCTGTTGTAGAATCCGACGGCTTGCGCCGATGCGCCGTACGTGTCGCCGCCGAAGATCCTCGAACGCTCTATCAGGATCGGCGCATCGAGCTCGTTCGTCTCGATGCGTACGCCGATTGACGTCCTGTCCATCCCGGAACCTCTCGCGATGAAGTTGCTGTCGCGGAAATGGACGCAGTACGCCGAGGTATTCCGCATGGGATGGTGGATATAGGCCGCGTACTGGCCGATGCCCGTCGCCCCGCTGTAAATGCTCGAGTTTTCCACCCGCAGGTCTACAGGGAACGGCCGGTCGAGCCCGTTCACGAACCCCACCTTGAGGCCGGCGCCCATGGACGACGAACTCGGGCTGCTCACGTCGTTGCCCCAGATCTCCGAATTCCCCTGTATGGTGACGGCCGCTTGGACGTTCCTGTTCAGGACGAATACGCCGTACGAAGCGTAGAAGGCGGCGCCGCTCCGGATCTCCGTTCCGTCTATCATGAGAATTTTCGGAGACGGGCATTCGAACGAGACGCCGACGTTCTCGCTCCCTCCGTCGCCGTTGATGACCCGCGTCCCTGAGAGAAGGGTCAAATCAGCGTCATAGCTCCTAACGCCGTGAATGACGCTCGACGCGGAAGCCGATGGAGCCACTTTGATCAGGGAGCCCGAAGCCGCAAGCCGCGAATTCCTGAGGTATACGCTCGTCGCGCGCGACGCGGCCGTTCCGGCC
Organism: uncultured Spirochaetales bacterium; assembly: GCA_964538705.1. GTDB lineage: Bacteria > Spirochaetota > Spirochaetia > Treponematales > JBGSOB01 > CAYNQK01. The sequence continues at coordinate 503 of CAZIEI010000147.1, read as the reverse complement.
GCGTCCAAGGAGACGGAATCCAGCCCGATGAGCGCCGCCATCCCCGCATCCGAGACGGCGAGGGCGGCCGTATAGGAACCGTCCTTCGGACCGACGATGAGCGCATGATCAATGGAATTGCCGACCGCGCGCGCTCCTGAGATGCGCAGGGTAGCGAGCGGCTCGGTATCCGTCCCCGGGGCGCCTCCGAAGTCCGGAGGCAGGATGACGGTCGAGTTGCCTATCGCGAACGATCCCGGCGCGAGCGCTAGATCCTGGCTCCATCCGGGATACGCGTAATTGCCCTTCAGATATACGCCGTCAGGGAGGTCGATTCCGCCGATGAATATCCCTGTCGCCAGCCTGAGTTCCACGCCGAGGCCGGAGACCTCGGCGTTCAGGGCCGCCGCGCGCGCGATCGCCTTCCCCAATGCGGGCAAGGGATCGTTCCGCGATCCCGCGCCGTTCGGGTCTCCCGCCGGCTGGAGGTAGATGGCATCGGAGAGGTCATAGGTCCGGTAGAC
>CAZIEI010000146.1:0-7926 GCA_964538705.1 uncultured Spirochaetales bacterium | reverse complement strand
CCGGATATTCCCACCGCGTGGAACGGGCCGGGGACATGTACTACAAGTACGACGGTAACGGGAACCTTCTCACAGAGCGGCAGGGCGGGCACGCGACGGTGACGCCGAACACGGCGACCCTCTTCCAGGACGAGGGAGTGTACCACACGGACTATGGCTTCGGGCTCACGACGAAGGATACGGGTAGCAGCAACGTCTACCAACGCGATTACGTGTGGAACGAGCGGAACCTTCTCATTAAGACGAGCGACCCCGCCGTGACGGTAGATTACCGCTACGGAGCGGACGGCCAGCGGGCCATCAAGTACAACCGTGCGACCGGAACCGAGAACATGTACTTCAACACGTTCTGGCAGACGCGGAACGACGGCGAGGACATTAAGCAGAGTAAAAACATCTACGTGGGCGAGACCCGCATCGCGACAAAGTGCAATTATCAGGAGCAGAGCCAGGCGAACTACCAGTACGAGCTCGCCAACACCTTCTGGTACCACACGGACCACCTCGGCTCTGCCCAGCTCGTAACCGATTCCCATGCCGAGGAGTATGAACGCATCGAGTACACGCCCTACGGGGAGCTCTGGATCGAGAAGACGCAAGTAGGGATGGAGAAACTCCCCTTCCGCTTCACGGGGAAGGAGTACGACGAGGAGACGGGTCTGTACTACTACGGCGCGCGCTACCTCGATCCCAAGACGAGCAGGTGGCTCTCCACGGATCCGGCGCTTGGGGAGTATGTGCCCTCCGCACCGATTAATGAAGAGGCAAAGAAGCGAAATAAGGATCTACCCGGAATGGGCGGCGTGTTTAATACCGTGAACCTGCAACTGTACCACTATGCTGGGAATAACCCTATAAAATTTATAGATCCAACGGGTAAATATCCAATCGGACCTGAATCACCTACGAGTGGAAATGATTCAAATGGATTCGATAAGAAGTTGAGTGAAGCACTTGCTCAAACATTCCGAATGACCCCGGGAGAATTATTTAAGTCTGATGCGCCTGCATATTTTGTTGGGTTGTCATGGGGTGCAACTCCTATAATGACATCCTTTGGGGGAACGTATGGGGAGTACTTTGTTCCTATTGATGACAATATAATATATTTTAATACTTTTATGGTTTATGCATTTTCTCAGGACCCGGCAATAAAAAGCATTGCTAGAACGTTACTAATAGGAATGTCAAAAGAATATGGCCTATTAGGTGACAGTGTCGCTAACGCCGGACTCGGTGCAGGGCTTGCTGCTTCATTAAGCGGTACTGTAGGTGTATTCAGATCAATAGATGACGCACAGGGCGCATATGTTGAAGGAGGCTTGTCAGTAGGAGAGATTGGTGGGGTGGGAATCGATTTTTGCTGGAGTCTTGCCGACAATGATGCTAGAGGTGATTTGATCGGTGTGTTGCTTTCGGGCGGAGTATGTGCGGGGACGCCGATCGAACTCCATGGAAAGGTGGGGTATACATGGGTATTACCGCTTCAAAAACTAGAATAACTTACCATTTGCTAGGAAGCGGATGGAAATTTGTATCTAGTCTATTGTTTTTGTCTATTTTTTACTTAGTCGATACTAGTTATCGATATTTATTTCTATTGTTCTCGATAGCTTGGTTTCTCTATTCAATTTATTATTTTTTCCTGTATATCGATGTTTCTACGGAGGGGGCATGTGTTATATTCCAACGAATTTGTTCGCAAAAAAGGCATTCTATCGAGGATATCGTTGATATAAATATTGTTAATGGCCCTATATATATATTCAGGGGAAAGAATGGATCACAGATAAGGCTAGTAGTTACTAGAACTACGCATGAGAAGGTATCTCAAATGATTGGGGAATCAAGGCTCAAATATTTACTTCCCGGGTTGGAAAAGAAATATAGTAATTATATTGCTTTTTTCCCATGGCGGAATATTTGATCTAGCTTTTTTGCATAAGAACGGCATGAAGAATTCTATAGTATTATTTATAAGTTCAAGGTCGTTAGAAAGGGGATTTTTTATGGTTTGTTGAGATACTGTCAACACCGGCCAAATAGTTCCGCTTTTTGGGTCCTAATCAGGGTTAACGACCACGGCCTTCAGCATGTCCTTCATCCTATAGGAATCACCCTTGAGACTCACGATATGTGAATAGTGGAGGAGACGGTCGAGCATCGCGGTAGCGACGGCCTCGTCAGCCATGATCTCAGCCCACTTCCCGAAAGGCTTATTCGTCGTGAGGATTATGGAGCCCGTCTCGTACCGCGCACTAATGAGCTGGAACAAGAGGTTGGCCTGCTCCTGGCATAGATTGTCATACCCGATCTCATCAAGGACGAGGAGATGGGGTTTCTTGAACCACGTCAGCTTCCGTTTTAGCCTATGCTGCTCCTTCGCCCTCATGAGATTCTCGACGAGTTACGCTGCCGTGCAGTAATAGGCTGTATAACCCTTGAGGCAAGCCTCATAGGCCAAACCGACGAGCAAGTGCGTTTTCCCGAGGCCCGAAGGGCCATGGAGGATGAAGTTCTCCTCGCGCTCGATGAACCTGAGGCGGCCCTTATACCGCCTCGTCCCATTCCCCCGCCATCCCCTCGAACGCCTTCACCCGCTCTTCCACGAGCGCGAGCCCTTTCCCCCAGAAGTCTCCTGAAAGGGACGGAACTCCGGCCCGAGCCGCCACGTCCTCCACGGAAGCCGATCCCGTAGTCCTCAGGATATCGCGGTACCGTTTCGCGAAGCTTTTCCCTTCAGCGCGGTACATGCCGTAGAGGCCGAGGCCGAAGAGAAGGCCGAAGGCGTAAGGATAGTTATAAAACGATAGGTTCGAGTAGTAATAATGGCCCTTGGCGGCCCACATGTACGGATGCCCGGGGTCGATCGCGTTTCCGTATGCGCGAGCCTGGGCATCCGACATGATCGCGCAGAGCTCCTCGGACGAGAGCTCTCCCGTGGAACGTCTTTCGAAGACGGCGCGTTCGAAGTAGAATCGGGAAAGGATGTCCACGACCACCTGGCAGGCGTCCCGGAGGAAAAATTCGATGAGGGCTACGCGCTCGCCGCCTTCAGCGCTCGTAAGGGCGTCCTCGAGCACGATAGTCTCGGCGAAGATGCTCGCGGTCTCGGCGAGGGTCATGGGATAGGCCTTGAGCTGGCCGGGGAGGTCTTTCACGCAATCGTGGTGGTAGGCGTGGCCGAGCTCGTGCGCGACCGTGGACAGGGTATAGTAGCTCCCCTCGTCGTTGCAGAGGATGCGGGATTCGCCTATGAGCGGGAAGTCCGTGCAATAAGCGCCGCCCACCTTGCCGGACCTCGGTTCGGCGTCGATCCATGAGGAGTCGAACGCTGACCGGGCGAAATCGCCCATCACGGGATCGAACGAGGAGAAGCGAGAGACGATGCCGTCGCGGATCTCGCTCCAAGCGTAGCGGCGGGAAGCGGAACCCACGGGCGCGAAGAGGTCGTAGAAGGCGAGGCGCTCGAGGCCCAGAATCCGTGCTTTGGCTGAGAGGTAGCGCCTGAAGACGGGGAGGGAGCCTTCGAGAGATACGATGAGGGCTTCGAGCGTACCCGTCGACATCCGGGATTGATAGGCAGCGCGCTCGAGGGCGCTCGTCCAACCGCGGCGCGGATCGAGGGAGACGTTCGTTCCCTTGACCCCGTTCAAGGCCGCCGCCATGGGGATCTCGATCGATTTCCAGCACTCGATTTCCTTGCGGAAGGCCTTCTCGCGCACGATTCGGTCGGGATCGTGGGCCATCCCGCGGAGCTCGACGACGGTCTTGCGCTCTTCCGAGGCCTCGTCCCAGACTGCGCTCGCGTTGGAGGAGAGGGATTCCTGGAGCCTTCCCCAGGCGTCGGCTCCGGAACGGGAAAGGTCGGCGGCGAGTTCCTCCATTCCTACGCTCATCTGGCGTGAACCCGTGAATCGTTCCTCTTCGATGAAGAAGCGGTAGGGAGCGGCTCGATTCGAGGCGAGGGCTCCGACGAGCTCGGTCTTCCGGGATACGAGGGATGCGCGGAAGAGGGCCCTCGCCTTCACGGAGATGGGCCGCAGGGATTCAACGGCGTTGAGCTCGGTCTGGGCGCGCGCGTCGTTGGTATCGGTGGAAAAACGGGCGTAGCAATACGCGCCCAGGTGCTCGAGGAGGCCGTCGGCTTTGTCCATGAGGTCGATGACGGACATGAGCCAGGGGAGGAATGCGTCGCCCTCGGGCGCGCTCGCGGCCGCCTCGGCGTATTCCCGCGAGAGCGCCGCCGCGCGTTCCTTGTCCGTCGAGAACGCGGGTGAATCGAAGGACTCGTAGATCTTGCTCAAGTCCCAGCGAACGGGAGCGGGGTCCGTGCCCGGGGACGACGACGCGGACGCCGCGGCGGTCGATGCGCCGCAGGCCGGGGAAGGGCTAGGCACGCTTCCTGACGGTGCCCTCGACGCCGTTCCCGATGCCGGCGGCGTTGCCCTCGTCGAAGTCGAGGTGGCATTCGAGGGCGAAGTCCGGCCTGACGCGGCAGACGACGTTCTCGAAGAGGACGGCGCGCTCGCCGCCAACGTGGAGGTCGACGACCTCGCCGTTCTCCACGCCGAAGCGCTTGGCGCTCTCGGGATCGAAGTGGATGTGGCGCTTGGCTACGATGAGGCCGCGATCCTTCTTGACCGAGCCCTTCGGGCCGATCACTTCCATCCCGCAGGAGCCCTCGAGCTGGCCGGACTCCTTGACGGGGCAGCCGGGCACGCCGAGGCGGAAGACGTCGGACATGAGGATCTCGCACTGCGTCTCGCTCCTGGTGGGGCCGAGGACGCGGACGTTATCGATCTGGCCTTTGGGGCCCTTTATGGTCACGAATTCTCCCGCCGCGAACTGCCCCGGCTGGATGAGGTCCTTGACCTTGCTGAGCGAGGAGCCTTGGCCGAAGAGCGCGGCGAGATCCGCTGCGGATAAATGGATATGCCTGTTCGAAAGATTGACGAGCACCTTGGTTTCCGGCATGTAGCGTCTCCTCCCGCTTTCGCGGATCGATCTCGGTCTTCCCCGTTTGAAAATAAAAAAAGCGTCCGGGGACCGGACGCTTTCGAGTTTATAAGGAGGCTAGGCCGGGCGTCAAGGACGCCCCGGCATGGGTCATTTTCCTCGAGGAGATTTCACCACGATGGCGTCCGTGCAGTCCTTGAGCGCTCGGACGCGGCTAAGCCAGCCGTTCGCCTCGCTTTTCGTCGAGAAGGGGCCGATGCGCACGCGGTACATCGTCTTGCCGTTGACCTCGCTCGTGATGATGACGGAATCCATGCCCTTGTCCTTGAGGTAGGACTTGAGGTCGTCGGCGTTTCCGCGGGAAATGAAGCTCGCGGCCTGGATCCAGTAATCCGATGTCCGCGGAGCCGCGGTCCTCGCGGGCTTGGGCGTGGCGGCCGCCGCTGTCCTGGGCTTCGGAGTCGGGGTGGGAGCGGGCCGTGAGGAAGCGGCGGGCCTCGGCGATGCCGCGGGACGGGCGGATGCCGCTGGCGGCGGCGTGGCCGCGGTTCCCTGACCGGCGGGAGAACCGCTCGAACCGGGGACCATGTCGAAGAGGGTGGTGCCGTCGTCCATGGGCACGATCCGCGGAGAGGGCAGAGCGTCGTTAACGCCGAAGGCCTGGGTAGAGTCGCCGAAGGGAACGAGTGGGGAGGCGCTCGGCGCGGGGGAGGGCACGTAGTCGCGTACGGACCCGCGCGGGCTCGGCCTCGAGAAGGCGGGCGCGTTCGGATTCTTCCCCTGGGGATCCAGGATGACGATTCCGGCTATCGCGACGATGGCCAGGACGAGGCAGGCGGATACGATGATCCAGATCAGTTTTTTCCGTTCCATTTGAAGTCGCGGGCCCTCCCTTCCGAGTATCGGCCGCCATGGGACTTATTTGAGCGAAAGCTTCTCGAGGGCGGCGTCGAGGCGGGCGGCCAGGGCCGCCCGTCCGCCGGAATTGAGCACGGCCAGGACGGGCTTCCCGCGCTCCCTGAGGAGGCGGGGGAAGTCCCGCTGGCTCCTCAAGCGCTCGAGCACCCCGGAAAGGCCGAGGCCGTCCCTCCGCATCCCTCGCGCGACGCGGACGAGGAGCGGGGCGCGGATCTCGATGGCCGCGTCGAGCATGGCCATGAGGCCCATCTTATGGAGGAGGGCCGCGTTCACGCAGAGGTCCCGATCGGGATGCGATTCGATCCAAGAACGGGCCGTTCCCTCCATGGCGGGGTGGAGGATGGCCTCGAGGTCGGCGAGGGAACGTGGATCGCCGAAGACGATGCGGCCCAAGGCCTTGCGGTCGGGGAGTCCGTCCCGGCCGATGGCCTCTCCGCCGAACCGCTCGGCGACGGCCTCCGCGGAGGAGGCGAGGGCTTCGTGGCCCACGGCGTCCATGTCCAGGCAGAGGAAGCCGCGGGCTTCCAGGCAGCGGGCGGCCTCGTTCTTGCCGGCGCAGTAGCCGCCGGCGAGGCCGATCCTGAAGGGCCGCTTCAATGCATTTCCCCCCAGGAAAGGGCGCGCTCGGCCTGGACGCGGAGGGGCACGTCCATGGGGTAGGCGGCCTCCATCTCGCGCGTCGCGATCGCCATGACGGATTCCGCCCTGTCCACGGGGCACTCGATGAGGAGCTCGTCGTGGACCTGGAGGAGGAGGCGGGCCTCGGGCTCCTCCTTCCTGAGGGCGGCGTCCACCCTGAGCATGGCGAGCTTCACGATGTCCGCCGCGCTCCCCTGGATGGGCGTGTTCACCGCCACGCGCTCCGCTCCGGCCTTCTCCGTCTTGTTCCGCGAGGCGATCCCCTCGATGGGACGGAGCCGTCCCAGGACCGTGCGCACGACGCCCGTCCGCTCGCATTCCTCGACGGTCTTCCTGATGAATTCCGTGACGCCGCGGTAGGTGGAGAAGTAGGCGTCGATGAAGCGCTGGGCGTCCGTTCTCGGGATCTTGAGCTCCCCGGCGAGCCTGAAGGCCGACATCCCGTAGATGACGCCGAAGTTGATGGTCTTGGCGATGCGGCGTTCGTCCCCGGTCACCTCGGTTTCGCCCTTATTGAAGATGAGGGCGGCAGTCCTCCGGTGGACGTCCTTGCGCTGGGCGAAGGCCTCGCGGAGGGCGGCGTCGCCCGATAGCTGGGCGAGGACGACGAGCTCGATCTGCGAGTAGTCGCAGGACACGAGAATCTTCCCCTTGGAGGCCGTGAAGGCCTCGCGGATGCGCCGCCCCTCTTCCTCGCGGATGGGGATGTTCTGGAGGTTGGGGTCGCGGCTCGAGAGCCTCCCGGTGGCCGCGCCCGTTTGGATGAAGTGGGTGTGCACGCGGCCGTTATCGTCAGCGAGGGCGGGGAGGGCGTCCACGTACGTGGAGAGGAGCTTCTTGAGGCCGCGGTGCCGGAGGACCTTCTCGCAGACGGGATCGCCCGTGCTCAGCGCGAGCTCCTCGAGGACGGAGCTATCCGTGGAGTACCCGGTCTTGGTCTTCTTCCCGGTCTTGAGGCCGCGTTCGGCGAAGAGGACTTCCTGGAGCTGCTTCGTGGACGCGATGTTGAACTCATGCCCCACGAGAGCGTAGATCTCCTTCTCCGTATCGAGGACTTCCTTCCCGAGTTCCTCGGAGCAGGCGGCGAGGGCCTTCGTATCGATCCTGATGCCCTCGCGCTCCATGGCCGCGAGGATGGGGAGGACGGGCATTTCGACGTCGTGGAAGAGCTTGAGGAGTCCCGCCTCCTTCAGGGCCGGGATGAAAGCGTCCATGAGGCGGAGGGCGAAGTCCGCGTCCTCGGCGGCGTAGGGCGTAGCTTTCTCGATGGGGACGTCCTTGAAGCTTCCGCCTTTGGCGACGACGTCGGAGAACGCGATCCCCGCGTCGCCCAGGAAGCGCTCCGCGAGGGCTTCCAGCGCGTAACCGCCGCCGCCCGCGGTCCCGGTCCTCCCCGGATCGAGCATCCAG
>CAZIEI010000145.1:0-8012 GCA_964538705.1 uncultured Spirochaetales bacterium | reverse complement strand
ATCGTCGTATTGCCCGCAGGCCACCTTATGGAGCTGCTTGCCCCCGAAATGCTTGCAGTAGGTCTGGTAGCGCCGGTACTCGTACGAGTACTGGAGCGGCGTCATGTTTCCGCCGCATCCCCAGTTCTCGTTCCCGACCGCCCAATACGTGATGTCCCAGGGCTCGTCCCGTCCGTTGGCGCGCCTCAGGTCCGCCATCGGGCTCCGGCCGGCCATCGTGATGTACTCGAGCCATTCGGCCATTTCGCGGACGGTCCCCGATCCGACGTTCCCGCAGATGTAGGGCTCCGCGCCCAGGAGCCCGCAGAGATCGAAATACTCGTGCGTGCCGAAGTGGTTGTTCTCGGTGACGCCGCCCCAGACGACGTTGACCATCTCGGGACGCGAGCTCCGCGGGCCCACGCCGTCGCGCCAGTGGTAGATGTCCGCGAAGCATCCGCCCGGCCAGCGGAGGTTGGGGATCGATATGGCGCGGAGCGCGTCCACGACGTCCTTCCGGACGCCGCGGACGTTCGGGACGGGCGAATCCTCGCCCACCCAGAATCCCCCATAGATGCACCGCCCGAGATGCTCGGCGAAATGCCCGTAGACGTGCTTGTTGACCGTCGGTCCGCCCGCGTCGGCGTCGATGATGACCTTCACCATGTTCGTCAATCCTTTCCCCGGGCGGGCCCGGCCGGAATCACTCCTTGACCGAGCCGACGTTCATTCCGACGACGAAGTACTTCTGCACGAGCGGATAGACGATCAGGATGGGCACCGCGGCCACGATGATGATGGCCGATCGGATCGACACGGGAGTGACCATGTTGGCGCCCATATTCGCCGCCATGCCCGCCGCACCCACGTCCGCCGCGCTCTTCGATTGGTTCATCGAGGATTGCAGCAGGGCCATGAGCTGGTACTGCAGGGTGAAGAGCTTCGGGTTGCCCGAGTTGTAGAGCACGGTGTCGAACCACGCGTTCCACGCGCCCACCGCCACGAAGAGCGCGACCGTCGCCAAGACCGGCTTGCAGAGCGGAATCACGAGGCTCAGGAATATGCGGAAGTCGCTCGTGCCGTCCAGCTTGGCGGACTCGAAGATGCTCTCGGGGATGGTCCTGATGTACGTCCTGATCACGATGAAGTTGAAGGCGCTCACCATCGTGGGAACCACGTACACGAAGAACGTATTGTTGAGGTGGAGGGCCTTGATGAGGAAGTAGTTGGGGAAGAGCCCCGCGTTCACGTACATGGACAGCACCACGAAGATCGTGAGCGGCTTCCTCAGCGCGAACTCCTTCCGCGAGAGCGCGTAGGCGAGCATCGTGGTGAGGAAGAGGTTGAGGAGCGTGGATATGACCGCGCGCGCGACGGATACCATGAAGGCCTGGGGTATCTTGGCCGTGAGCCACACCGCCTTGTAGTTGGTCAGCGTCCACATCCGCGGCCAGAAGTACACGCCGCCGCGGATGGTATCCGTCCCGAGGTTGAAGGAGATGACCACCGTGTTCCAGAAAGGATAGAGGGTGACCGTCACCATCAGGAAGAGGATCACGCCCTTGACGGTCTCGAAGGCGGTATCGCCCAAGAAGCTTCCCAGGGAGAGGTATCTCCGGTTTCCCAGTTTTATGTTCATATGAGACGCTCCGCGCCCAGCTTGGACGATATCGCGTTCGCCGCGAGGAGGAGCCCGATGTTGACGGAGCTCTTGAATATGCCCGCCGCGGTAGCGAGGGAGTAGTTGCCGAGCTTGAGCCCGTACTTGACCACGTATATGTCGATACTCTGCGAATAGTCCTGGTTCATGCCGTTCCCGAGGAGGTACTGGACCTCGAAGCCGGATTCCATGATCCAGCCCAGGTTCATGATGAGGAGAACGACGATGGTCGGCTTGATGCCGGGCAGCGTCACGTGCCACATCCGGCCCAGGCGGCTGCATCCGTCGATCTCCGCGGCCTCGTAGAGCGCGGGATCGATGGCCGACATGGCCGCGAGGTAGATGATGGTGTTCCAGCCGACTTCCTTCCATACGTTGGAGAAGCCCACGATCCACCAGAAGGCCTTCGGCGCGCCGAGCCAGACCACGGGCTGCTTGATGAGGCCGAGCTCGAGGAGGATCTTGTTGAACACCCCGTCCGACGCGAGCATGGTGGACACGAGGCTCGCGACGACGACCCACGACAGGAAGTGGGGGAGGTAGGAGATCGTCTGGGCCACCTTCTTCACGTTCCGGTTCTTGACCTCGTTGAGGAGGAGGGCGAGTCCGATGGCGAAGGTGAATCCCAGGGTGAGGTTGATGATACTCATGGCCAGCGTATTGCGCATGGTCATGAGGAATTGGTCGTCGGAGAAGAGGAATTGGAACCACTGGAGCCCGACCCACGCCTGTTCACCGAATGATTTGGCTGGCCGGTAGTTCTGGAAGGCCATGACCCACCCGCTCAGGGGCACGTACGTGAACAGGATGATATAGAGGATGAGCGGCACGGACATCCACGCCAGCTCCCCCTGCCCCTTCAGTCTTCGAAGCAAACCGGGCTTCTTCCCGGCTTTCGCGATTGTCATTGGCAGCTCCAGGGAATTGCCCGCGGCGGGCGGGCGGAGGCTCGCTCCTTGCCCGCCGCGGACTGAATGTTATTTCGTGCCGTACTTCTTGATGCGGTCGTTGATGCCTTCCTGCATGAAGTCCTCGTAGGCCTTCAGGTTGCACTTCGCGAGCGCGTCGAGGTATTCCTTCCAGTTCTTCTCGAAGTCAGCGGGCTTGCCCAGGATGACCTTGGGAAGGTGCTTGAGGAAGGCCTGCTCGGCCTTGGCCCAGGCGAGCTGGGGAGGAGTGCCGTCGGTGGGGGAGATCTGCCAGGCGGGATACCAAGCCGGATTGGGCGGAGGATTCTTGTCCATGAGCTCCGCGTAGCTCGATACCTTGTAAGCCTTGTAGATCGCGATGTCCTCGGGCTTCTGCGACTCCAAGTACTCCTTGGGGTTGTCCCTGAGCACGGTGGCGAGACCGCCCTTGGTGAAGCGGCCCTCGAGCTTCGGAGCCTCCTGGTACCAGAGCTCGGGGAGGTTGTGGAGCTTCCAGGTCACGTCGTCGAACTGGGCGCGCTGCTCGGGGGTGCACACGGGCTGGCCGCTCTTGTCGAAGGTGTAGTCCACGCCCTCGAGGCCCCAGGAGAAGACTTTCTGCCAGGCCGGATCGAGCTGCTCGTCCATGAACTTTATAATGCGGATCGCCTTATCCTTGCTCACCTTGGTGCTGATGCCCCAGCCGCGCTGGAGGTTGGGAAGCGGGGAGTCGCGGTACTAGGGCTTTATCGACTTGTCGAAGACGATGGGCAGGGGCATCATCGTCTCCATGATGCGGTTCTGGGCGATAAGGGACTTCTGGGAGTCGTTGAACTGCCACTGCTGGTCGTGCACGCCGAGGACCTGGCCGTTCGCGAGCTTGGCGAGGTACTGGTCGTAGGTGTCAACGAAGGAGTCGCGGTCCACGAGGCCCTTCTGGTTCATCTCGCTCAGGATCTTGAACCAGCGCTTGGCCTCTGCGCCGCCCAGGTGGACGCGGTACTTGCCGGTCTTGGGATCGACGATGCCGTTTCCGTCGTTGGGAGCGCCGGCGAGGAACTGCGGCGGGTTGATGAGGCAGAACTTATGCCAGTCGTAGGTGAGGATGGAGAAACCGATGGTCGGCTTGCCGTCCTTGGTGGTCGGGTGCTTGGCCTTGTACTTGGCGATGAGGTCGAAGTATTCCTTGATCGTCGTGATCTTGGGATAGCCGAATTCCTTCATCACGGCCTTCTGGATCCACATGGCGGAAGCGGAGTACCAGGTGGCGGTGACGCCGTTCTCGTTGACGCCCCAGTCGGGGAGGCAGTAGATGTGGCCGTCCTTCTCCTTCATCTTGTTCCAGGTGACGGGATCGGACTGGTAGTGCCTCTTCAGGTTGGGAGCATACTGCTCAATGAGGCCCTCGAGGGGGATACAGGCGCCCGCGTCGATGAACTTGGGCGAGTCGATGTGCAAGAGGTCGGTATAGTCCTGGCCGGCGATCATGACGCCGATCTTCTGGTCTTTCTCGCCGACGGCGATGTCCCACTTGAAGGTCACGCCCAGCTTCTCTTTGATGAGCTTGTAGGCGCGGTTGGTCTCGGGGGGCATCGGCATCGCGTTCACCGTGAACACCGAAATCTCGACAGGCGGGAGCTTGGTCACGGGCAGCTTGTCTACGGGCTGCGCCGCGAGCGACGCGGCCGTCACGATGACGAGGAGCGCCGCGAGGCCAAGGAACGTTCGTTTCATGGATACCTCCTATGAATGACCCGGAAGCGGCGCGGATCGCGCCGGGAGCCGAGACATCGTTGTTCGTCCGTAGGGGACTGAACTGGGGTAGGATAGTAGAGGGGTATCCAGCCGTCAAGGTTAGTGTTGCCGACATGTGGTCAGTTTTTGTCCTCGGTTTCGTCCAATGGACCATATTTTTCATATAGTGGCCGTTTTTTGCCTAATTTTCTCCGGTAGGCTATGCCAGGAGGGAATGCACGGCTTCCGACCCGGATCGACCTGGACAAATTTTGACCATCATGCGATCCTGAGCCCATGGAGTTGCTTCACCAGTTCCACTCGTTCGAAGCGGATATCCCCCTCATCGTCCTCAGGGTGTACGACCTCGAATTCCGTCCGCACTGGCATTCGGAGGTCGAGCTCCTCTACGTGATTTCGGGTTCCCTCAAGGTTTCCGCCAACTACGTGACCCGCCAGGCCGATCCCGGATCGCTGGTGGTCTGCGGGAGCCGGAGCATCCATTCCTACGAGCGCGCGACCCGGAGGTCCGAGACCATCGTGATCCTCTTCAGGCCGGAGATCATCGGCAACCGCCCCGCCTGGCCCATGGCCGGCCGCCTCGGCGAGCCGATCGCCTCGCGCGCGGACCATCCAGAGCTCTCGCGCCGCGCGGAGTCGATCGCGCTCGAGCTCCTCGCGGAGATGGAAGGCAAGGGCGCCGGCTACAACAGCGTCGCGCGCGGGTACGTGCTCCAGCTCTGCGGCCTGATCGAGCGCGAGCTCGCGGGCTCCGCTCCCGCCGCCGCCGCCGAGGAGGCCTCCGCGTCCGGCGTCCAGGAGCGGCTCCAGAAGGCCATCGACTTCATCCACGAGAACGCCCTCCGCCCCATCCCGCTCGAGGAGGCGGCGGGGATCGCGGCCCTGAGCCCCTGCTACTTCTCGCGCGTCTTCAAGCGCATCGTGGGCACGAGCTTCAAGACCTTCGTGAACGAGGTGCGGATAGAGCGGGCGGAGAACCTGATGGCGAACACCTCCATGACGCTCGCGGACATCGCGCAGGAGAGCGGCTTCGACGACCTCCGGACCTTCAACCGGGTGTTCCGGGCAATTCGGGACGCCACGCCCTCTGAGGAGCGCGCGCGCTTCGGTCGGGCCCCGCTCTGGCGCACCGCACGCCGCGCTCACGAGGCCGCGGCCGGCTGATCCTTCCGCGGCACGAGGCACGCGGCACGGCTGCCGTTGCTCCCCGCTCACTCCTCCCGGATCTCGAGAAGCGTCACGCCGAAGGGCTCGACCGTCTCGGCGAGCGTCCGCGTCCCCGCGTTCCCGCCGTAGCGCGAGACGGAGACCTCGGCCTCCATGCGGCGGCGCAGGACTTCCAGGTCGGCGGGACGCGCGTGGGCAGGCGCGCCCATCTCCGCCCAGGCGTCGAAGGAGCTCCCGCGTTTCCGGTCGAAGCGCGTGGCCTGGACGCGGAGCGGACGATCGAGTCCCGCGAGGCGCAGACGGAATTCCGCCGCGGGCCGTTCCTCGAACAGCTCGTAGATCCTCCCCGGGCCCGCGGCCTCGAGCATCCGGCTGTCGTTCGCGTCCGCGCGGTAGTGGCAGTAGTTCCAGAGGAGAATCGCGAGCGAGCCGTCCCTCCTCCGCGTGACCGCGTACGAGTCGCCCCCTCCGATCTCCGTCTCGCCGAGGCGCGAGAGGAACCAGTACCCATGGTAGGCGGGCTTCTTGAGCCCCTGCAGGTTCACGAGCCCGAAGCCCCCGTGGAAGGGGACGTCGCCCTGCCTGCACTCCTCGAAGACGTCGCTCACAGTCCAGTAGGAGAGCGAATCGAACGAGCCGCGCGAGAGCCAGTTGCTCCGGATGATGAAGGGCGCCATGAAGGCCGTGTCGTGCACCGGATCGCGCGGGCTCGGGCTCGAGCTCCATTCCGTGTAGTGCCGTTCGACGTTCGGGAAGGCGGAGGCGCGGATGATGGCCTCGCAGCCTGAGAGGTCGCGCTGGAGCCGGTCGGGCCCGTCCCACACCATGTAGCCGCGGCCGTCCGGATCGACCGGGTACAGCGTCGGGTACGGGTGGGCGGAGAAGAAGTCCACCGGCAATCCGCGCTCCGCGCACGCGGCGAGGAATTCCCTCCCCCAGGGCGGTTCGCCCACGGCGTCCCCGAATCCGTGGCTCGAGGGGCCTCCGACGCGGAAACACGGATCCACGCGCTTGAGCGCGCGGACGGAGCGCTCGTACAGGTCCATGTAGGCGGGGAAGTCGGCGTCCTTCCAGAAGTACTTGAGCGCGGGCTCGTTCCAGACCTCGAAGTACCAGCGCCTTACCTCCTCGGATCCGTAGCGCTCCACGACGTGCCGCGCGAAGTCCTCGACGAGGAGCTCCCAGGCCTCCGGGTCCTTGGGCGGGGTGATGTTCCCCTTCCACCAGAAGATCGTCTCCTCCCCGCTCGCGAGGTCGTAGGGCATGAAGGAAAGCTCCACGAAGGGGCGGATCCCAACGGAGAGCCAATGATCGAAGACGAGGTCGACGTATTGCCAGTTGAGAATCCGCTTTCCGCCCTCGAGGCGATAGACCATCATGTCCTCGTGGAAGAGCCCGTGCATCCTGAGGTACTTGAACGGCATGTCCCGCTGAGCCATCTCGAGGTGCTTCTGGAAATCGGCCCGGAGCGCCTCCCCCACCCGTCCGCCGCCTACGCAGACGCTCCAGTGATGGGCCAGGGGCTTGCCTTCCGCCTTGGCGTCGATCGCGATGTCCATGTCCCGTCCTTCCGCGCCGTCCCGGCCCTCCAGGAGGACGCCACGGTCGCGGACTATACCGCGCCGCGGCCCCGGACGCAAGGTTGGAATCGCGCGATGCGTCCGGGGAACGCCGCGTTCCCTTTCCCCTATGCGTCCCTCGGGAGGAGCGCGAATCCGCTTTCTACTATTTAGCCGGGCTCATCCGTACGCGCCCTCCTTCTTCGCGGCGGCAGGGTCGCGAGCGCGACGCCCGATACCACCACCGCAGCGCCGATCCACTGGACGGCGGACATCCGCTCTCCGAGGAAGAGGAAGCCTCCCAGTACGGCGACGATCGGGATGAGGTTGATGAAGACGCTCGAGGCCGTCACCCCGAGCGCGTCCATCGAGTACGCATAGAACCAGTAGCCGAGGGCGGAGCAGAACACGGCGAGGTAGGCGATGTGCGCCCACACGGGCCAGGGAGCGGCCCGCCACGAGCCGGACTCCGCGAGGGCGAAGGGGATGAAGCCCGCGGTCCCGAAGAGGCTCTGCCAGAAGACCACTGTGATCCGCTCGTGCTTCGCGAAGAGGCGCCGCGTGAGGAAGGTGTATCCGACCCAGCTCAGCGCCGCGCCCGACATGAAGAGATAACCGCGCGCGTCCCCGCTCGCGGAGAGCCCCGCGGAGACGAAGATCCAGACACCCGCCGTCGAGAGCGCCGCGCCCGCGTAGCCCGTCGCGGAGAGTCGCGTTCCCAGGAAGAGCCGCTCCGCGATCAGGCTCAGCACGGGGATGGCGCCGATCACGATCGAGGCCTCCGAGGCCGTGGAGAGCTTCACGCCGTTGTTCTCCATGAAGAAGTAGAGCGTCACTCCCACGAGGCCCGCCGCGGCGAGGCCGGGAAGCGAGCCGCGTCCGATGGCGTCTCCGGGCGCGAGGCGGCGCTTCAGGAAAAAGAGGATGACCGTCGCCGCGGCGAAGCGGACGAGGCCGAGGGTCATGGGCGGAAGGTACTCGACC
>CAZIEI010000144.1:0-8052 GCA_964538705.1 uncultured Spirochaetales bacterium | reverse complement strand
GATGACCTGCACCCTGCAACCGCTCGATAGGACCCTCGTTCGACAAGAAGTATCCCTGGAGGAGCGGATAGCCCAAACGCTGTCCCGACCCGTCACGCGGTTTCCCCTGCGCGCCGAATCCTCCCCGGATTATCCCGAAGCGCTTTACCGCCATACGCGCGCCCGGACCTCCCTCGTCAAATTCTACGCGAGGATGACGGGATCGGAGCGGGTGGCGAAGGCCATCCTCGATGCGGCCGTGGAGAAGGGCGTCGACGTTAATCTCGCCTTCGCCCTCGCGCGGGCAGAGAGCGATTTCCGCCCCTCGGCCCGGTCCGTGAACAAGGACCGGAGCGTCGACAAGGGGCTCTTCCAGCTCAACTCGCGGAGCTATCCCCGCTTGAGCGACGAAGAGGCCTACGACCCCGTCGTCAACGCGCGAAAGGGCATGGCCCACCTCCGCTTCGCTATGAACTACGGGGGCGATGTGATCCGGGCCCTGGCCATCTACAATGCGGGCCTTTCCCGCGCGGAGCGGGGAACGGTGCCGGAATCCACGTACGAGTACATCGAGCGCGTGCTCACGTACCGTGCGGAGATCGAGTCGCGCTTCCGCTCGGACCTGCTTCCGTACTGGGTACCGGTCTCCGAACCACATTACGAGTAACCGCGAGCGACGAAGCCTCATCCTCCGGGCGCCTTAGTCCGATAATCGTAGCGATGAACGCGCACATACTCCGCGCGATCGCCGCCCTGGCGGCATCGTCGCTCGCAACCGCCGCGGCCGCTGACGAACGGAGCCGCCCCGACGCGGCCGCAGCCGCTGCACTCGCCGTCGAGGCCATCGCGGCTCCCGAGCCCGTCGACGCTCCGTCGCCCGCTGCTCTACCGCCCGCCGTCCTCGCGGCGACGCCGCCCACGCCCGTCCCGCCGCCCATTCCCGGGTCGAGCCCCTTTCCGCGTCTCTTCTTCAGGACCGCCGAAGCGCTGCAGGGATGCGCGAACGAGCCGCGCCTGGAGGACTCCTGGTTCTCGGGCGTCTCCTACGACCTCGTCCTGAACGAGGACGTCCTGGCGTACTACGGCAAGCCCGGCGCGCGGATCATGGGGATCCTGGGCAGGATGGACAAGACCGAAGCCGCGCGTGCGGTGACCGAGCTCGCTGCCCAATACGACGCGCACAACGGGGACAAGGCCGTCCGCCCCGCTTTCTACCTCATCTACGGCACGGTGTGGCCGGGAGGCGACATCGGCATACTCTCCGAGTCGACGACCCGCGAATGGATTGAATTCGCTCTCAAGCGCGGCATCGTCGTGTTCCTGGACCACCAGATAGGGAAGTACTCCGTGGAGGAGGCGACGCGCCGCCTCCTGCCCTGGCTCGCGTACCCCAACGTTCACCTCGCCCTGGACCCCGAATGGCGCACCGCTCGGCCCATGAAGGAGATCGGCACAGTGAAGGGCGAGGAGCTCAACGCTGCGCAGGCCATCATCCAGGACTACCTCGTCTCGCGCGGCCTGCCTGGGCGGCGCATGCTGGTGGTGCACCAGTTCAAACCCCTTATGATCACCGGCCGCGAGCGGATCAGGGCTGATTTCGAGCGGGTCCTCCTCGTGCAGACGGCGGATGGCTTTGGCGCGCCCGCGGTGAAGAAGGAGGCCTACCGCAGGAACGCGGCGGACCGCAACATACCGGTGAAGGGATATAAGCTCTTCTACCGCTCCGGCTACGCGGGGGCGGGTTTCGACGACCCCCTCATGAGCCCCGCGGAGGTCATGGCCCTCGATCCCAAACCCTCCATCGTCATGTATCAGTGAATAAAACGTGCTATATTAATCGGGCGACCGGCAGCGCCGCCCCGGCCCGTCGGTCAGCGTCCGAATAATCCCGGCGCCGAGCCCTCCCCGAGCCCGTTGACCTCCGTATGACGGCCGGAGAGCCGCTCGACCGCTGGATCAAACGTCTGGGAGGTCCCTCATGCGTCTACGAAGCCTCGCCCCCATCTTCATATGCCTCGCGACGGTCGCCTTTCTCGCGGCCTCCGATCCGCCCGTCGGTGGAGAAGCGCTTTACGACTTATATTCGCCGCTCTTCCTGGGCGGCGGCCCGTCAGTGACGGTCTCGGGGGCGCCCTCCGCCGACGCTCTCAATCCGGCGGCTAACGCCGCGCTCCAGCGATTCACCATGGAGGCGAGCTATATCGCCCTCGTCGGGCTCGGCGATGAGGAGGGATGGGGCTCGGCGTTCAACCTCGGGGCGTCCCTGCCCAAGCCCGCCGGTGTCTGGGGATTCGGCCTCCGCTACCTCACCATGCCCGAGACCCTGGGTTCCATGCCCGTCGGCAGCGTCCTGGACGCGCGGGCCACCTTCGCGAAGGACGTCTACCCCAATTTCTGGATCGGCGCCGGGCTCCACGGTACCCTGGGCGCGCGCTATACGCAGGACTGGGGCGTCGGGGTGGATCTCGGGATCATGCACCGGCTCGGCGACTTCAAGGCCTTCAAGGATTTCCATTACGGCATCGTCCTCGCGAACCTCGGCAAGTGGTTCGCCCCCATGGGCGAGGGCGAGGCGGCGACTGGCCCCATGAACATGGACGGCGCTTATCCCTCCCCGTTCACGCCCAAGATCGGCGCCGGATGGGACTTCTTCCAGAAAGACTGGGGCAGGCTCTCGATGACGCTCGACTCGAGCTTCCCCTTCTGCCAGAACGCCATCCTCGACGCGGGGCTCGCCCTCACGATCAAGGACCGCGTCACCATCGGCACGAACTACGGCATCAACGTACGCGAACTGCTCGACGACGTGCCGGTGAGCTACTATCCCAGCGTCTACCTGAGCGCCTCCTTCCCCATCACCACCGCCAAGAGCAAGGAGTCCTTCCTCGCCAAGCAGGGCTGGGACAGGAGCGAGCTCCGGCCCGTCATCGCGGCCAAGCCGATGTACAACGACATCTGGGCCTTCGGCGCGGGAGCGATCCTGCCCTTCGGCGTCGTGGACAAGAAGCCGCCCAAGATCGCGGTGACCTATCCCGAGACGCCCCACGACCAGTACTACGTCTCGCCCAACGCGGACGGCAAGAACGACGAGCTCTCCCTGCCGGTGTCCATCACCGACGAGCGCTTCGTGCAGGACTACTCCCTCAGGATCACCGACGCCGATGGCAAGGTCGTGCGCGAGATCAAGAATAAGGAAGAGCGGCCCGAGAACATGGGCGTCAAGGGATTCTTCGACCGCCTCGTCTACAAGAAGAAGGGCGTCAACGTGCCCCCCGCCCTCGTGTGGGACGGACGCTCGGACTCGGGCCAGGTGGTTCCCGACGGGCAGTACCTCGTGACCATCGAATCCCGCGACGACAACGGCAACAAGGGGACGAGCGAGGAATACAAGGTGGCCGTGGACTCGACGCCCCCCTCGGTCGCCCTGAGCGTGCCCGCCGATCCCTCCGGCCTCGTCTTCTCTCCCGACCAGGATGGCGCTAAGGACGTCCTCGCGGTGAAGGCCTCGGGCTCCAAGGAGGATTCCTGGAAGGTAGAGGTGCGCGACGCCGCCGGCGGCCTCGTGCGGACCATGGAGACTGAGGGCGCGGCCCTCACCGAGGTTTCCTGGGACGGTAAGAACGACGCCGGGCAGGTCGTGCCCGACGGCGTGTACCGCATTGTCGCCTCCGCCGAGGACCGCGGCCTCAACGCGGCCTCGGTCACTCTTGATAACGTAGTCATCGACACGCGCCAGCCCCCCGTTTCCCTCTCCATCGACTCGGGCTACTTCTCGCCGAACGGCGACGGATCGCGCGATGTCCTGGCCCTCTCCCCCGGCGTGCCGGTCAAGTCCGGCCTCGCCGAATGGACCATCGCCGTGAAGAATCAGAAGGGCGATGAGGTCTGGAACGTCACGGGCAAGGGCGACGCTCTCAAGGGCGAGTACGCCTTCGAGGGCAGGGACAAGGCAGGCAAGGCCCTTCCCGAGGGCCTGTACCGCGCTTCGCTCTCCGCGCGTTACGTGAACGGCCACGCGCCCGCCATCGATTCCCCCTCCTTCAGCCTCGACCTCACCCCGCCCAAGGCGACGGTGAAGGCCGCGGCCTCCGTATTCTCGCCCAACGGCGACGGGAAGCTCGATAACGCTGAGTTCGACATCGACGCCTCGCAGGAGGATTCCTGGACCGGCGAGGTCCTCGACGCCTCCGGCAAAGCCGTCGCCCAGGCGAAGCTCTCCGGCAAGCCCGAGCAATGGGCCTGGGACGGCACCGACGGGAAGGGGACGCTCCTCCCCGACGACGCGTACTCCTTCGTGGTGAAGTCCGTCGACCGCGCGGGTAATTCGGGTGCGTCTGTTCCGGCGCAGGTCCGCGTCGATACCGAGAAGAAGAGCGTGATGCTCAGCTCCGACCTCAAGGCCTTCTCGCCCAACGGTGACGGCTCCAAGGACGTCCTCACTCTCGTGGCCTCCGTGCAGGCGAGGGAGAACGCGGCCGAGTGGCGCCTGAGGGTGAAGACCGACGCCGGCGCCGACGTCCGCTTCTGGACCGGAAAGGGCCGCGTCCCCGAGCGTACCGTCTGGAACGGCAAGACCGACGCGGGCGCCGTCGCCCCCGACGGGACCTACTCCGCCGACCTCTGGGTCCGCTACCAGTCCGGTGACGAGGTGAGCTCGCAGGCGACCGGTCTCGCGCTCGACACCAAGGCCCCGACCGTTTCCCTCAAAGCCGATACCCTCCTCTTCAGCCCCGACGGCGACGGGAAGAAGGACAAGATCACGATCCGCCAGACAGATTCGAGCAAGGACGGCTGGATCGGTACCTTCACGGACGCGAAGGGCAAGGCCGTGCGCGAGTACTCCTTCCCGCAGGCCGCCGAGGACGTCGCCTGGGACGGCACCGACTCCGCGGGCAACAAGCTCCCCGACGGCCGCTACCGCTACGTCGCGGCTTCCACGGACAAGGCCGGCAACAGGACCGAGAAGGCCGTGGACGGCATAACGATCGACACCCGGGAGACGGGCGCCTTCGTGACCGCGACGCCCCTCGGATTCTCGCCCAACGGAGACGGCAAGTTCGATGACATCACCTTCGGCTTCATCGTGAAGCTCAAGGACGGGCTCTCCGCGTGGAACTTCTCAGTGCAGGACGAGTCCGGAAAGGCCCAGCGCGAATGGTCGGGCAAGGGCTCCTCCGGCCTCCCGACGCAGCTGCCCTGGGACGGCAAGGACACCGCCGGCAAGGTGAATCCCGGCAAGCTGACCGGCGTTCTCAGGCTCTCCTACGACAAGGGCGACGAGGTGGAGGCCAAGACGCCCGCCTTCCTCCTGGACATCGATCCGCCGCTCGCCAAGCTCGCGCTCAATCCCGATCCCTTCTCGCCGGACAACGACGGCGTGGACGACGAGGTGAACATCTCGCTGGCCGTGCAGGACGCGTCCGACATCAAGGAGTGGAAGTTCGAGATCTTCGAGGCTTCGGCCGACGACGCGGCCAAGTCGCGCATGTTCATGAAGTACGAGGGGCAGGGAAAGCCCGCCGCGCGCGTCACCTGGGACGGCAAGTCCATGAAGGGCGAGCTCGTGGAGGCGGCGACCGACTACCCCTGGACCTTCACCATCACGGACGCGCTGGGCAATACCTCGAAGACTCAGGGCGTGATAGCCGTGGATGTCCTCGTGATCAGGGACGGGAACCGGCTCAAGATCAAGGTGCCCTCCATCGTCTTCAGGCCGGACTTCGCGGACTTCTTGAACCTCCCGCAGGAGACCGTGGACCGCAACTACAGGGTCGTGAAGCGCATTGCCGAGATCCTCAACAAGTACCGGAGCTACAAGGTCCTCATCGAGGGCCACGCCAACTCCATCGGGAAGATCTACGACTACTCCGCCGCCAAGATCAAGGAGGAGGAGGAAGGCGACGTCATTCCGCTGTCCCGCAAGCGCGCGGAGGCCGTGAAGGCACTCCTCGTGGAGAACGGCGTGGACGCGAAGCGCCTCAGCACCAACGGCCTCGGTTCCTCGACCCCGGTGGTGGATTTCAAGGACGCGGATAATCGGTGGAAGAACCGCCGCGTGGAGTTCATATTGGAAAAATAAGCATCGGCGTCAGTCGATCCGAGGGGCCGTCCGGAAGGGCGGCCTCTTTTTTTATTCTCTGAAGAGTGGGTTGGATCTGGGGTATGTTATCCTTGATTCCTATGCGGGAGACGAGAGAGGAGTATTCCGTGCAAAGACGCAAAGAAGAGGGGCCGGGTTTATTTTCTTTGTAAGCTCTGCGGGAGTTTTTTTGGAAGAAGAGATTAATCACGCAAAGGCGCAAAGGCGCAAAGAAGAGGGGGAGGGTTTATCCGCTTTGCGGCTCTGCGAGCTCTGCGCGAGTTTTTCCTTCTTGATTTGGCCTTAGGAATAAATCGCGCAAAGGCGCAAAGGCGCAAAGGCGCAAAGGCGCAAAGAAGAGGGGGGCAGGCTTATCCGCTTTGCGGCTCTGCGAGCTCTGCGAGCTCTGCGAGCTCTGCGCGAGATTTTCCTTCTTGATTTGGCCTTAGGAATAAATCGCGCAAAGGCGCAAAGGCGCAAAGAAGAGGGGAGATCGGGGTTTTCTGCTTTGCGAGCTTTGCGTGAGATTGATTATTATGGTTAGAGATTTAGGAAATTCTCTCGCAAAGGCGCAAAGAAGACGCGGGACAGGCTTATCCGCTTTGCGGCTCTGCGAGCTCTGCGCGAGATTTTCTTTCTAGATTTGGCCCTAGGAATAAATTGCGCAAAGGCGCAAAGGCGCAAAGAAGAGGGGGAGGGTTTATCCGCTTTGCAGCTCTGCGAGCTCTGCGCGAGTTTTTCCTTCTTGATTTAGCCTTAGGAATAAATCACGCAAAGGCGCAAAGGCGCAAAGAAGAGGGGGGCGGGCTTATCCGCTTTGCGGCTCTGGGGGGCTCTCCGCGGAATTATCATGAATAGTCTGGCCGGATTGAAAACGTGCGATGTCGTAGGCCGGTGTAAAGGGAAGGTCCGGGCCGGGTTTTCCTTGTACCTCAATCACCGCTCTTTTTACTAGGGCGTCTCAGGTCTTGGCTACCTCGGAGCGTTGAAAAAACAAGTTCTGTTCTAGTTTTCTTTGACCTTTTCCAGGACTCGGAGTACAATCCGGGGAAGGAGGGGGAGCATGGAGGTCTACGGCAACAAGATCGACGAAGGTGATTGGCGATCCTGCCTCGCCAACCGGGACCGCTATGCGCGGAAGTTCGGCTACGATCCGGACGAGCGCTACTCCCTCGGCGCCTCGGATGATCCCTGGGTAGGAGGCACTCTCGGCCTGAAGCGCCTCTCGCCGGGCGGGAACGGGGCCCCTCTCAAGGGCAAGCCCCTCGTCATCGGCACGATCAGGATGGGCTACGGCCATATGCGCATGGCCCTCGCCGCGGCGAGCGCCGCCAAGTCCATGGGCTATACGCCGTACTGGCTCGATTTCATGTCCTTCAAGGATTCCACTGCGGGGAAGACGATCGCCTACCTCAACAAGTGGTACTCCATCGCCTCGCGAATCTCGCAGAAATGGAGGCTCTTCAACGACCTCTTCTGGGAGAAGGCGACGAGCGAGTGGTCGCGTCCCATCGAGTACTACGCGAGGAACCTCGCCCTCACGGAGCTCTTCAGGAATATCCCCGCGAGCCTCCCCCCGGACACGCCCTTCATCGCGAGCCATCCCTGGTGCGCGCAGGCCGCGGTGCATGCGGGCATGACGAACGTGGTGAACATGGTCCCGGACAACTGGCCCCTCTCCTTCCATCTCGCCGAGGGAGCCGTGCTCGCCGTCCAGAGCGCATCATGCTTCATCGGCTATCGCGAGCTCAGGAACATGGGGAAGGGGAAGCGGATCCTCAAGCCCATTCCGGAGGGCCAGGTCCGCTTCACGGGCCACTACATCGACCACGAGATCGTCTCCAACGTCAACGCCGACTGCGACCGGCGCCTCAAGCGGATGTCCAAGGGGCAGCCGCGCCGGATCCTCATGACGATAGGCGGGGCGGGAGCCCAGCAGGCGATCTTCGAGGGCGTCATCAACTACCTCATGCCGCTCGCGAGGGAGGGGCGCA
>CAZIEI010000143.1:0-8065 GCA_964538705.1 uncultured Spirochaetales bacterium | reverse complement strand
TACGACGTCATCCAGACGCGCTCCGACAAGGTCCTCCTGGCCGTCGGCGACGTCGCCGGCAAGGGCGTCGCGGCGAGCCTCGTCCTGGTCATGGTCAGGTCCATCCTGAACCTCATCACCGCCTCGACGAAGGACGCGGCGACCCTCCTGCAGTGGGTGAACCGGGGCATCACCGGGAAGGTCGACATCGACCACTTCGCGACCCTGGGCCTCGCCGCCCTCGACGCATCGAGCGGCGAGGTCGAGTTCGCCAACGCCGGCCAGCAGGCGGCCATCGTCTACAGGGCCGAGGCCGATACCCTGCAGGCGGTGGAGATAAAGTCGGTCCCCATCGGCGTCGAGCGGAAAACCGAATACGAGACCAGGAAGTTCAGGCTCGGTCCGGAAGACGTCCTGGCTCTCTACACGGACGGCATCATCGAGGCCATGAACGTGCAAGGGAAGCAGTACGGCCGGAAGCGCCTCGGGGAGCTCCTCGTAAAGCTGTCCGGCATGGGAGCGAAGGACATCGCCATGGCGGTTCGGCAGGATCTCCAGGACTTCATGGGCCAGGCCAGGCAGCACGACGATCAGTCCCTGTTGATCATGAAGATGAGGCCGTGAGGGAGGAGGGGCGGACAGCATGGAACTGAAGATCAGGAAGAACGGTGAGAACTACATCATAGACGTCAACGGGGAGATGGACCTCTACAACTCCTACAAGCTCAAAGAGCTCGTCATGAAGATGCTCGAGAAGAAGGTGGTGAAGTTCATCATCAATCTCGAAAACGTCGATTACATCGACTCGTCAGGCATCGGAGCGCTCATCTATATCTGCTCGACGATCAAGAAGATGAACCTCAGGCTCAGCATCACCAATATCCACGGTTCGGTGAAGAAGGTAATAGAGCTCACGAAGCTGATGGGATACTTCCCCATCACCAACAGCATCGAAGAAGCCATTCAGCAGATGGAAGAGTAAGCCATGGAGAACAATACCTACCTGAACGAGATAAAGGAAATCAAGGTAAACGAGAACAGCCCGCTGTTCGATAAGACGAATCTCCTCTATAAGGAATTCCCCTCGGATTACCGTCAGATCAGGTACTTCACCCTCCTCATCGTCCAGTCGGCCCCGCTCGAGATCAAGGAGATCAACCTTCTCGAGCAGCAGATATCGGAGATCATCAAGAACGCCGTGAAGCACGGGAATAAGTGCAACCCCGAGAAGATGGTCCGCGTCTGGTACTCCTTCTCCCCGAGTCACGCCCACCTCATAGTCCAGGACGAGGGAGACGGATTCAAGGACCTCGAGTCCTGGAACGAGTTCAACAAGAGGCGCCTCCAGTGCCTGGCGGAGTCCAACTTCGAGGAACTCGGGAATTTCGTATCTTTCAGGACGACGAAATCCGACGACACTGACGGCGGTAACGCCCTTTTCGCGGCGCTCGAGTACTGGAACGGCGGCTTCGTTTACAACACGGCCCGGAACTGCGTGGCCATGCTCAAAAACTTCCCCCAGAAACGGCACGGCATCAACCTGGAGTAAGCTGAGACGGCGCGCGAGGGGCCTTTCCGAAAGGCTCCGGACGCGCCGATCACGCAACGGGACGCGGACAATCAGTAAGAGAAAATCTCGTATTCCCCTGGATCGAAGGACGAGCGCGGCGCGGGACTTGCCTCAGCGATGGAGGCGAAGTCGCCCGCTACGCCGTCCACGCCCCACGAGCCCAGTGTCTTCGTAAAATAGAATTCCGCCACAATCCTCCCGCCTGACTCGTTGAAGAAGAAAGCCCTGCACTCGGCAGAATCGACGTCTCTCCTCAGCTTCCCGATGCGGTATCCGGAAATGGCGGCCTTCGATGAGAGGTAGGGCCTGAGCGCTTGCGCGATCACCGTTGCCCGCCCGGGAGCGGCGAGAGCGTCCACGCCGGCTTTATTCACGAGGGCCTTGGCGAGCGCGTATGCGAGGACGCCGGGATCGGAGGAAGCGATCGCGCCGGCGGGACGTGGCTCGAGCGGTCCGAGGGAAAAATCCTCAGGATACCGGTAATCGGAGACGCCGATCGGCAGGAGGGCGAAAGGGCCCGAAGCCGGGAGCCGGGCGGACGGAACCTGGGTGGTCTTGGGACTCTTCGGGGGAACGAGGTCGGCAGGATCGGGAAGCGCCGGCGGAGAACCGGCCGGACGCATCGAGGATGCCGGAGCGCCCCGTCCGCTCGGAAGGGGAGAGGGGTTCCCGCTGGCGGCGGAGGAGGCGGCCGGAGAGGATTTCGCACGCCTACGCGACAAAGATGGGGGCGAGGCCTTGGCAACAGGCGCCCCGTCGGGGACGGGGGAGCTCATCGACATCTCGATCGGCGCCGACGAGGGCCGTTCCCTCCTCACGACGGCGGGCGATGGTCTGGCGCGGTCCTTTCCGCAGGAGGAGAGCGAGAGGACGACGAGGATGGGCGCGATCAGTGCCATTCCCTTCATGGGTGTTATTATGTACCATCGGAGCGGAGACGGGAAAGGGGGAACGAATGGGAAGGAATTCCGATCTCTTGGACGCGCTTGAGCGGGGATACGACGAACCGGTGCGCGATCCCCTCTGGGGCCACGTCTACCTCACGCCGGGTCTCCGCGCGATAGTCGGATCGGCTCCCTTCGCGCGGCTTTCGCGGATCAGGCAGCTCGGCCCCGCCTGTAACGTCTACCCGGGCGCGACGCACACGCGCTACGTGCATTCTCTCGGTGTCTACCACGTGGCCCGGAGCATGATGGTCTCCCTCGTCCGCCGCGAGGGAAGCGGACCCTTCACCGAGGAGGGGCTCCGTTCCTTTCTCGCCGCCGCTCTGATCCACGATCTCGGCCATTTCCCGTACACGCATTCGCTCAAGGAGCTCGCCCTCGAGGAGCACGAGGCGCTCACCGCCCGGATCGCGCTCGCCGATCCCGTTCGGGGCCTCCTCGCTGGAGCCGGAGCCGACCCCGAGCGGACGGCCGCCATCGTTGATGAGGAGCTCAAGGCCGACGCCGAAACGATCGCCTACCGGAACATCCTCTCGGGCGTCCTCGATCCCGACAAACTCGACTACCTCAACCGCGACGCCTACTTTTGCGGCGTGCCCTACGGAACCCAGGACCTCGATTTCGCGCTCTCGAGAATCCGGTTCGACGGGAAGAGGGGCATCGGCATCGATTCCAAGGGCGTTCCCTCCATCGAGCATATCCTCTTCGCGAAGTACCTCATGTACCGGAGCGTCTATTGGCATCGGGACGTACGCGCGGCCACTTCTGCGGCGAAGAAGGCGCTTTCGTCGTCGCTCCGGGCCGGTCGATTCGCGCCCGAGGAGCTCTACTCGCTCGACGACGATTCCTTCGGTTCGCTCGTGAAACGGATGGCGGACCGCGACCGGACCCTCGCGGAGACCGCCATCGCGGGGCGTCTCCTCGCCTGTAGGGCCGAGATACCCTTCGAGCGGGGGCGGAGCGGACACGCCGTCCTCGAGGACCTCGGGAAGCGGACGGAGCTCGAGGACGAGATAGAGCGAGCGATGGGGCGCAGGCCGGAGGCAGTCGTCGTGATCGATCTCCCCGAGGCCGTGTCCTTTGAATCCGACGTGCGGGTCGTGGATCTGGACGCGGCCTTCTGCGACGTGTCGTCGCTCTTCACCCGCGGCGCCGTAGAGAGCTTCACGCGGTCGCTCAGGGTGATCCGCGTCTATTCGTCGGAACCCCTCGTACCTGAGGCGCGGCGAGCTTTGGACGCCGCTCTCGGCGGCGCCGCGTGATCCGTAGAACATAGGAGCGAAGGGGAATGGGAGGCCGGTCGCAGGTGGAAGGGAAGGGGATCAGCCCGGAGGGACCCCGGAAAGACCGCGATGGGCACGAGGAGCGCATTTTTTCTCGCGTCCGCCGTACCCTCATCGGATACTCACTCATCGAGGACGGAGACCTCGTCCTCGTAGGGCTCTCCGGCGGGAAGGACTCGCTCTCGCTCGCCTATATCCTCTCGCGTATCGCCGCGTCCGGAACGCCGTGCTTCTCGGTCTTTGCCTCGACCGTCGTATGGCGCGAGCATCCTCTTCCTGCGGAAGCGCTCTCCAGGCTCGACGCCTTCATGGAAGGCCTCGGGATCGGGTTTAGCGCGATCGAAGCCGATTTCCCCGAGAAGGGGCGGGAGGCTCGTTCATGCTATTCCTGCTCGCGGGAGCGAAAGCGACTCCTCTTCGAGGAGGCGAAGCGGCTGAAAGCAGCGTCGGTGGCGATAGGGCACACCAGGGACGACGCGGCCTCGACGGCGCTCATGGCTCTCCTCGGCAGGGGGCGGATCGAGACACTCGAGCCGTCGCGCGAGTTCTTCGATGGCTCCGCCAGGATCATTCGCCCCCTCATCGACGTGCCTGGAAGGAGCGTGGCGACCCTCGCCGAGCGGAAGAGCTTCCCGGTCGTCGCCAATCCCTGCCCCGAGGCAGGGAGGGACGCCCGGAGCCGCCTCGAGCCCGAGCTTAAGCGGCTCGAGGAGCTTTATCCGGGCGCCAAGGCCCGGCTCGCCCGCCAGGGAAGGCGCGGAAAGGGCGCGGTCGGTCCTTGATAGTCGCCGCTTTAGGCGCTAGAGTGTGAGCTGGACGGGAGTTGAATGAAGATATCGCGCATCATGAAGGAACGGATCCGCAGGGTCCGGGTCCTTTTCAAAGAATTAGGATACACGAGCGAGGGGAAGACCGAGGAGGACGAGGTCTATTCGGGGGCCTTCCGCTCGGACGACGGCTTCGAGGGCGGGTATATCATTGACGAGCAGTGCCGCTTTCTCGAGCTCGCCTTCTCCTTCCGCTTCGCCGAGGATGCGGACCACCTCATCCGGGACAAGCTCGAGGAGATGATGGCCATCTGCTACGACTACGGTTGCTACATATCTCTCGAGAAGCCCGGCGAGGACATGGCCTTCACGGTCTACTCCAAGGTCTACTACGCCGGCCTCAACTATTACTCGCTCCGGGAAACCCTCCTGGACTTCATGGACTGCGTCGACACGCTCGCCGAGCTCGTCATGCCCGGCGAGGCCGGAGGCGGGAGCAAGGCGGAGCCCGCGAAGCCCTGAGGGGCGGGAGGCGACGGTGGAGATCCACAACATCATCGAGGACCTCGTGAAATCCATCGTCGAGGACATCTTCGACGCCGAGGAGCGCACGAAGTCCCTGGGATTCTGCACCTGCCGCCAGTGCCGCCAGGATGTCGCCTGCTTCGTCCTTAATCGGATGCAACCCGAGTACGTGTTCTCGGGGAGGGGCGTAGCGTACTCCTCCAAGGACTACCAGGAGAAGATCCAGAAGCAGGCGGATGCCATCACTCTAGCCAACGAGGGCTGGAGGAAGATCGAGCAGACCAAGCGGCCGCATTTCGAGCACGGCACCGAGCGGGGGAAGCCTGATTATCCCCATGGGCCCGTGTTCAATTACCCGACGATCATCGGACGGCTCTTCAACGGGGCTACCTTCGAGCCGATGGACGGGATGCGCGTCACTCTGCTCAGGGACGGCATCGAAGCGCGGATGGTCGATCCGAACTGGCAGAATCCCTGTTCGCTCTTCGCGAGCACGGGCGGCACATTCATATTCTGGCCTTATCCCGAGGAAGCCCATGCCGAGGGCGAGTCCAAGGTCGTGGAGTTCGAGCTCCGCGCGGCTAGGGAAGGCTTCGAGGACTTCGAGCACTTCTTCACGGTGCGGGTCGGGTCCGAGGCCGCCGTCCAGGACCAGTTCTCCCTGCAGCGACAGTTCGTCCTCCCCGACCTCACGATCTTCCCGCGCTGAGGGGCTCAAGCCCGGTCCCGAGCGGGTCAGGGAAGGGCGCAAAGGGTGCGCCCCCGCGGGCGGAAACCCCTAGCGGACGAACTCGCGGAGCTCGGCGGCGCTCATGAGCTCGAGATAATGCCTCACCTCCGTCTCCCCTTTTCCTTCAGTCTTCCTGATAGCGCTCACGCGGTAGACGATCATACGGTTCGTGGGAAGAGGGAGGGCGAGCGGCTCGGCGTTGATGCCCACGAGCTCCCCGGGCCTGAGGAGGCGGTCGATCTCCTGCTCCTCCCCTTCGGGGTAAACGATGTATGAGCTCACGATGTGCATGCGGACATGGTATCCGCGGATCGCGGCGATGGCAAGGAGACCGGTACCGCGCGTGGTCTTTGACGAAGCGAGGCCTTCGCGCTATACTGCGCGCGCCATGGCGAAAGAACGGAAAACCTCTTACGACGAATCGAAGATCAAGACATTGTCCAGCCTCGAGCACATCCGCCTCAGAACCGGCATGTACATCGGTCGGCTCGGCGACGGCTCCAACCAGGATGATGGCATTTACGTCCTCCTCAAGGAGGTCATGGACAACTCGATCGACGAGTACATCATGGGCTACGGCAAGCGGATCGACGTCCAGATCAAGGACAAGACCGTCATCGTGCGCGATTACGGGCGCGGCATCCCGCCGGGGAAGCTCATCGACTGCGTATCGGTCATCAACACGGGCGCCAAGTACAACGACGAGGTCTTCCAGTTCTCCGTCGGCCTCAACGGAGTCGGCACCAAGGCCGTGAACGCCCTCTCCTCTCGCTTCAGGATCGTGACCGCCCGGAGCGGAGAATTCCGGGAGGCGATCTTCGAGCGCGGCGTCCTCAAGTCCGACCGGAAGGGGGCCAAGCAGGGTCTCAAGACCGGGACCTACGTGGAGTTCGTCCCCGATCCTGAGATCTTCAAGGACTACGAGTTCAACCATGAGTACGTCGAACAACGCATGTGGAACTACGCGTACCTCAACGCCGGGCTCGCCATCGTCTTCAACGGACGGCAGTACCAATCCGAGAAGGGGCTCTACGACCTCCTTTCGCACGAGGTTGGGGAATCCACCCTCTACGACATGGCCTACTACAGGGGCGACAGGATCGAGTTCGCCTTCACGCACACGGGCAACTACGGCGAGGAGTGCTTCTCCTTCGTGAACGGGCAGTACACCTCGGACGGGGGGACGCACCTCTCGGCCTTCCGCGAGGGAGTCTGCCGCGCGGTGAACGAGTTCTTCCAGGCCCAGTACAAGAGCGAGGACGTCCGCGAGGGCTTCGCCGGCGCCATCGCCATCAAGCTCAAGGACCCCGTCTTCGAGAGCCAGACCAAGAACAAGCTCGGGAACACGGAGATCAAGGGCTGGATCATCCAGGAAGCGAAGCGCGGGATAGATGACTTCCTCAGGAAGAATCCGAAGGCCGCGAGGGTCCTCCAGGACAAGATCGTCGCCAACGAAAAGCTCAGGACCGAGCTCAACGTAGTGAAAAAAGAAGCCAAGGAGGCGGCCAAGAAGATCGCCCTCAAGATCCCCAAGCTCAAGGACTGCAAGTACCATGTGGAGGACGGGGAGGAGGGGGAGAATTCCACCATATTCATCACGGAGGGGGATTCGGCCTCGGGCTCGATGGTCTCCTCCCGCGACGTGATGACGCAGGCGATCTTCTCCCTCCGCGGAAAGCCCGAGAACATGCAGGGCAAGAAGCGGACCGCCATCTACAAGAACGAGGAGCTCTACAACATGATGATGGCCCTCGGCATCGAGAACGACGTCGAGGGGCTCAGGTACGGGCGCATCGTCATCGCCACGGATGCGGACTACGACGGCTTCCACATCAGGAACATACTCCTCACCTTCTTCCTCAATTTCTTCGAGGAGCTCGTCACGGCCGGGAAGGTCTACATCCTGGAGACGCCCCTCTTCCGCGTCAGGAACAAGAAGGAGACGCGGTACTGCTACTCGGCCAAGGAGCGGGACGCGGCTGTGGAGGCCCTGGGGACGAGCGCGGAGGTGACGCGGTTCAAGGGCCTCGGAGAGATCAGCCCAAAGGAGTTTGGGCAGTTCATCGGCGAGGACATGCGGCTCGTGGAGGTGGGCGTCCAGACGCTCAAGGCCATCCCGGAGATCCTTGAGTTCTACATGGGCAAGAACACGCCCGAACGCAAGGAATTCATCATGCAGAACCTCGTAAACGACCTGTGAGGAAGCGATGGCGTACGTAAAGAAGCTCTTCAACGACAATTTCCTCCACTACGCGTCCTACGTCATC
>CAZIEI010000142.1:0-8113 GCA_964538705.1 uncultured Spirochaetales bacterium | reverse complement strand
GGGTCGTGATGATCCGGGCTCCGTTCACTTTCATGGCTCCTCCTTGGGTTCGGGGGCAAAAAAAACCCCCCGGGCCAGCGCCCGGGGGGTCGATTCACCCTATCTTCCCGTCACGACGCCGCGCCCATGGCCTTCATAGAGCCTACGAGTACGAGTACTACCGCGACGGCGAGAACGTTCATGTGTTCGCGGGCGCCCGAAGCGCCCTGTCCGTTATCACGCATGATCGAAGGAGAATATACCCGGGGCGGTCGCTTGAGGCAAGGGGTGCGGACCGGCGGTTCGGTCAAGGAGCCTTGCCCGCGAAGCGTCCCAGGAAGGCGGCCGCGGCCCGCGCGGGAAGGCGGATGCCCTCGAGGACGTTCGTCCTGCCCTCCCGGACGGCCTTCGCGCTCCCTGCGCTCGCGCCCGCAGCCTTGAGGAGGGCGAGTCCCAGGGTCCGCGTCGCGGGAAGGAAGATGCGCGCGGCGTCGTCGGACGGGAAGACGAAGCGGACTGACATGAAAGCGTCGCCGCCTTCCTCGTCGATCTCCGCCTCGAGGTCCTCGAGCGGGATCTCCAGGAAGGCGCCGAGCGCGGGAGTGCGGGCAAGGGCCGAGGGAGAGCCGCACCTGATCCTGAGCGCTGCGTTCCCTCCCGCGGCGCGTTCCCGCGCGAGCATGCCGTCGAGGGGGTGGGCCTCTCCCGATCCGCCTTCAGCGCGCGCCGCCTGGGACGCGTAGCGCTTGAGGAAGGAGGCCATGTCGGCGTTGGTGAGGAGGATGAAGCGGTCTGAAGGTACGGCGACGGACATCCCTCCGGAGAGGCTCCACCAGGATCCCTTTTTCGTCGCGTCGGCGCTCGAATCAAGCGCGCTGGCGATGATCGAGCGCGGATACCGCCCCGAGAGGAGTACGTAGTACGGCCCTTTCCATCCTCCCGAAGGCGCGTTGAAGGCGGCGTAAGCCGTGCGGGTCCTCTTCAGGAAGTCGCGTGTACGAGCGGCGTCCGCCGCGCTCATGCCAGCGATGAATTCGGACATGAGCTCAGGCGCGAGCGAGGGACGCGCGATCGCGTGGAAATCGGCGGACGGCGGAAGCGCGCCGTAGGCGGATGAATCCGCTATCTCATCCTCGGGCGTCGGGCGGAGCGTCCTGCAGGAGGCGAGCGCGACGAGGAGAACGGCGGCCGCGGCACATATGCGTATTGAGGTCCTGAGGCTGTTGCGTCCTGCGCGCTCGTTCACGGGAGGAGCCCCCTTTCCTTCAATAGATTTTGCGCGAAGGTGCGGTGCTCGGTAGCCGCGACGCACCATTTATACAGGTCCGACGAGAAGAAGGAGTCGTCCACGGGCTTCTCCTTCCGCTTGGGGAGGCCGAGCGTGCCCCGGAGCTCGCGCCCGAGCCACTTGAGCTTATCATATCCCGCTATGCTGTCGGAAAGCTCGTCGCTCTGGGAGATCCCCGCCGCCCTGAGCCAGGCCTTGGCGTCGTACTCGGGGATCCCGCGGATCCGGTAGTCCAGGACGCGCTCTGGCGGCGGCCGCTCCGCGCCCTCGGGCCCCCAGGCCCTTTCGAGGTCGGCCATGACCTCCTCGACGTCGTCGAAGGGCATTTTATTGTATGTGCGCAAATATTTATAGATCTTCCGCGCCGCCTGGAGGAAGCGCTTCCGGTTCCTCACTTTTCTGAGGCCGCCCTCGAGGCGCGGGTCCTCCCAGACGCCCTCCACCTTGTCCGGATTGGAGAGGGCCTGCGCGTGGCCGGTCGTCGGGAAGGGGAGCTTGGGATCGAGCATGTTCCAATCTTCGTTGAGGCCTGAGAAATTCTGGTGCGCCCAGGTGTCCGCGTAGGCGTGGAGCGCGATGCCGACGCGGTAGGGGTTCCGCGTCCTCAAGGCCGCGATGAGGATCTCCTTGGCCGGCTCCGAGTCCGGGAGCACGACGAAGGGGTTCGCGCCCCCGTCGATCCTGCCCGGCGCGGGCCCTTCGTGCCCCGACGGTATGAAGTGGAAGGGGAGGTAGGCGTTGCGCGCGGTGGCCGCGTCCCAGAAGACGTAGTTCTGGGTGATGACCGTGTCGTAGCTCCGCGTCGGGGCGACGGCCCGGTAGCCGAGGATGGCGCGGTCCACGTAGAAGGAGGATGCCGCCATCGTTTCCGCCTCGTCCGCCCCCAGCCCCGCCCTGAGCGCGAGCAGGTGGACCACGTAGTAGTGGAACTCGACGTTCATTGAACTAGTATGTCGCTCAGGCGAAGGGGAAGGCAAGAGCCGGGGAAAAGAGAAGGGGGGAGATGAAAGGACGTCAACCGCGCGCGATCAGGAGAAGAACGCGGGGCCTGGCACGAACGCATTCGCTCCGCTCGAGGTGTTCGCTTTAATCCTTGGCGCGAACAATTCGCTTCGCGCATGCGTTCGAGCCACCCGCGCTTTTTCAGTGCGGCGCGCTTTTTCCGGCAGATTCATCTCCCCCCTTCTCTTTTCCCCGGCGCCCCCTTCGCTCATCCCCCGAGCGGTCGATCGGTCCATGAGCGTCGCGTTCCTGGGCAGGGGGGAATAGATTGGGATCGCCGCTGTCGCGGCTTGCCATCCCCGATCATTCCCCGGGTGAACAAGGTCCATGGGCGGCGCGTTCTGGGGAGGGGAAATGGTAGACGGATTCCGGCGTGTGGGGGAGAATGGGGGCATGGATAGGAAAACGCGCATAGGCGGGGCGGCGCTCATCGTGGCCGCTCTCATGGTGGTTTCATCCGCTTTCCTCGGGGCGGAGGGGTTCAGGAAGGCATCGGATTTCGAGGGGAGATGGATCGGGACCTTCACGAACGAGGCCGGCGAGCTCGGCTTCGAGCTCCTCGTGATCAAGGGCGGGGCGCTCTTCAGCGTGCCCGCGCAGAAAGTCCACGGGATGCCGGTCGCGGGAGTGCGCTTCGAGGGGGGGACGCTCACGGTGACGATATCGGCGGCGGAGCCCGCGGTCGCGCTCGCGGGACGCGCGGAGGGATCGAAGGTCGTCGGGGAGCTGCTTCGCGGGAAGGAGCGGAACTCGGTCTTCAGCATGGAGCGCGCTCCCGGTCCGGCTCGTAAAGGGGATGACGTCCAGGTGAAGGGGCCCAAGGGCACGCTTCCCGGGACCCTCCTCCTCCCGGACGCCGCATCCTTCCCCGGGCCGCGTCCCCTCGTGGTCATGATCGCGGACTCGGGCCCGACGGACCGCGACGGCAACAACCATACGGTCCCCGGGAGGAACGACTGTCTCCTCCAGCTCGCCGAGGCGCTCGCCGTAAAGGGCGTCGCGACGCTCCGTTACGACAAGCGCGGCGCGGGCGAGTCCTATTACCTCGCGCCCGAGGGGGGAAAGCTGCTCTTCGGGGACTACGTCGCGGACGCCGTCGCGGCGATCCGGCAGTTCTCAAAAGACAAGCGCTTCTCCGCCGTCGCGGTGCTCGGGCACGGCGAGGGCTCGACGGTGGGCATGGCCGCGGCCCGTGAGGGCGGCGCCGACGGCTTCATCTCCGTCGCGGGCCCGGGCCTCCCCGCGTGGAAGATGATCCTGGGCCAGCTCTCGGCCATCCCGCCCGAGGCGGGCGAGGACCGCGCCGCGCGCGAGCGCGAATGGAACAGGATCGTGGAATCGCTGAAAGCCGGGAAGCGCGTCTCCGACGTGCCCGAGGACCTCATGGGCCTTTTCCGCCCGGAGGTGCAGCCCTTCCTCATCTCCTGGTTCGCCGCCGATCCCAAGGAGCTCATCGGAAAGATAACGGCGCCGGTGCAGATCATTCAGGGCGGCAACGACCTCCGCGTGGGGCCGGACGACGCCGAGGCGCTCGGCAAAGGCGCGGGCTCGGCGCGCGAGTCCTTCATCCCCGCCATGAACCACGTCCTCAAGGACGTCCTCCCCGTGGAGGACATGAACTGGGCGGCCTACTCCGATCCCGAGTATCCGCTCGCGGGCGGAATTGTCACTGCCGTCATCCAATTCATCGAGGAGAAGGTTCTCCCCGCCGCGAAGCGGGGAAGCTGAGGCGCGGGCCCAGGAACAGCGAGAGGATCCCTCCCGCCGCCGCCACGGCGCCGGCCATGACAAAGGCGCCGGAGAAAGAACCGCTCGCGTCGGCCATGGCGCCCGCGACGTAGGGTCCCACGGCCTGGCCGATCCCGAAGCAGAAGGTGACGATGCCAAAGGCGGCCGGGCAGCGCTCCCCCATCGCGTCGCCCACGGCGGCGGTCATTACCGCCACGACGCTCCAGGCGGTGAGCGCGAAGGCGATTGACGACAGGACGGCGCCCGGCGCGGCCTTCCAGAACCCGAAGACCAGGAAGCAGCCCGAGAGGATCGCGAAGGACACGAGGAAGGCCGCCTTCCTGCCGAACCTGTCCGAGAACGCGCCCCAGGCGAGGCCCCCGAGGAAGGAGACCGCCCCGATCCCGGCCCAGAGGGCGCCCGCGCCTTCCGGGCTGAATCCGATCTCGGCCACGAGGTAGCGAGCGTAGAAGGTCGAGAAGATGATGTACGAGAAGCCGTAGCAGGGATAGATGAGGCAGAGGAGGCGCGCGTCCGCGTTACGAAGGACTGCTCTGACGACGCCGTTCCCGGCCGCGGCCTGAGGCGCGCTCGCTCGCGGCTCCCTCACCGCTGCCGCGGCGCCGATCGGAGCGATGGTCGCGGGGGTGGTCGCGCGTTTCGATTCCTCGGTTCCGACGGGCTCGAGGCCGAGCTCGCGCGGATGGTCCCTGAGGAAGATCCAGGCGATGCAGGAGAGGATGGCGGCCGCGATCGCGAGGGCCTGCCAGCCCCAGCGCCAGCCCTCCGGGGCTGAGACGATCCGCGGCAGGATCGTTCCGGTGAGGAGGAGCCCGATGCTCGAGCCTCCAACGGCCAAGCCCGTCGCGAGGCCGCGTTTCCGCTCCGCGAACCAAAGCGGGAGGAGCCCGGCCGCGGCGACGTTCGCTCCCGCGCTGAGGAGGCCCGTGGCGAAGCGGAGGGCGAGAGCCGCGATAGAGGAGCGCGCGAATCCGGTGAGCGACATGGCGGCGGCGACTCCGAGGAGTGAGAGCGAAATCCGGTTCCTCCTGCTTCCCCGGGAGCTTATGAGCCCGACGAGGAGGGCGCCGAGAAGGTACCCGATCGCGTTGGCGGTCGAGAGGGCGCCGGCACTCGCATCGTCGAGTCCGAGCCCCGCGCGCATG
This sequence comes from uncultured Spirochaetales bacterium, assembly GCA_964538705.1. Classification (GTDB taxonomy): domain Bacteria; phylum Spirochaetota; class Spirochaetia; order Treponematales; family JBGSOB01; genus CAYNQK01. The sequence goes on along the minus strand of CAZIEI010000142.1, from coordinate 2,950 downwards.
GACGGGAGGATGACCGTGTAGCCGAAGCGCCCGAGGCCGAGGGCCCCGAGGTTCACGGCGATGACGGCGCAGAGGACGATCCAGCCGTAGCGCGGGCCCGGTTTCATGCCTTCGCGCTCAGTCCGTAGGCGCCGGCGAGGAGGCGGGAGAGGCCGGCGCCGAGCGGCGCGGCGGCGCGCCAGCGCGGCGTGTCCGGGATGGGCGGGGCGGCTTCGAGCCCCGCGGCCGCCGGGCCTGAGCGGCTCATGAGCACGGTCTCCATGAGGGTCTTGGCCGCGAGGAAACGCTCGGACTTCTCCACCGAGATGATGAGGGGATCGTCGATGAGCCCGATCGCTTCCCAGGCGATGCGTTCCGCCTGCGAGTACTTCCCCGCGTCCTTGTCCTGGTCCGAGAGCCTGAGCGGGAGGCGCTCGCTCAATGCGCCTAAGCGGGGCACGAGCCATTCCAGGTCGAAGAGGCCGGTGGCGCAGTTGAAGAGCGCCGCTCCGCCCGCGGTTTCCATGGCATCGAGCTCCTCGGCGCCGATGGCCGCGCCGATATCGCCGCAGGTGAGGCGGCCGTCCTCCGTCCGTACGAGGACGCCTCCCTTGGCATCCATGGGCGTACGCCGCGAGAAGTCGAAGGCCGCGGGCCGGCCCGAAGCGGCGAGGGCCCCGACGGCGAGGGGCGAGGGGAGGGCGCCCAGGTTGTCCACGTTGCAGAGGTAGGCGAAGCGTTTCCCTTCGGCGAGGAGGGCGCGGAAGACGTCAGCGAGGACGGAGAAGCACTGGCCGTGGCCGCCCGGGAGGGGGAGGGCGTTCTCCTCCTTCCCGTAGGCGCGGTCGAAGACGCGGCGCGGAAAACCCTCCGAGGAGTGCGTGTACGCGCATACCATGGGCTGCGCCGCGGCGAGGAACGCGGACACGTCGAGCCCGGTCTCGCGGATGAGGCCGGCGGTGAGGGGGTCCTCGCGTGCCTCTTTGATGTGGCTCGCGACGGCGGCCTCGTTGACGACGCTCGGCATGTGGAAGGGCCTGAGGGGAGGGCCGTACTCGCTGGTGCGCCGGGGATCCGCTGCGGAGAGCGGCCCATCGGCGCGCCGGAGCGCCTCGCGGGCCATGAGGAGGAGCGCGCGCTGCTTGAGCCGGAGGTAGCTCGGGCCGGGCTCGCCGGAGGCGTCGAGGTAGGCGGGCGCGACGCCCTTCGGCTTGCCGGTCGCGATCCGGGCGAGGCGGTCGAAGTCCGAGCGGAATCGCTCGAAGAGCTCGGGATCGAAGGCGCGGTTCCGCTTCTCGTCGACGTAGCTCGTCGCGCTTCCGCCCGTGAGCACGCCGTACGCCGTACGGGGCAGGAGCGCCCAGCCCAGGTCTTCGAGCGCGCGGACGCCGAGGACGGCCTCGCGTTCCGTCCCCTCCGCATCGCGGGCGAGGACAGCGGGGAGGCCGAGGGCGCCTAAGCGCTCGGCGAGGGCGTTTCGATCGACCCTGAGCGGGTTCCCCGCGCGGGAGTCGAGCACGGCCGCGTCGTCTTGAGAGGGCAGCGACGAGGCCTTGATGGGCGGATCAATGCCGAGCCTGCCTGAGTTGATCCCCTCGAGGAGCTCGAGCGAGAGTGCGACGTCGATGCCTTTCCTGCGCATGTCTTCGGCGAGACCGGGTTCGATCACGGATTCATGATAGCCCAGGAACCGGACGCGCGCAACGGCGGACCCGATCCGTAAGGCGCGCTAGGCTCCGCCGCTTATCGCGCGCCGCGTCCCGGATCGCGCGCTTCCGGGCCCGCCTTCGGCGCGGGCGCGATGTCGGCGGCCTTGAACACGTAGAGCATCGCGTAGGTGGAGCCGACGAAGAAGGCGAAGGCGAACGAGAAGAAGAGGGCGCGCGGCCGGAACGCGGAGCCGGCGATGAGGGAGAGGCTCTTGAACGGCGAGCGGAAGATGTCCCAGGAATTGAGGCGCATGAAGCGGCCGATGTAGACCCCCGTCCCCGAGAGGAGGGCGGCGAGGGCCGCGGCGGCCCAGCCGACCCGCGGCCCCCATTCCCTGCGCACGGCGCGATGGACGATGTACAGCGAGATGAGGCCGATGAAATGGCCCGTGAAGGCGAAGGTCACGTTGAGGATGATCTCGTACCAGACGAGGGACTCGCGCGTGAGCCACTCGGGCGCACCTCCCGCGGAGAATCCCCCGCGGATCACATGGATGAGGTCCGAGAAGATGTAGGGCGAGTTGGGGAAGAAGGCGAGCCAGGCGATCCCGATGGCCGCGATGGAGATCCTCCTCCGGGCGTTCCCGCGGATTCGGCCCGCGGGAACGAGGAGGAGGGCGATGAGATAGGGCGTCCACGCGAGGAAGAGGTTCCAGATGAGGAAGCCGTGGCTCGGCCTCGCGGTGAGGACCCAGCGCGCGAAGACCATCGCGGCGCAGCCCGCGGACGCGAACACGAGGATGAGGGAGAGCGTCGCTATGCTGTCCGCGCCCCGGGGCCCCGCGCGGCCCGGGGCTCCTCCGTCGGGGAGCCCTTCCACCGCTAGTACTCCTTGCGCCGCTCCGCGACGGCCGCGCGGAGCTCCGCGATGAAGGCGTCGAGGCCGAGGGCGGGGATCTGCCTACCGTCGCGGAGGCGCGGAGCCACGGCTCCGGCGGCCGCCTCCTTTTCCCCTACCACGAGCATGCAGGGCACCTTGAGTCCCTGGGCGTTCCTGATCTTGGCGTTCATGCGCGCGTCGGAGAGGTCCGCGCGGGCGCGGAAGCCTGCCTTCTTGAGGGCGGCCTCGACGCCGCGCGCATACTCGTCGAAGCCCGGCGCGACGGGGATCACCACCGCCTGCTCGGGCGCGAGCCAGATGGGGAAGGCTCCCGCGGTGTGCTCGAGGTACACGCCGAAGAAGCGCTCGATGGAGCCGAGGAGGGCGCGGTGCACCATGTAGGGGCGCTTCTTCTGCCCGTCCGCGTCCACGTAGGTCATGT
>CAZIEI010000141.1:0-8187 GCA_964538705.1 uncultured Spirochaetales bacterium | reverse complement strand
GGTCAGCAAGCGAATATCGACACGGTCGCGAACAACCTCTCGAACGTGAACACCTCCGGCTATAAGCGCGTCCGCGCCGACTTCGAGGACCTCATCTACCAGACGCTCCGCACGGCGGGGACTCCCGCGACCGAAGAGACCGTAGTGCCGGTGGGAGTGCAGATGGGCCACGGCGTCAAGCTCGCCGCCACGCAGCGGCAGTTCACCCAGGGCGCGCTCCAGCACACCGAGCAGGTATCGGACATCGCTATCGCGGGAGAGGGCTTCTTCCGCGTGCTCATGTACGACGGAAGCTACGCCTACACCCGCGACGGTGCCTTCGAGATCGACTCGAACGGCCAGTTCGTCACCGCCAACGGCTACCGCCTCCTCCCCGAGCTCGTCCTCCCGGACCAATTCATCCGCGAGACCCTCGCCGTCTCCCAGGACGGCCGCGTCACCGTGAAGGTCCCCGGGCTGGACGAGCCCATCGCCGTGGGGCAGCTCGAGCTCCACCGCTTCCCCAATCCCGTCGGCCTCACCGCGGTCGGCGAGAACCTCTTCAAGACCACTCCCGCCTCGGGCGACGCCATATCAGGCCGGCCGGGCTTCGACGGCATGGGCAAGACGATCCACAAAATGCTCGAGATGTCGAACGTGAGCGTGGTGCGCGAGATGGTGAACATGATCGTCGCCCAGCGCGCTTACGAGTTCAACTCCAAGGCGATCCAGACGAGCGACAACATGCTCGGCACCGCTACGTCGCTCAAGAGGTGAGCACGATGATTGAGAGCGCCGTGGCGCCTTTTCCCCTTATTCGATCGCCGAGGAGGATCCCGTGAGCGATACGAACTCGATCGCTTCCTCCGCGCTCTTCCAGTTCCAGAACCGCTCCGTGCGCGAGCCCTCGGTCCGCCAGGCCGGCTCGGGCGGCAAGGGCATCGATCGCGGCTCGGAGCTCTACGCCCAGTGCCAGGAATTCGAATCGATCTTCGTGAAGATGATGCTCAAGACCATGCGCGATTCAGTGCAGAAATCGGGGCTCGTGGACGGGGGCATGGCCGAGGACGTATTCAAGGACATGCTCTACGACGAGTACGCCCTCTCCATGTCCCGTAACGCGTCCTTCGGGATCGCCGACCAGATTTACCTGCAGCTCGATTCCGCTCCCGCCTCGGCGGCCGCCTCGGCAGCCGCCTACGAGGCGGGCTCGGCCGGCTGAGCGATCGACCGAGCGAGCCGCCCGTGCCCGTGAACGACAAGCTCATCGAGGAGGGCGTCCGCCGCCTCGGGCTCGATTTGCCGGAGGGCGCGCTCGCCCGCCTTTCCCGTTACGTCGCGGAGATCGAACTCTGGAATTCCGCGTACGGGCTCGTGAACGACTCGGGCGACGCCCTCATCGTACGGCACCTTCTCGATTCCCTCGCGGGAACGGCCCGGATCAAGGCCATGTCGCGCGGCCGCATCGCCGACATGGGCTCGGGCGCGGGCCTTCCCGGAATCCCCCTCGGCATCGCCCTCCCCGACTCCCGGATCGATCTCGTCGAGCCATCCGACAGGCGCTGCAGGTTCCTCGAAAACCAGAAGGCGATCCTCCCCCTGCCGAACGCCGAGGTGGTGCGGAAGCGGATCGAAGAGCTTCGCGGCTCCTGGGACCTCATCACCTTTCGCGGCTTCAGGCCCCTCGAGCCCGGGGTGGTGAGGACCGTCGCCGCCCTCCTCTCGGACGGCGGATCGATCGTCGCGTATAAAGGGAAGCGCGGAAAGATCGAAGAGGAACTCGAGGCGATCTCGCGGCTCGGGTTAGCGGCGGCGATAGAGCGGATCGAAGTCCCCTTCCTGGAAGAGGAACGCCATCTCGTGATCCTGAGAAAGCCCTGACGCGGCGCGCGTCACTCGCTCGGCCCGCTTCTCCCGCCGCGCTCAGACCTCGACGAGGATGCCGCTCGCGGCCGCGTTGTCTATCGAATTGAGGACCTTCACGAGCCCGGGCTTCTCCACGAGGTCGATGAGCCGCGCTTCGACGAAACGACGCGCTTCTTCGGAGAACGTGCCCGCCGTCACGCAATACCCCTTCCCGGCCTTCATTTCCTTGATCTTCGCGTAGAGGTCGCGGAGCGTCAGCTCGCCGACGGCTCCCGTCGATCTGATGAAGCGGAGCATGACGTTATCCTGCCACTTCTTCGTCTCGACGTCCGCGAGGATGTCCGCGTACTCGTTCCGGATGACGGAGATGTCCGTGATCTTGATCTTGGCGCCGGGAAAGAAGGTCAGGACGAGCCGCCTGCAGAGCGTCACGTAATCGGAGGTGGGCGCGATGAGGTAGGTCTGCAGGTTCCTGTTCGCGTTGAGCTCCTGGTAGCGATCCAGTTGGTTCACCACGTCCTTGTAGTTCGGGTAGGCGGACTGGATCTCGTTCAGGAGCCCGACGGCCCGCGATATCTCCTGCTGTTTGAGGTAGGCGGCGGCGAGCCGGTACTTGAGCTCGACTAAGGTCTCGATCTTGATGCCATGGTGCTTGAGCCCGATCTCGAAGTCCATGATGGCCTTCGGATACTGGTGCTGGTTCAGGTGGATCGTTCCCGCGAAGAGGGCCGCGTTGGGTCCGAGCGCGGGGTCCGTCCGCAGGTGCGAGAAAATCTTGATGGCGTTCTCCGCCTGTCCGAGCTCGTAATAGGTCTCGGCGACCGCGAAGATCGATTCCTTGTCCTCGGGCTCGAGGTCTATGGCCTTCTTGAGGGCGACGAGAGCCTCCTTATAGCTTTTGAGCCTGAAGAGCGCGTGCCCGTAGTAACGCTGCGCGAGCGTGTTCTCGGGATTCTGCGTCGCGGCCTGCTTGAGCAGGACCACGGCCTTCTCGTAGTTCCTCCGCTGGAACTCGAGATAGCCGAGGTTGAAGTTGACCTCGAAGTTGTCCTGCTTGAAAGTGCGGGCGATGAGGAAGCCCTTGTAGGCGTCGTCCAGGCGATGGATCTTGAGCGCCGACATCCCGTAGCGGAAATTGATCTCGAACTCGTCGAGATCCGTGCTCGAGCCGCACAGGTCGGCGAGCGTCTCGTACGTCTTGAAGGCCTTTTCCCAGGCCTGTTCCGCGTAATACAGCTCGCCCAGATCGAGGAGGGCTTCGGGATCCTTGGAATTGCCCGAGAGGCGCTTGTTAGCGTCCTTGAGGATGGCGTTCCTGTCCTTCGCCTTGAACCGCCGCTTGGGCCCCGCCGCGCGCCCGCCTTTCTTCCCGCCCGCGAGGACCACGAAGAGGGCGACGCCCGAGAGGCAGACGACCGCGGTGATAGCGATGGGAATCGCTAATTCCATGGCCCCATTATGGATGGCCGCCGCTCCGTCGTCAAGCAAAAGGGCCGCCCGCCCCCGGCCGGAGGCGAGCGGCCCAGCCCTAGGAGGCCGTTTTACGCGTTCTAGATCCTGATGCCCCAGAAGAAATGGGGATAGACCTCGATGGGGGTGTCCAGGATCTCGAAGCCGTATCCCTTGACGTCCTGGAGGATCCCCGGGACGGGGTACGTCCCGTTGACGCCGATATCGCAGGACACGCCGCCGAACACCTCGAAGAACTTGAAGACGGGGATGCCCAGGGTCATGCGGACCATCGGGAATATCTGGACGGGGCCGTAGGGCCAGGGATCGGCCGGGTCGGCGCCGTCCGCGCAAGCGGCGTAGTAGTCGCGGGCCCGGGGGCTGCCGTCCATGAGGTCGTCCAGCATGTATCCCCAGGTATCTCCGTAGAAGGCCTTCGCCGAGACGTCCGTGTCGAGGTGCAAGGGACCGAGGTTGGCGCGGGCGCCGAGGCCGAAACCGGCGGCGAAGGTGTTCCAGTCCTCCCCGTAGTCGACGAGCGACTCGCCGGCGAACAGGAGGGTATAGAAGTTGTTCGTGCCGTTCGCCCAGAAACCGAAGAGGTTGTTGCCCTCGTCCATCCAGAAGCCCACGTCGCGGATGCCGTTCTTGGTGATATTGATGAGGCCGATGGGGATGCCGTAACAGTTCTCCGAGACGTTCACGAGGCCGACCTGGGTCCCGCGGACGTCGTTCGCCACGTTGATGACGCCCGCGACCTGCAATCCCGTGACGTCGTGCGCGAAGTTGGCGACGCCGGCGGTCTGAACGCCTTTTACGTCCTCGGCCACGTTGAAGACGCCCGCGGCCTGCACGCCCTTCACGTCCTCGGCGATGTTGAACACCCCGGCCGCCTGCACGCCCTGCATTTCCATGCCGCCGATGTTGAACACGCCCGACACCTGAGCGCCTAAGACCTTGCCGCCGGCGATGGAGAACACGCCCGCGGTCTGGACGCCCAGCAGGGATTCCTCGATGATGTCGAAAACGCCGGAGCAGGAGATGCCATCGACCTTTCTCGTCGCGGATCCTATCATCCCGATGCTTATGTTCGTATCTTGCACGTTAGCCGGATAGCAGACGCCGGGAACGACGGAGAGCACGATGGGGAAATACCGGGGAGGCTCGGGAGCATCCTCCTCGTCGGCGGGTTGCTCGTCCTCGATGTCGTCGGCCTCGGCGATCTCATCATCCTCGTAGGCCTCCTCATCCTCCGCCGCATCGTCCTCCTCAGCGACGGCCACATCGCCATCATCAGCTTCATCCGCGGCATCTCCGATTTCCACGTCCTCGGCGGCGGCCTCGTCGTTTTCAGCAGCGGCCTCGTCGTCTTCGGCTACGGCCTCAGCGTCGTCCTTGCCGCTTTCCGCGTCCGCCTTTCCGTCCGCCTCAGCGGATTCGCTCGCCGCGGCTTTGTCTCCGTCAGCATCCACGTTGATGTTGATATCCACATCATCTATTCCGAGAAAATCGGCGAGTCCGAGGAAGGCCACGAAACGGAGAAAGCTTCTGTTCCGGTGTATTTTTCTGACCGGGCGCTTCTTGACGACGACCTTATAATCCGAGGCGTCAGGGTTCCCGTAGGTATCGACGTCGAAAACGCTCCAGGACTTCTTGACGACTCTCTTTTTTTTCGTCGTTACGATCTTTTTCTTCTTTTTCAGGACCTTCTTGCGGCGCGGCGATTCCTTTCCCTCATCGCCGTGCCGCTGCTCGTATTTTTGCTTAGCCTTGTCGAGCGCGCCGTCGTCTTTCTTGGCGCCGCCATCCTCGGCCATCGCAACGATCGCTAATCCTGCGAGTATGAAGGCGAAAAAATTCTTCTTCATGTCATCACCCCCCGGGAATCATTCGGGACGTCAAAAGACCGGCCCGAGAAGTCGTCTCTCGAGCCACAGAGGCCTCGATGACCGACTTCCACCTTTATATTGCAATATATGTGCCAATAGCTGTCCCCATTATATTGGGAAAGCTAAATTATTCTATAATAATAGGTTACTATTATCCTTCCCTGAAGAGCCACCGTGCCGTATCATTCCCTATCGACGTGGATAGTATCATCATTGATATGGAGTATCAGTATGAATAGAAGCACGAAGATACCCATACGAAGAGGCCAGCCCGAAGGACGACCCCGTCCGACGCTATTTCCCTCACGTCCGGCGAATCGAGGACAACGTTCGTGAGCCGCGGCGCGGGATCAGCCGAGCGCGAACCCGTAAATCCCCGCATACTTACGCTCAAGGTAGGAAAGGAAAAACGCAGGGTCGAGGGCTGAACCGGTCGTTTCCTCGATGAGCTCGGAGGGCGTCCTGAGCGCGCCCTTCCGGTGGACGTTCTTCCTGAGCCAATCGAGGATCGAGGACAGATCGTCCGATCCCGCCGCCCCGTCGATCCCGCCTATATCCGCGTCCATCCTGTCGGCGAACTGCGCCGCGTACAGGTTGCCGAGCGCGTAGCTCGGGAAATAGCCGATGGCGCCGATCGACCAGTGGATGTCCTGGAGGCAGCCCTTCGCGTCGTCGGGCGGAACGATCCCGAGGTGCTTCTTCATGAGCGCGTTCCAGGCCTCGGGTACGCCCGCGGATTCCAGGGCGCCCGACACGAGGGCGGACTCGATCTCGAAGCGCAGGATCACGTGAAGCGAATAACTGACCTCGTCGGCGTCGACGCGGATGAGGCCGGGCTCCACTTTATTGAGGGCCCGGTGGAATTCCTCGGCCGATACGCCATCCAGAGGCCCGCCGATATCCTCCTGCAGGTCCTTGAAGCGGGCCTTCCAGAACGGCAGGCCCTTCCCTACCATGTTCTCCCAGAACCGGGACTGGGACTCGTGGACGGCCATGGAGGCGGCGTCGCCCGCCATGGTGCCCGCCCACTCCGCGGGCAGGCCCTGCTCGTAGAGCGCGTGCCCCGCCTCGTGGATGGTCGATGAGATCGACGAAGCGAAGTAATCCTCGAGGTACCTCGTGGTGATCCGCACGTCGCCCCTGCCGATCGTCGTGGTGAAGGGATGCGCCGAGCTGTCGAGCCGGCCTCCCTCGGGATCGAAGCCGAGGTAGCCGAGGACGCGCGACGAGAACCTCGCCTGGACCTCGCTGGGGCAATGGCGGCGCAGGCATCCGTCGTCGATGGCCGGGGAACGCGCGATCTTTCCCATGAGGGAGACGAGTCCCGCTTTCAAGCCGCCGAAGGCCTTCTCGAGGGAAGCTTCGGTCGTGCCCGGCTCGTAGGCGTCGAGGAGGCCCGTGTACGGGTCGCGCTCGTATCCGACGTAGGCCGCCTCGCGCCGCGCGAAGGACACCATCTTGGAAAGGTGCGGCTCGAAGGAGGCGAAATCGTTCTCCGCGCGGGCTTTCGCCCAGGCCGCCTGCGACAGCGATATCTCGCGCGCCCGCTCGCGTACGAAATCCCCAGGCAGCTTCTTGGCGCGGGACCAGGCTCGGTGGAAGGCCCGGAGGTAGCGGCGTTGATCGGGCGAGAGTTCCCCATCCCCCATCGGATTCGAATCATCGACGCCCAGGGCGCCGAGGACCCTCGCTGTCTCCCCGGACACGAGTCGGTCGTGGCCGAGGCCCTCCATCAGGGAAAGCTGGCGGCCCCGCACGTCCAAGCCGCCGCTCGGCATGTACGTCTCCTGATCCCAACCGAGAAGGGCGTTCACGCCCGAGATGAGGTGAAGCTCCCTGTCTATTTCCGTCAAGCGCCCGAGCGCTTCTTCAAGCGATGCCTTCATGGGCGCCAGGATATCACATGCGGGGCCGGCGCGCCCCTCTCCGGACTGAATCACGGAACGGCGCCTTGACCGCCGACTCCCCGGCATCGATACTGACGCCGTGTTCTTGCGGGAATTGAACCAGGACATCTCCGTACTCAAGGGCGTGGGGCCCCGCGTCCGCTCCATGCTCGCCGGCATGGGCGTCATCACGATCGCCGACCTCCTCCTCTTCTGCCCGCGCGACTACGAGGACCGGACCGTGACCGTCCCGATCGCGGAGTTCGCGCGGTTCCCCAAGGTGAACACGGTCGCGCGGGTACTCCGCCACGAGTGGTTCGGATTCGGGAGGATGAAGACCCTCAAGGTCGTCGTGTCGGATGGCAGCGCGGAGGCGGTCCTCGTCTGCTTCAACCGCCCCTTCCTCAAGGACAAGCTCCCCGAGGGAGCCCGGATATCCCTCACCGGGACCTTCCAGTTCCGCTACGGCGACATCCAGTCCTCGGCCTTCGAGGCGGAAACCCTTCCCGAGGACGGGCCCGCGCCGATCGGGAAAATCTATCCGATCTACCCGCTCAGCGCCGGCCTCACGCAGGGAGTGATGAGGAAGACCTGCATTCGGGCCATCGAAGGCTACGGCAAGAGGATCGAGGACGACCTGCCGCCCTCGATCATCCAAAAACGGAATCTCGCGCCCTCGTCAAAGGCGATCGTCGAGATCCACGCGCCGAGCTCCATGGAATCCCTCGCGCTCGCGCGGCGCAGCCTCGCCTACTCCGAGCTCTTCTACCTCGAGCTCATGATCGCGCGCCGCGCGCGGACGCGGAAGGAATACCGGGTGGAGCGGGGAGAGGCCCGCGCGGAGCTCGCGCGGCGCCTCGTCGCTCGCCTGCCCTGGAAGCTGACCGAGGGGCAGGAGTCCGCCTTCGCGGACATCGAGCGCGACCTCGCCTCCCCGAGGCCCATGGCGCGGCTCCTCCAGGGCGACGTCGGCTCGGGGAAGACCCTGGTGTCCTTCCTCGCCGCCTGTTCGGTGATCGAGCGGGGCGCCCAGGTCGTCCTCATGGCCCCGACGGAACTCCTCGCGAGGCAGCACGCGGAGACGGCCGCGAACCTGCTCTCCCCCCTCGGGATACGGC
>CAZIEI010000140.1:0-8284 GCA_964538705.1 uncultured Spirochaetales bacterium | reverse complement strand
CCAGCCAGCCCATGTGCTTGATGAGGACGGGCAGGACCTCCTTCACGCGCTTCTTGTTCGCGGTCTTGTGGTAGAGGTTGTACTCCGCCCAGGCGAAGAGGGGCATGGAGACGCCCTCGGGATTGTCGCGGGTCGTGACGGGCTTCCCGTTCGAGAGGTCGTAGTGGCCGCGGATAGCGCCGTCCTCCTCCTGCTTCCCGTAAAAGACGTCCAGCTGCGAGTGGGCGTGGAAGATGCGGTTCGAGTAGACGAGGAAGAAGGAGGCGAAGCTGGCTTCCCACTGGCTGATGGTGGAGTCCCCGGGGTGGCAGAAGAATTTTTCCTTGCCGAGTCCGATTTCCTTGTCGGGTTGCTGCCAGTAGTCCTGGATCCAGGTCCAGGTGCGATCGTATATGTCGACGAAGTCCTGGTCGTAGAAGTGTACCTTGGGGAAATCCCTCTTATTCAAGACTCCGCTCCTTGAAATTCGCTTCTTGTCCTCGTGTCAGGGGCAGGGACGATCGAGCCCCGGCCATTGCGTGGAGGATGGCGCGTCATAAGAACTTTTCCTTATGGTGCCGATAGTTCCTGGAGACGAGCCCCGGGGTGCAAGAATTCCGGCCATTGTATCAGAGTACGGGAAAAAATCAAGAAAAAAGTGTATGAAAAAGGGGGACAAAGTCAAGCCTTTTCCGTTCTTTTCCGGAATATGGGTACTTTACGCGGTGTTTACAGGCCCTCAGGGGGTATCCGAGAGCATCGCGCGCAGTTCCTCCCGATCCTCGGCTTCGAGCCCCGCCGCCATAATCCTACCGAAGGCGATATCGGCGTCGTGGATCGCGCCCAGGAGGAGGCCTTCGCGCGCGCAGGCTTCCTTGAGCGCGGCGGAGGGCGTAGCGGCGCTCGGGCGCCTGAAAGCGGCGACGGCGAGGATTCCTCGCTTCCTGAGCGAGGCGAGGAAGGGCTGGAGGTCCCGAGGGAAGGGATCCCCCGAGAGGAAGGCCGGATCGGGGAATTCCATGACGATGATCCGAGCGCCCTGGCTCTCCGCGAGCCTGAGGCTCATGTCGAACGATCCCGGGAGGGCGGGGACGCAGATGGTCTCCAGGGAACAGCGCGCGAGGAGCGAGGCGATAATTTCTTCGTCGGCCTCCCAGGCGCCCGGGGCGAGGGAGGGGCCCGTAATCGGGAGCTCCTCGCCGTCCCGGTACAGGACGACGCCGTTCCCGCCGCTCGACGCGCGGGCCGCGGCGCGCGCGATGTCGGATTTCCAGGTTTCTTCCGAGGCGCCCTGGCCGTCGTCGTCCCCCGGCGCGGAGTCGGCGACGAGGGTTATGGGGAGGGGGGCGTCCGCGAGCGCCCAGCCGATGAAGGCCGAGAGGGCCGCCGTCCAGGGCCCCGGCGGGGCCGCGACGATGCCGCGCGGGTATTCCTTCCGCGCCGCCTTCGCGACCGCGACGAGGGCTCCGGCCCAGCGCTCGGCGAAGCCCGCTCCCTGGCGAGGCTCGGGCCAGGCGGAGATCCGCGAGGGTCCGGCGAAGCCGGCCTCTTCCGCCCTGAAGGCGCCCTTCGCGGTCTCGGGCAGGAACACCCTCAGCGCCTCGGAGGGGAGGAGATCGCGGAGCGCCTCGCGGAGGACGACGGGATCGGCCTGGCCCCCGGTCTCCTTGATGGCGAGGCCGATGAAGCGCTCCCGCGGGGCGTCGTCGCCCGCGCGGACGCGCTCGGCCTCCTCAGGATGGGCCGCCACCACGCGCTCGAGGACGCCGCGGAGGGCCGCCGGATCGGAGACGGGTTTCCAGCCGCGCTCGGCGATGATCGCCTCGGGATCCTTGCCTTCGATGAAGACCGCCTCCAGGAGCTCGCGGGCCATGCGCGCGGTGAGACGCCCGTTCGAGAGGAGGCCGACGATCGATGCGAGCCGCCCAGCGGTGAGGCCGGAATATTCGAGCGCGACTGCCTCCCTCCGCTCGAGCCGGGCGATGTCCTGGCAGATGAAGCGCGCGACCGTGCCGGGCTCGGCGCCCAGCCTCAGGCATTCCTTGAAATAGAGGTAGCGTCCGCTCCGCGCCGCGAGCACGTTAGCGAGCTGGCGGGAGCGGGGTTCGTCGGGGAGGAGGCGCGGCAGCGCGGCCCGCGGGGAGCCTTCCGCGCCCGAGTCCCCGCCGATCGCGGGGAGGGAGCGGAGGAGGGCGGCGTCCGGGGAGTAAGGCGCGATATCCGTTCCCGCGTAGCGCTGGACCGGCGAATCGGGCCGGGACTTGAAGGCTTCCGTGCGGTTCTCCGCCGCGTTCCACAGCCGGGACTCGGGACGCACGCGGCCACCCGCCGCGATCACGTCCTCCTGCCGCGAAACCTCGGAATCGATCGCCTTGCGGGCGAAGTTGAGAGAATTGAGATTGCGGATCTTGACCGCGGGGCCCGCCTCGGCGCCCCGCTCCGCCATGGATACGTAGGCGTTGCAGCGGAGGACGCCATCGCGCGCGCCCGGATCCGCGATGCCGAGGAAGCTCAGGACTTCCTTGATGCCTCCGAGGAAGGCCTCCGCCGCCTCGCCCATCGCGGGCGCCGGGGCGGTCCTGAGGAGGATGCAGGGGCGCCCGAGGCTGGACCAATCCATGGACGCGTTGCCGCCGCGCCTGACGAGGCGGCCGGAGAATTCCTCGAGGCGCAGTTCCGCCGCGCGGAATCCCGCGCGCCTCGGCCCCTCTTCCGGCCGCTCCGGGGCCACGACGAGCGAGAGACCCGAGAGGCTCGCGCCAGGAGGGAGGGCGGGGAGGCTCGCGTGCCGTTCCCAAGCGAAGGGGGGATCCGCGCGGAGCCCGAGGGCGGCGGACAGCGCGAGGGCGGCGGAGAGCGCCGTCGGATCCGGGATGGGCGCGGCGCTGTCCGTTCCCGCGAAGGCCCTTTCGCCCGCCGGGACGAGTATCCTGAGGTCGAGACTCACGCGGGCTTCGAGCATAACGGCATTGTTAACCCTCGAGCCGGCCTTGCGCAAGGCTCCGCGCGGTGTTAGGCTCGAAGCGGCGGGGCCGAGGCCCCGGCTCCGCTCCGGCGCCCGACGCGCCGATACTAGAAAGCGGTAAGGAGGCCCGGGGTCCATGATCGGCATCCGCATCGCGAACGGCGAGTTCTTCCCCGTGGCGGGGGAGGGCGGCGCCCAAACCAAGCGGCTCGTCCTCACGACGGTCAAGGACGACCAGACGAGCGTCCATATCGACCTCTACCGCAGCCCCGACATCGATTTCAAGGACGCGACCTACCTGGGGAGCATCGTCGTGGACGGCATTCCGTCCCGGCCCAAGCAGATACCGGACATCGAGCTCGTGGTGGAGGTCTCCGAGGACGGAAGCCTCCACGCCGTCGCAACCGACCGCGAGTCGGGACGCTCCAAGAGCCTCGACGCCGCCGTCCGGCGCGGTGAGGAGGGGCGCGAGTCATTCGACGTCCCCGATTTCGAGATCACGCCCCATGGGCTCATTTCGGACGACGAAGAGCCCGTGGAAGAACTCCCGGAAGAACCCGCGGAAGAGCCCGCGGAAGAGCCCGCGGAGGAATCCGTGCGTCCCCGCTACGAGCCTTCGCTCACCATGATGCGCGAGGCCGATGACGAGCCCGCCGTTTCGAAGGGCGGACGCGAGGGCCGTCGAGGCCTCTCGGGAGCGGCGATCGCCCTTATCATCGTTGGAGCCATCCTTCTTCTCGCGATCATCGGCTATTTCGCCGCGTGGATCATCACAGGCCGCGCGCCCTTCTTCGGAGGGGAGGGCAGGCCGGTCGTCGCCGCGTCGCCGGCGCCGAGTCCGGAGCCCAGTCCGACACCGACGCCCGAGCCCTCGCCCGTACCCAGCCCGGAGCCCTCGGCCGCGGCGGCCGCGGAGAAGAATGGCTCCAAGGGCGTGGTCCACCGGATCAGGTGGGGCGACACCCTCTGGCACATTTCCATCAGGTACTACGGCACGCCCTGGCTCTATCCCAAGATCGCCAAGGCGAACAAGATCAAGAACCCCGACAGGATCATCTCTGGACGCACCCTCTGGATTCCGCCTCGCTAGGCTAGCGCTCGCCTTCGCGCTCGCATCCTCCTCCTGCGGCTCGCAGCCGAGGGTCTATTCCCTCACGCGCGAGGAGCTTCTCGCCTCGCTCGCGGCCAAGGGCTCCGCAGCCCTCGCGGAGACGCCCCTCGACCGCGTAGATGAGGGCGGCCGCCTCGAAGCGGGCGGAGCCTACTGCCTCGCCCTCCACTTCTCCCGCCTCGGCATGACCGGACACGAGGAGGCCCTTCTCAAGGTAGAGGCTTCGCGCGGCGAAGGTCTCGCATCGAGCCTCGCGCTCAAGCGACTTGCCGCGTCGCTCTCCGCGCGCCGCGACTGGGCCGCGATCATGGCCCTGCCCGACGCGCTCAAGGCGAGGCTGGAGGCCGATCCCGAGACCGCGCCCGACCTCCTCGAGGGCCTCTCGAATTCGAATCCCGAGGGCAAGACCCTCGACGCGGCGATCGCGCTCGCGGAGCGCCTCGCTTCCGCGCGGAAGCCTCAGGCGCCCTACGGGATCGCGGACGCGCGGCTTCACCTCCTCTCGCGGCGGAAGGGCCCGCCGTACCGTGGCCCGGGACTCTCCGAATTCGCCTTCGGAGCCGTTGACGCGGACGCCCTTGCCGCACTGGAGGAAGGGTACTCCGCGGAGGAGGGTTCCCCCTCGATCCCGGTCCTGCTCGTGCGCGCGCGCGCCCTCGTGGCGAGGCGCGAGTACCATCAGGCCATCCTCGCGTACCGCCTCCTCCCCGGCGGCGACGACGTCGCCCGCCTCTCCGCGCTCCTCTCTCCCGGCGCCGCACAGGACGCACTCCTCTCGGAGGCGGGCCGCGCCTGGCTCAACGGCGGAGGGGAAATGGACGGCGACGCCCTGTTCGCCGCGCTCGCCGCCCTGCCCGGAGCCGCTCCGGCCGGCAAGGGCCAGGCCCTCCTCGCCGCCGCGCGCTGCGCCGACGCCGCTGGCGACCGCGGGGGGGCGATCGCCCTCTTCCGCGCGAGCCACGCGGCCGCTCCCGCTGGTAGGATCAAGGACGCCGCCGCCTGGTACCTCGCCGACGCTGCAATGTCGGGAAAAGGCCCGCGGGATGCGTGTAGGGAAATCCTCAGGACCATGCCGACCTGGAGCGATGGCGCGTACTTCTCCGATGTCCTCTCATCGGTCGTGAGTGGTCTCGTGCGCCTCAGGGCCTTCTCGGATATCGAGGCCCTCGGGCTCGCGCTCAAGACGAGGCCGGGCACGGGACTCGACGAGCGCATCGGGTACATCATCCTCCGCGCATCGCGTCTCGGCTTCCATAAGCCGAGCGCGGAGGGCGCGGTCCTCGGAAGCAAGGCCTTCGCGTCGCCCCTGGGCTACTACGCCATCCTGGCCTCCGCCCTCGAGGGGCGCGATCCCGCGACGACGCTCCTCCGCGCTGCGCGCGGCGGAGGAGGTACCGCCGTCGCGTCCTCGACTCCTTCGGAACCTCTCGCGTCAGCGGCCGCGGCTTCGGGCGAGTCCGCTCCGTCATCGCCTCCGCAGGGGGCCGAGGAGCTCGCGTTCGTGAGGCAGCTCATCGAATTCGGCCTCGCGGCCGAAATCCCCTCGCTCGATCCCGCCATCCTCGGCGCGATCGGCGTCGCCGACCTGAGGTCCGTCTCGGCCGGCCTCTACTCGGCGGACCGCTTCTTCGAGAGCCTGAGGCTCGCGGTGAAACTCTCATCGCGGAAAGACCGCGAGGCGTCGCCCGCTGATTATGCGCTCCTCTACCCGCGCGCCTTCGGAGCGGAGATTGAATCCGCCGCGGCCGAGTGGGGGCTCGATCCGGCCCTCCTTCTCGGCCTCGTCCGCACGGAGAGCGCTTTCGATCCGCGGGCCGTCTCCAAGTCCGGGGCGCGCGGGCTCGCCCAGCTCATGCCCGCCACCGCCGATCCCCTCGCCGCCTCGCTCAGGATGGACGGCGCCGACCTCTTCGAGCCCGAGGACAATATCGCCCTCGGCGCGGCCTACCTCTCGCAGCTCAAGCGCCGCGCGAACGGCGACGACCTCCTCGCGGTCCTCTGCTACAACGGCGGCCCCACGCGGGTCATGCGGATGCGTTCGCAGTCGTCTTCGCTGCCCCAGGATCTGTTCCTCGAATCGCTGGAAATGGCCGAGACGAGGGAATACGGAAAGAAGGTGCTTGCGGCCGCCGCGATATACGGATATCTTATCGAGGGGAGGGAATTCGCGGACTCGGTCGCCGCGTTCGTGCCGGGATTCCCCATTCGCCCCGTGAACTGAGGAAGCCCATGGACACCGTAGGATCGCCGCGCCCAGGCGCGGATCGCAGCGCGCCGGAGGACGGCGCGCGCGCACATTCCGGCGCCCGCGAGGGCGCCGCGAGGGCGGCGTCGATAGCCGCCTCGGTCATCCTCTTCCTCCTCGCCGCCGCCGCGACCTGCTCGGGCGTCGCCTACGCCACGGGCGCGGATTTTCCCGCGTGGACCCTCGCCATCGGCGCCTTCCTCGTCGAGGCCTTTCCCGTCGTCTGGGTCTTCGTGCCCGCCTACCTCATCGCCTCGGGCCTCTTTCTCGCTATACCCGGATTCAGGCGCGACCGCGCCCTCGGCCTTTCGCTCTCCGTTTTCCCCTTCCTTACGTTCGTGATCCTCGTCCGCTTCCTCGACGATCCCGACGCGGCCGCGGCGCGCTTCCCCGTCCTCTCCATCGTCCCCCACGGCCTGTCTGTGGCGGTGCTCGCGCTCCTCTTCGTCGCCGAGTGCGTCGCCATCGTCGGGCTCGCGAAGGCCCTCTTCCCCTCGGTGGAAACCGACGGCGGACGGCGGCCCGCGGGGGCTGGCGTACTCGGCGGCCGAACCTCGACGCGGCGAACGGACACCGGTCGCGGGGGTTCTTTTCTCCTCCTGGGCGACCGGCGCGCTCCCGAGAAGGAGAAGGCCGCGGAGGCCGGCGCGAAGGGCTTCGAATTCAAGGTTCCCGAGGTGCCCGAGCTCCCCGCGCTCAGGATCCACGGCGATAAGGTCGATGAGAACGTCGACGGGTCCGCTGGCGCCCGCAGGGCCGAGGGCGGGGACGGCGCCGCTGAGATCGATATCGATTCCATCGACGTCGATTCCGTCGACGACGCGGAGACTCTCGTCGCGCCGCGCGCCGGGTCGGAGTCGTCCGCGCGGCCCTCCCGCCCCGGGTCGCGTGCCCCGAACGGAACCGACGGGCTCGGTGGCATCGTTTTTGAATCCGTGCCGCCTCAGGGAAAGGCCGCCAGGAGCGGATCCGACGAAGAGGGCGGCGAGGGCGCGGCCGAGCCCGCGCCCGGACGCCGGCCTAAGAAACGCAAGCACTATTCCGTTCCCATCGAGGGGATCCTCAACTCCTATCCCGACGGCCAGTACTGGATCATCGACGACGCGACGCGCAGCCAGGCCGAGGTCCTCAAGCGGACCCTCGAGGAATTCCGCGTGCAGGCCGAGGTGACGGGCATTCGCAAGGGACCGGTCATCACGATGTTCGAGATCCTCCCCGCTCCGGGCGTGAAGCTCTCCAAGATCGTGGGGCTTCAGGACAACATCGCGCTCCGCCTCGCCGCGCAGAGCCTCCGCATCGTCGCGCCCATCCCGGGCAAGCACGCGGTGGGCATCGAGGTGCCCAATCCCGTCCGCGCCATCGTCTCCTTCCGCGAAATGATCGAGAACGACGCCTTCACCCAGAAGAAGAGCGAGATACCCGTGGTGCTGGGGAAGGACATCCAGGGCGAGGTGCAGGTGATCGATCTCACGTCGAACCCGCACATCCTCATCGCGGGCGCCACGGGATCGGGAAAGTCCGTCTGCGTCAACGCCATCATCCTCTCCATCCTCTACAAGCGGAGGCCGGACGAGGTGAAGCTCATCATGATCGATCCCAAGATCGTGGAGCTCAAACTCTACAACGACATCCCCCATCTCCTCACGCCCGTCATCACCGAGCCCAAGCGGGCCTTCCAGGCACTCCAGTACTGCATCTGCGAGATGGAGCGGCGCTACTCGCTCCTCGACGGCATGGGGGTGCGCGATATCAAGTCCTACAACAAGCGGGTGAAGGAGCGGAACATCGCCACCGAGCCCTTGCCGTACATCGTGGTGATCATCGACGAATTTGCCGACCTCATGGCCACGACGGGCAAGGAGCTCGAGTCCACCCTCGCGCGCCTCGCGGCCATGAGCCGCGCCGTGGGGATCCACCTCGTGCTCGCCACCCAGCGCCCCTCCATCGACGTCATCACTGGCCTCATCAAGGCCAACATCCCCAC
>CAZIEI010000139.1:0-8382 GCA_964538705.1 uncultured Spirochaetales bacterium | reverse complement strand
CCACCGAGACGTTGAGCGAGTCCACGCGCCCGCCGGCAGGCACCGAGACGAGGGCGTCGGCCTCCCGCTCAAGGAGGCGCCCCACGCCCTTCCCCTCGGAGCCGAGGATGAGGGCCACCTTGCCGCGCATGTCCAGGTCCCAGGCGGGCGTCCCCGTCATGCTCGCCGCGTACACCCAGAATCCCGCCGCCTTGAGGGCGTCCACCGCGCGCGCGAGGTTCGGCACCACGGCCTGGGGGACCCACGCGGCCGCGCCCGCCGACGCCGAGAACACGGCGTCGGTCTCGCGCACGGACCGGTCCTGCGGCGTAACCACGATGTCCGCGCCGAACTGGTCCGCCGACCGGAGGATCGCGCCGAAATTGTGCGGATCGGAGAGATGGTCCAGGACGATGGCAAGGCCTTCCTCGCGGGCGGCCGCCGCTTCCACGTATGCGTTGAAATCGGCCTTGCGGACGCCGGCCCCGAGAGCGAGCGCAAGCCCGCGCGAACCGGGATGCCGCCGCTCGAGCTCTTCGGCCTCGACCTCAACGACGGAGATGCCCCGTTCGCGGGCGAGGTCGGCGATCGAGCGCCCTCGCGAGCCGGGATCGGCAATGCGGAGCTCGAGGCCGTCCATGGCGCCCGCCTTGATGGCTTCCTCGATGGCGTGCAATCCCGTGAGGACGGGCCGCCGTTGGCCGCTCTCGTGAGGCCTCCGCTCACCGTCGCGTTCCCCCCGGTCCGGGCTCTTCCTCGGATCCGAGCGCTTCCGCATATCCGGGCTCTTCCGTGGATCCGGGCCCTTCCGCCGATCCGAGCCCCCTCCGCCCCCCTTGCTAGAGCGCGTAGGTCTTTCCGTATTCGACAGCGACGGGATCGGGGTACCCCTTCGCGGAGAGGTGCTTGGCGAGGCTGTCGATGGCATCTTCCTCGCCGTGGACGAGGAAGATGCCCTTGAGCCGGGAACGGTCCGCCATCGAGAGCCAATCCGCGATCTCCGAGTAATCCGCGTGGGCGGAAAAGGCGTTGATCTCGCGGACCTCGGCGCGTACGGCGAGCATCTCACCGTGGATGCGGACCTCCTTGGCCCCCTCCTTGATGCGCCTTCCGAGGGTCCCTTCCGCCATGAAGCCTACGATGAGGAGGCCGTTCGCGGGGTCCTGGATCGTGTGGATGAGGTGGTGTTGGATCCTCCCCGCCTCGCACATGCCGTCCGCAGAGATGATGATCATAGGGCCCTTCATGTCGTTGAGCCGCTTGGAATCCTCCACGGAGCTCGCGAAGCGGAGCTGGTTGAAGCCGAAGGGGTTCTTGTTGTGCTTGATGAAGGCCTCGTGGATCTCCTTATCGTAGCACTCGGGATGGATCTGGAAGATGCTCGTGGCGTTGATAGCCATGGGGGAATCGCACCAGATCGGCACGTCGGGGATGCGCTTCGCGTCGGAGAGGAGGTGCAGGAAGAAAATGAGTTCCTGCGTCCGCTCGACGGCGAAGGCCGGAATTACCAGCTTGCCCCCGCGCTTCGCGACATCGCTCACCGTCTTCGCGAGCGTCTCGAGGGCATCATCGGTCGACTCGTGGAGCCGGTCCCCATAAGTCGACTCGAGGATGAGGTAGTCCACCGGCCCGATGGGATCGGGATCGCGTATGATCGGCTTGTCCTTCCTGCCGAGGTCGCCCGTGAATCCGACGGCGACAGTCCTGCCGGACGAGTCCGTGGCCTCTATCCTCGCCATCGCCGAGCCGAGGATATGCCCCGCATCGGAGAAACGCGCCTTGATCCCGGGCATTGGGATGAAGTCCCTGCCGTAGGAGACTGTCATGAAACGGGAGATGGCCTCGACCACGTCCTCGGAATCGTACAAGGGCTCGAAGGTGAACGGCTCGCCGCGCTTGGCCGCCTGCTTGGCGAGGTATTCACGGTCTCTCGCCTGGATGGAGGCGGAATCCATCATGATGAGGTTCGCGAGGTCCCGCGTCGCCGGCGTGGAGAACACGGAACCCTCGAATCCCCGCTTCACGAGGAGGGGATAGAGCCCGCAATGGTCGAAATGCCCGTGGGTCAGGATCGAAGCCTCAATCCCCGCGGGATCCTTGAGGAGGCGGCGGTTCTTAGCGTCGGCCTCCGCGCGCTTTCCCTGGAACGCGCCGCAATCGACGAGGAGCCTCCTGCCGTCCACGTCCAGGACGTGCTTGGAGCCAGTGACCTCGCGCGCGGCGCCCTCGGAACTCAGTGTTATAGCCATAGGCCAATCCTAGGGCCTTTCAGCGCAAAAGGCAAGGAAGGCGCGGGCCGATGGAAATTGACAACGGACCGCCGACGCTCCATACTCATCTCGTATGGCCGAGCATGGCCCGGAAGGGAAACCGAATCAACCGCGTCGGGCCTGGGCGGCCATGATACGGGCGATATCCCCTCCCCTCTTCCCCGATCCGGAGAAGACCCTCACCGCCCTGGTCCTCAATTCCGTCATCTGGAGTCTGATCGCGGTACTCGTCGCGGCTACAGCGATAGGGCTTCCCTTCGTATTCGCGAGGAAGGCCCTCAGCTCCGCGACCATAGGCGTATTCCTCGCCATTCTCCTCCTCGCCCTTGGAATCATGCGCTCGGGGAGGGTGGTCGCCGCTTCCCGTTTCCTCTCGATAGTCCTCTGGTTCGTCTTCGCGTCCCTCGCCGCTATTTCAGGCGGCATCGAGAGCGTCAACCTGATTTTCCTCCTGTCGGTCACGGTGCAGGCGGGCCTCACCTGCGGGAGCGCCTGGGCGCTGGGCATGGCGGCGGCCTCGATCATGGCCGTCCTCGCCTTCGCCGCCATGGATACCCTCGGGGTCCCTCCTCCCCGGCTCTTCCCGACGCCTCCCTTCGCGCGATGGCTCATGCTGACCCTGGGGACTTCCGTCACTATGGTGTCCCTCGTCATTAGTCTCTCGAGCCGGATACGGGCTATTACCCAGGCCCGTGAGGAAATCCGCGTGAGGAAGGAAACCGAGGCCGCCCTCGCCGAGAGCGAGGAACGCTTCAGAACGATCTTCGACTCCCTCTCCGAAGTGGTATTTATCCACCGCCTGGACGGAACGATCCTGGACGTCAACAGAAAAGTCGTCGAGGTATTTGGCTGGTCGAGGGAGGAGATCCTCTCGGGCGCTCACGTGCACGACCTGAGCGCGTCCGACCAGGGATTCACCCAGGACAGGGCGCGGGAGTACTTCGCACGCGCGGCCGCGGGCGAGAGCCTCGTCTTCGAATGGCGCGCCAGGCGGAAGGATGGAAGCCTCTTCTGGGTCGAGAACAGGATGGAAGCGGCGGACATCGGAGGCGAGCGGCGCATCCTCGTGACCGGCCGCGACATCGAGGACAGGGTGCGGGGGCGCGAGGAGCGCGATCGGCTCGAGCGGAGCCTCCTCCAATCCCAGAAAATGGAATCCGTGGGACGCCTCGCGGGCGGTGTGGCCCACGATTTCAACAATCTCCTCACGGGCATCCTCGGGAACTTGGACCTCGCCCTCCTCGAGGAGGTGTCGCCCGAGATCCGCGAGCGTCTCGAGGACGCAAAGCGCGCAGGCGGTCGGGCAGCCGAACTCACGAAGCAGCTCCTCGCCCTTTCTCGGAAACAGATCATCAATCCGGTCCCGATCGACCTCCGCGAGCTCGTTTCATCGATGAGGAGCATGCTCTCGCGTATCCTCGGCGAGACGATCGGCCTCGAGGTCGGCCTGCCAGAGGAACCGTGCCCGATCCTCGCCGATCCTTCGCAGATGGAGCACATGATCCTGAACCTAGCCGTCAACGCCCGCGACGCCATGCCCTCAGGCGGCGTCCTTTCTTTGAACCTCCGCGACGAGCCGCGCGGCGCCGACGGGACCACGGCTCGGGAAGGAGCCGGGTTCGTCGCCCTCACCGTTTCGGACACCGGTACGGGGATGACCGCGGACGTCCTCTCGCACGCCTTCGAGCCCTTCTTCACTACTAAGGAGCGCGGGAAGGGCACGGGCCTCGGACTCTCGATCGTATTCGGGATCGTCTCGCAGAACCGCGGCACCATCGATGTGCAGTCGACGCCTGATAGGGGTACGACGTTCGTCGTCCGCTTCCCGAGGCTCCCCGGCGATCTTCGGGCAGTAAATCATTCCGCGGAGACCGCGCCCATCCAGCGCGGCAAGGAAACGATCCTCCTCGTGGAGGACGAGAGCGTAGTCAGGGATATCGCCATCCGGACCCTCGCCCGCGTCGGCTACGCCGTGAGCGCCTACCCGAGCGCCGAGGAAGCCCTCGCTGCCCTCCCCTCCCTCGGCAGGATCGACCTCCTCGTGACGGACGTCATTCTTCCAGGCATGAACGGCAAGGACATGGCGGAACGCATAGCTTCCGTCCGTCAGGGCCTCCGGGTCCTCTACGTTTCAGGGTATCCAAGCGACGTCATCGCCGACTCGGGCATCATCAAGAAGGGGATCCATTTCCTTCCCAAGCCCTTCAGCCCCTCCGACCTCTCCGCCAAGGTAAGGTCGGTGCTCGACGACCGATCCCGCGCATAAAAAAATCCCCGCGGCTGCCGTGATGGCGGCTCGCGGGGATTTCCCGTTCGGGCGAGTACGGTCCTGCCGTTCGTCTTCTTAGGCGCTCGCCTTCTCCGTCGATTTCTTGTTCGCGAGCGTGGCCTTGCAGACCTTGCAGATCATGGACTTTTGGCCCTCGATCTCCTGCTCGTAGACGACCTTCACGCCGTCCCGCTTGCAGACCGGGCAAACGCCCCGCCCCTGGCTCTTGAGGGCGCGGATCCCCTTGCCCCTATGCGCTTTGGACATGTTCCCTCCCTCGGCTCACTCGCCGTCTTTCTCGGCTTCTTCTTTTTTGGCGGCGGCTTTCTCACGGCGCGCAGCCTTCCGCTTCTCGCGGTCAGCGACGGCTTTCTCGTCCGTTTTGCGGTCTACGAGCTCGAGGATAACGACCTCGGCCCCGTCATGCTGGCGCGGACCGAGCTTGAGGATGCGCGTATATCCGCCGTTCCGCTCCTTCATCCTCGGACCGATCTCCTTGAAGAGCTTCGCGAGCGCCTCCTCGGAGTAGAGTCCCTTGGCCACGATGCGGCGGTTGTGGACGGAGTCTTCCTTAGCGCGCGTGATCATCTTCTCGGCGGTCCTGCGGATCTCGAGCGCCTTGGCCTTGGTGGTCCTGATGCTCTCGTGCATGAAAAGGGAACCGACCATGTTCCGGTGCAGCGCCTTGCGATGCGCCGGCATCCGGTCGAGGCGATTGAAACCGATCTTATGCTTCATTCTCGTCTTCCTTCTTCTTGGGCATTCTCAGGGCCTGCTTCAACATAGAGTAGTCCGTCATGCCCAGGCTCAGGTTCCACTCGGTGAGCCTGTCCTTAATCTCCTGGAGGGATTTCTTCCCGAAGTTCCTCGTTTTGGCGATGTCGTCCTCCGTTTGCCTGGTGAGGTCGCCGATCGTCTTGATGTTGGCGTTCTTGAGGCAGTTGGAGGACCTGACGGAGAGCTCGAGTTCCTCGACGGGGGTGTTGAGCATCTGCTTGACCCGCTCGTCGAGCTCCTCGGTCTCCTCGTCGCCCGCAAGCTCGTCCTCGTTGAAGTTCACGAAGATCGAGAAATGGTCCTTGGCGATCTTCGCCGCTTCCGCGAGCGCGCTCTCGGGGGTTATCGAGCCATCTGTCCACACCTCGAGCACGAGCTTATCGTAATCCGATCGCTGCCCGACGCGGGTGTCCTCGATGGCGTATTTCACCTTCTTCACGGGTGAGAAGATGGCGTCCATGGGGATGGTCCCCACGACCTCGACGTACTTCTCGTTCACCTCGGAGGGCACGTAGCCGCGACCGAGGTCCACCTGAATCTCGAGCTCGATCTTGCCGCCCTCCATGATGGTGAGGACGTGCTGCTCGGGATTGAGGATCGTGATCGGCTGCTCCTTCTGGAGGAAGGAGCCGGTGAGCTTGCCGGGGCCGGCCGCCTCGTAGAGGAAGGTCGCCTGCTCCTGATCCTCGGGGAGCTTGATGCGGAGGAGTTTCAGGTTGTTGAGAACCTCGATGGTGTCCTCCACCACGCCGGGGATAGTCTCGAACTCGCTCGATATGACGTGGGCGTTGCCGTCGGCGTCATAGCTCGAGATACGGACCGCGGTGACCGCGTAGCCCTGGATCGAGGAGAGGAGGACGCGGCGGAGGGTGTTTCCCACCGTCGTGCCGTACCCGGGCTCGAAGGGATAGGCCAGGAATTTCCCGTACGTCGCGGTGTTCTCGCTCTGTTCGAAGGTGATGCCCTTCGGCCTCTTGAATCCCTTGAGCAGGTTTCTCCGTGCCATGTCCGCTCCTTACTTAGAATAGAGCTCGACGACGAGCTGCTCGCGGATGTCGCCCATGTCGGTGATCTCGGCCCTCTTGGGGATCTGGATGAACTTGCCCTCTTCCTTGTCGGGATCGATCTGGAGCCAGGGCATGATCCCGGATTTGGAGAATTCCTTGAGCGAGTCCTTGATGATCGTGAGCTTCTTCGAGGTCTCCGCGACGGATACCGAGTCGCCCGGCTTCACGAGGAAGCTCGGGACGTTCACGCGCTTACCGTTCACGGTGAAGTGTCCGTGCGATACGAGCTGACGAGCCATCGATCGGCTGGTCGCGAAGCGCATCCTGAAGACTACGTTGTCGAGCCTGCGCTCGAGGAGGCTGAAGAGGCTGTCGCCCGTGACGCCGGGCATCGCGAGAGCGCGCTCGAAGAAGAGGCGGAACTGGGCCTCCTGGAGGCCGTAGCTCCTCTTGAGCTTCTGCTTCTCGCGGAGCTGGATGCCATAGTTGGACATCTTCCCGGTCCTGGCCTTGGGGTTCTTGCCGGGCGCGGGGCGCTTGCGGTTGACCGGGCACTTGTCGCTCTTGCAGCGATCGCCCTTGAGAAATAATTTCTTCTGTTCAGTCCTGCACAGCCTGCAGCGAGGACCAGTGTAGCGTGCCATTCAGTCTCCCTCCGCCTTAGATCCTGCGAGTCTTCCGCGGCCTGCAGCCGTTGTGCGGAATCGGCGTGCAGTCGTTGATGGTCCTGACGCGGAGCCCCATGAGGCCGAACTGCCTGATGGCCGCTTCGCGCCCGATCCCCGGGCCCTTCACGTACACGTTCACCTCGTGGAGGCCGTAGCCCTGCGCGCGCTGGAGCGCCTGCTCCGCGACGGACTGCGCGGCGAAAGGCGTGGACTTCTTGGCGCCGTGGAAATTGAGGCCGCCCGAGCTCGCCCAGGAAAGGGCGTTCCCGTTGAGGTCCGTGATCGTGATGATGGTATTGTTGAAGGTCGCCTGAATGTAGACGTTGCCCTCGTATACCGTCTTCTTCTCTTTTCTCTTCTTGGCTCCGGCCATCTAACTCTCCCTGGGACCTTATTTCTTCTTCCCGGCCACGGTCTTGCGCTTACCCTTGCGGGTGCGAGCGTTGGTCCGCGTCCTCTGCCCCCTGACGGGCAGGCCCTTGCGATGCCTCAGACCGCGGTAGCAGCCAATGTCCATGAGGCGCTTTATGTTCAAAGCGGTCTCGGAGCGGAGGCGCCCCTCGACCTTGTATTCGTTCTCGATGACCTTGCGGAGGTCGTTGACCTCCTCGTTGGAGAGGTCGTTCATCCGCCGGGCCGGGTCGATCTTGGTCGCCTCGCAGATCTTGAGGGCCGTGGCCCTGCCGATCCCATAGACGTAGGTGAGCGCGATATCGACGTGCTTGTTCGGGAGGTCGACTCCCGCGATGCGTGCCATGCCTTCCTCCTAGCCCTGCCGCTGCTTGTGCTTGGGGTTATCGCAGATGATGCGAATGATGCCCCGCCTCTTGATGACCTTGCACTTGTCGCAGATCGGCTTAACGCTTGTCCTTACCTTCATATCCTTCTCCCGCCGGAAAACGGTGGATCATACCACGCTCGCCGGCATTTCATCTACTGCGTTGCTACAGGTTGCGGGACCGCAACTTGCCTTTCCGCACCAGACCATCGTGGTGGTGCATCCTGAGATTCGCCTCGATCTGGGCCATGGTGTCCAGGTCGACGCCGACGATGATGATGAGCGACGTGCCGCCCAGGATCTGCGCGAGATTCGACGGGAACCGGAAAAACATCTGGATGAGCGTCGGAATCAACGCGATGAGCGCAAGATAGAGGGCACCCGGGAGCACGATCCGGTTCAGTATCTTGGTGAGGTACTCCTCTATTTTCTCCGACCTGATTCCCGGAATGGAACCTCCGTTCTCTCTGATCTGCCTCGATATCTCCTGGGGATTGAGGCTCACCTGCGTGTAGAAGTAAGCGAAGGCCACGATGAAGAGGACGTACAGGATCATGAAGAGCGGCTTGTCCGTCGCCATCGCGTCCGCAATATCCCTGGCCCACTTGTGCTTAGTCTCGAATCCCTTGAGGAA
>CAZIEI010000138.1:0-8525 GCA_964538705.1 uncultured Spirochaetales bacterium | reverse complement strand
AAGGTCTTCTCCACGCGCATCCTGAGTCGCCAGCGCTCTATGTTCGCATGATGCCCCGAGAGTAAAACCTCGGGGACACGGAGATTATCATAAACTTCCGGGCGTGTATACTGGGGGTACTCGAGGAGGCCACCCGTAAAGCTCTCCTCCTCCAGGGATTCCCCGGTTATGACCCCCTCCACCAGCCGGTAGACTGAGTCCACCACGGCCAGGGCGGCCACCTCCCCCGAGGACAGGACGTAATCCCCCACGGAGACCTCGTCGTCCACGTACTTGTCGATGATCCGCTGGTCCACCCCCTCGTAGCGGCCGCAGACCAAGACGAGCTCCGCTTCCCGGGAGAATTCCCGAGCCATCCGCTGAGTGAAGGGCCTCCCCGAGGGCGAGAGGTAGATAACCCGCTTGGCCGGGGAGAGAGCTTCAACGGAATCCAGGGCCCGTCCCAGAGGGCCGGGGAGCATGAGCATGCCCGGGCCGCCCCCGTAGATCTCGTCGTCGCACTTGCGGTGCTTGTCCGTGGCGAAGTCCCGGATATCGACGAGCGAATAGTCCATGAGGCCCCGCTCCACGGCCTTGGCCATGATGGAGGAGGAGAAGAAGCCCCTGAGGATCTCCGGGAAAAGCGTGAGGACCGTGAATTTCATTCGAGGATCCAGTCGCGGAGGAGCTCCACGCGGCGGCCTGGTAGGTCCACCTCGCCGATGAATTCCTTGGAGAAGGGCACGAGGACGACACTGCCGTCCGCGAGCTCGGACTCGAAGAAGTCGTAGAGCCCGCCCTCCACGACGGAGAGGATCTTGGCGACCGGTTTCCCGTCCATGACCAGGTCGCAGCCCGCGACGTCCGTCGCGTAGAACTCGCCCTTGGCGAGGGGCGCGGCCTTCTCGCGCGGCACGACGATCTCCGAACCCACGAGCGTCCGCGCCTTCTCAGGCGTCTCGAACCCCGCGAAGCGGACGAGGATGCCTCGCCCGGTCTCGCGGACCGATTCGATGGTCGCGACGTGGCGCTTCTCCCCCTGGAGGAGGATCACCCGCTCGAGGCCTTTATAATGCTCGTATTCCCCTGAATGGCTGGACACGGCCAGGTAGCCTTCGATTCCGAAGACCGCCTTGACCGTGCCTATGCTGAGCTCGCCGTCCTCAATCAAGGATGTTGAGGGTGACCTGCTTGCCGGATTTCGCCGAGGAGGCGAGGAGGATGGTCCGGACGGCCTTGGCTATCCGCCCCTGCTTCCCGATCACCTTGCCCAGGTCCCCCGGGGCCACGCGAAGCTCGAGGATAGTGGTCTTCTCGCCCTCGACCTGGTTGACGGTCACCTGAGAGGGATCGTCCACGAGGCTCTTGGCGATGTATTCGACGAGGTCCTTTTCCATGATGCTCATCTCCCCGTCCGCGCTCGGCGGACGGAACGCCTCATTTTACGGTGATGTTCCGCTTGTTGAGGAGGCCCCTAACCGTGTCCGTGGGCTGGGCGCCCTTGGAGAGCCAGGCCTTGATCTTGTCGGTGTCGAGCTGGATCTGCTTCTCGCCCTTCTCGATCGGATGGTAAAGGCCGACCTCGTCGATCGTCCTGCCGTCCCGGGGGGCACGGATGTCTATGACGACGATCCTGTAGAAGGGCTTCATCTTGGTGCCAAATTTCTTGAGCCTAATGCGAACCACTGGTTCCTCCTGAAGCGTTCAAGGACGATCGGGAAACCCTCCGTCCGATGCTACCTGTCATGAGTCGCGGGGCCGCGCGAGCGGCGGAAGGGCGACATCCGTTTATACCCGATCGCCCGAATTCGCGTCAAGGAAGGGCGGATGGTTTTACGGTACGGGCTGGCTTTACCAAGAAACCGCCCAGGGATCGAGATTTTACGAGCCGTCGCACCGCTCGCTCGGATCCTTTGCGCGAGCTAACAACTCCGTCTCGTAAAATCTCGATCCCTGGGCAGCTCTCCGGGATATGCCGGCATTCACTGAAACCATCCGCCTTTATTGAGGCGCTTCGGGGAGTTGTTGAGGGGGGGGGAACTGAGAAGCGAGCGTCGCTACGCTCGCTCGGATCCTTTGCGCGAGCTAACAACTCCGTCTCGTAAAATCTCGATCCCTGGGCAGCTTTCCGGGATATGCCGGCATTCACTGAAACCATCCGCCTTTATTGAGGTGCTTCGGGGAGTTATGGCCTGGGCAGGAGAAGAGGGGGGAAGGGGCCCTCCCCTTCCCCCCGGCCCCAACCAGGGGCCTCCCCCTTGCCTGGGAGCGGCATGGCGGGTCAGAAGGAGAAAAGGAGAAAAAAGCACTGGCGTGGAATGACGAAGAGGCTTTTGACCCTTGAGGCATGAAAAAAGGCCGTCCGGCGTTCGGACGGCCTTTCTCGATCGAAAGAAAAACTCAACGCTTCAGGCTGATGCCGGCGTGGGGGACGATGCTGAGGCCGCCGACGAAATCCGCGTCGATGGTTTCCATGAATTCCAGCATGAGGTAGGAGGCACGGAGACCCGCGTAGACGCCGAGGCCGCCGCCCAGGCTCAGCGTCGCCGTCGCGCCGGCGCCGGGTCCGACGCCCATGAAATCGAAGCTGTCGACGTAGTAATCGCTGCTCATGAGCATCGCCATCTCGACGTCGGCGCCGATGCCGGCGGTGAGCGAGATCGGCCCGAGCTCGATCTTTCCGCCGATGCCAAGGAGCGTGCTCATCACGATGGTGGTGTCGAAGACGTCCATGTCCATCTCATAGGCGATATCGTTCTGCGTGAACTGGCCACCGAACGTCATCCCGAAAGCCGCGGACATATAAACGCCAATCAAGGACCCGGAGAAGACCTCGATGTTTAGCGCGAGCGAGTGCAGGGTGAAGCTCTCGTCCATCCCGTAATAATCATAAGAAAAATTCTGCATGACGTACGCGGCTCCGATGGAGGACGTCAGGCCCTGCGCCGGCAACGCGGCCGCGACGAGCGCTAAAGCGATGATGGCGATAATGATTTTCTTCACGGTTAAACTCCTTCTACCGCTAGGCGGTAACCGAATAAAGTATCGATTTTCAGCCTCACCAATGTCAAGCCTTCAATCATTCGCAAGCGAAATTCCCTTTTATCGGAGAACCTATCGCACAAGATACCCGCCATACGCCGCGCGTAGCAGCGGCGAGCACGAAAAACCGAAACAGCGTTGTTATCTCATTCCTACGAGCGGTGCGACGGCTCGCCCCCGAGCCCTCCGTCAACGAGCTCACCTATCACGTCATATACAACTACATGCCGTAAGCCGCGCGCAGCGGCGGCGGGCATGAAAAAACGAAACAGCGTTGTTATCTCATTCCTACGAGCGGTGCGACGGCTCGTTCCTCAGCCCCCCCCGTCAGCGAGCTCGCCTATCACGTCCTATACGGCAGCACGCCGTACGCCGCGCGCAGCAGCGGCTGGCATGAAAAAACGAGACGGAGTTGTTAGCTCGTTACTACGAGCGGTGCGACGGCTCGTTTTTTCATGCCAGCCGCTGATACCGCCGCCCGCTCACGGCTTCTCCGCATTGTATATGACGTAATAGATGATCGAAGCATAATCGATATTCACGCACATCATCTTGAGCCTGCCGCTGGATTGCCCGAGGCTGCCGACGAGACTGATGAAACCCTTCTCTATCTGCGGGTTGAGCGCGTAGGATCCCTTGGGATAGAGCTTCGCATAATGCTTGTTGCGGACTTTCTGGAGGTTGAGCCATTCGTTCTGGTAGTCCTTGTAGATGTCGCTACTCGTCCATTCGGAGGAGAAAGGCGGCTTCTGCGCAAGGATGGAATCGATATCGCGCTCCTGCAGGAAGAGGGTGAACTTGACGATGCTCGATCCGTCCTCGAATTCGTTCTGGAGGTACTCGACCGATTTCACGTCGTCTATGAACGTGAATCCCGTCTCCTTCTTGAAGCGTTCGATGATGCCGTTCCTGCTCAGGTAATCGAAGGGCGAAGGTTCCGGGCTCGGCTGCGGCGCGGGCTCGGGCGCCTTGGTCCTGCACGACGCGAATACGGCCAGCGACGCGACGACCGCGAGCATTGCTTTCCTCATGGTGCTCCCTCCTCGGCCATTCTACCACGACGACGCCGGCTTGACACTTTCCACTTCGGGATTTTTTTGGCGTATCCGCGGAACCGTGATACGATGGCGCCCGCGCGCCACGCGTCGTTCGAAGCGCATGGCGCTCAAGCCTCTCATCGGAGACAGGAGGAACACAGACATGAAGGCATTGAAAATCGTCGCGTCGTCTATCATCGCGATCCTCGTCCTCGCATCGTGCGTGTCGAAGGCCGAACCGGCGCCGGTCCCGGCACCGGCCGCTCCCGCTCCTGAGCCGACGCCCGGCCCCGGAGAGCCCGGATCGCTCACCGCGGATGGCGGCATCCTTTATGAGAGCTTCGAGGGAGAAGGCGCGGGAGACGTTTGGAGCGGCATCAGCACGCAGTGGACGGGAGATCCCGCCTGGTCCGCCATCGGCTGCGCCGTGGAGGAGACCGAATACGCCACTGAAGGCGAGCGCGCCCTCATGGCCTCCTTCCGCTTCAACGGCAACGCCAACAAAGAAGTCAACTCGATCAATCGCGCGCCCTACGTGAACACGCCCAGCAACCTCGTGGACATGAGCGGGGCCAAACGCGTGAAGATGGACATCTACAACGACTCGGACGTCACCGTGCACCTCTCCTTCGTGCTCGCCACGGGCGACGGCTGGTCATGGAACAGGGCGGTCCGCGTGGACGTGAAGCCCGGGGAAAACCCCGGACTCGAATGGAAGCTCGAGCGCGATCCCATGTACGGAGACGCCGACCTCTCGTTCAGGGACCTCGACAAAGTGAAGTCCTGCATACTCGACCTCTTCGGCGGTCCGGACGACAAAGGGCTCTCGGGCACGCTCTACATCGACAATATCCGCTTCTTTAAATGAAACGGCGGCCGTCGTCGGAGACGCGGCCGCCATTATGGAAAAGGGCCGCCGGATACCATCCCCGGCGGCCCGCCCCGTTCATCCGCGTCGACGGATCGCGGAGCGCTCGCGGGCGCTCCTCCGATCCGCCGCGCTCATTTCGCGATAAGAGCCTTGTAGTCCGGGACCTTTATCTCCTTCGCCTTCCGGGCGATATCGATGAGGGCCTCGCGCACGGGCTCGAAGGTCTCCTTCGCGTTCTTGGCGTAGGGCTTGATCACGTACTTGTCCCCGCCCCCGAACTGGAAGTCGTTTGTGCCCACCTTGTAGATCTTGTTATCGTCGACGGGCGTGCCGTCCGCGAGAGCGAGCGATACCACCTTCGACTCGTAGGGCGCTGCGGGGTCGTAGGTCGCGACGACGCCCGCGAACTGGCCGTTGCCGAAGTCTACCGAGTCGACGCCGTGGTCGATGATCTTCTTGAGGTCCGCGCCCGACACCTCGAAGGTCACGGTGTAGTTGTCGAAGGGCATGAGTTCCCAGAAGTCCTTCACGAGGACGTCGCCCCGCTCGAAGCCCTTCCTGAGGCCGCCGCCGTTCTGGACGTAGGCGTCAAGGCCGTAGCGCGCCCTGAGGGACTCGCAGACCCAGTAGCCCATGGGCGTCACGTTGTTTCCCTTCTCGTGGGACAGGGGCCCCGCGAGGGTCGCGACCTTCTCGTTGAGGGCCTTCCCGTGCTCGGCCATGGAGGCGGCGAGAAGGGCCTTGACCTCCGCGTTCTCCGCCATGCTCCCCTTGTTCTTGTAGAAGTCGTCGAACGAGGGCGTGATCTTCTTGCTCCCGTCGTCCTCGAAGGAAACCGAGAGCTTCGCGAGCGTACGGCCGTTGTAGTAGGCCTGGGTCACGGGCACGCCAGCGTTCTTCCCCGCGACCGCGTAATGGCTGTGGCCGCTCACCACGGCGTCGATCCCCGGAACCGCGCAGAGGGCGTCGAGCTCCTTGAGGAGGGGCATGCCGACGGCCGCCGCGGGATCGGCCTTGTCGGCCGCGGAGGGGACGTGCGTGAGAGCGATCACGAGCTCGGGCTTTTCCTTCTTGAGGATCTCGGGGACGATCCGCGCCGCGGCGGCCGCGGGCTCCTCGATCTCGAAGGGCGCGACGAACTCCGCCTTCACGGTGGTCAGTGTCTCGCGCGTCATGAAGCCGACGAGGGCGATCCTATGCCCTCCGACCTTGACGATCTTGTAAGGATCGGCCCAGGCGGGCGCCTTGCCGGTCGCTTTCTCGACGACGTTCGCGGCGAGGAAGTCGAAGCCTCCGTCCTTCTCCCAGGCATCGAAGTTCCCCAGGCCCCAGTCGAGCTCGTGATTGCCCACGGCGCTCGCGTTTAGGCCGATGAGCTTGAAGAAATCCGCTACGACCTTTCCCTTGGTGATCGATGAAAGGGCGCTTCCCTGGAAGTTGTCTCCGCCGGAGACGAAGAGGGTGTTGGGATCGGCCTTCTTGGCGTCGAGGACGGCGGTCGCGAGCTTGGCCGCTCCGGGGTTCTTGCCCTTGGGCTCCTCGTCGAGGGCAGCGTGGAAGTCGTTGATGGAGATGACGGCGATGGTCTTGGCCTTGCCGTTCTTGAGGACCTGGACCGTCTTCGCGTCGACGGTACCGATCTCGGGGACCGCGCCGGCCTTCGCAGCCCCGGGCTGGCTCGTGCAGGAAATCGCGATGAGCGCGGCGAGGGCCGCGATCCACAGGAACGACTTTCTCATGATGTACCTCCGATAGCGGGAATGCTAACACGGTGTAACAGGGGTTTCAAGGAAGGCGCGGGCGATCTTCACCCGCGGCCCGCGAGTCGGTATATTCGAGCGATCGGCGCTCGGTCGATCGATCCGTATCCGGGAAGGAGCAAGCCATGGAAAATTTCATATTCCGCAACGCGACGAGGATAGTCTTCGGACGCGAAACCGTGAGCGCGGTCGGATCGCTCTCCGCCGCTGTCTCCCAAAAGGCCCTTCTCCACTGGGGGCGGGGAAGCGCCGCGCGGAGCGGCCTCCTGGACCGCGTGAAGGCCTCTTTGAAGGAAGCGGGCGTTTCCTGGATCGAGCTCGGCGGCGTCCAGCCGAATCCCCGCCTCTCCCTCGTCCGCGAGGGCGTCGCGCTCTGCAGGAAGGAAGGGCTCGGCCTCGTCCTCGCCGTGGGCGGCGGGAGCGTCATCGATTCCGCGAAGGCGATCGCGGCGGGCGTCCCCTACCCGGGCGACGTCTGGGACTTCTACGAGGGCAAGGCCGTCCCGAAGGCCGCCCTCCCCGTCGGCTGCGTGCTCACCATCCCCGCCGCCGGCTCCGAGACGAGCGGATCCACCGTGATCACGAACGAGGACGGGCTCTTGAAGCGCGGCCTCACCTGCGACGATTGGCTCCGCCCCGGCTTCTCCATCCTCGACCCCGCGCTCACCGTCACGCTCCCGCCCGACGCCACCGCCGTCGGCGCGGCGGACATCATGTCCCACGCGATGGAGCGGTATTTTACCAATAGCAAGGACATCGACTACTCGAGCCGCCTCCTCGAGGCCACCATGCGCTCGGTCGCGGCGGTCCTCCCCCGCGTCCTCGCCGCGCCCGGTGACTACGCCGCGCGGGCCGAGCTCATGTGGACGGGGACGCTCGCCCACAACGACCTCTTCGGCATGGGACGGATCGGGGACTGGGCCTCGCACGACATCGAGCACGAGCTCTCGGGCATCTACGACGTGCCCCACGGCGCGGGGCTCGCCGTCGTTTTCCCCGCCTGGATGAAATTTGCCTACAAGCGCGATCCCGGTCTCTTCGCCCGCTGGGCCGCGCGCGTTTGGGACGTCGAGGACGACTACGCCGATCCCGAGCGGGCCGCGCTCGAGGGCGTGCGCAGGCTCGAGGCCTTCTACCAGCGCTGCGGGCTCGCCGTCCGGCTCTCGGGCCTCGGCATCGGAAAGGAGCGCATCGAGGAGATGGCGTCCAAGGCGACGAGGGGCGGGACGCGGACGATCGGCAATTTCGCGAAGCTCGGCCGGAAGGAGATCGCTGAGATCCTCACGCTCGCCCTCTAGGATGCCGTCGGGAACGCCGGCGACTCCGCGCGCCTCGCCCGGACGGCCCGGCGCCGGCCCTCAGTCCCAGGGCCAGTCGATGCAGCGGTCGTGCGGGCCGAAGAGCGAGTAGTCGCCGTTCCCGGAGACGACGAGGGTGGCGACGCTCGCGGCCCCGATGGCCTCGGCCGCGGCGCGGAGAGTGGCGCCCGAGTTGGACACGTCGTCGCAGAGGAGGACGCGCTTCCCCGCCGCGGAGAAGTCGATCGGCCGGAGGAGCTCCGGGCGCTCGCGTACCGGGGCGTGGCTCTCGTCCCTGAGGTTGAAGCGGACGATCTCGAAGGGCAGTCCGAGGAGCCGCGACGCGAGGTAGCCGGGAAGCACGCCGCCGCGCGCCACCGCCACCACCAGGTCGAAGCTCGCTCCGCCTAAGGCCGTCCGCATCCGCGCCATGAGCTCGTCGAGCCCGATCCTCATCCTGTCCGATCCCGCATCCGCCATGGCTCGAATCCTATCACGAAAGCCCGGAGGCCTTCGCCCCTCCCCCGCGATGGCTTCG
>CAZIEI010000137.1:0-8580 GCA_964538705.1 uncultured Spirochaetales bacterium | reverse complement strand
ACGGGAAACCCCTCCCCGGTTACAAGCCCGGGACCTTCGCGGACAAGGACGGAGAGGCCGAGTTCATCCCCGAGGCGGACATCAAGCCGACCGCGACGGATCTCCTCGACGCCGGGACGAGCCCCACCGCCAAGGACGCCGCCCGCGCCGTGAGCGGCCTGCCCGCTCAGGCCTCCGCGCCCGCGCGCGGCGCGAAGGCCGAAGACGCCTCCGGAGCGGAGGACCTCAAGCGCATCCTCGACTCCGTGCGCCGCTCCATCCTCGCGGACATCAAGGCCCGCGGCCGCCGCCTCGGCGCGGACGAGGTGCGGGAGAAGTACGCGGGCTACGGCCCCGAGGTGGAGACCGTCATCGCCGACCTCGTCTCCAAGGGCATCCTCGTCCGCGGACAGGCCCGGCCGGCTTCCCTGGCGCCCTCCGCCCCTTCGCCCTCCGCGCTCGCCAACGTCCCGCCCCGGTCCGGCTCCTACGCGGACCGCTTCAGGAACATCGGGCTCCAGATCGTGGACGAGGTCACGCGCTCCATCGAGCAGGGCATGGGCCGCGCCAAGGGCGGCTCCGGCTCCTCGAGCCAGTCGTACAGCCATTCTTATAGTCATTCGGGCAGCCGCCCCGATGGGGTTACTGGCGCCCCCGAGCCGCGCTTCGGCCAGGAATCAGGCCCGCGTTCCGCCCCCATCGACCAGTCCCGCGTCTCCCTCTCCTACGACTTCGACGACCCCAAGGTGAAGGAGATGAGCGGCAAGTGGGAGCGCCGCCTCGCCAACACCCCCTTCTCCTCCATCAAGGAGAACTACGTTCAGGACTTCGGGATCTACCGGGACTCGGTGGTCGCCGCGGCGAAGCGCTCGCGCGCGGGCTTCATCCCCAACCTCCTCGCCTGGCTCGTGGTGACGGGCGGGCTCTTCGCCATCAACGCGGGCGCGCCCGGCTTCCACGTCCCCTGGGCCCTTTTCCCCTTCTTCGCCTGGGGCTCGGGCGTGGTCCAGCACTTCTTCGCCGCGAGGCGCAAGTCGGAGAAGGCGCGCGAGGTCGAGAACCTGCCCAACCTCAATCCCGACCAGCTCTCTCTCTTCAAGCGCATCCACCTCTGCAAGGACGCCTTCGTGAGCCACGGCGTCTCCACCCTCACCACGGGCCTCTTCTTCATGGCCATCTCGGGTTTCCTCATGCGGATCTCGCCCGTCCTGAGCGGCTTCCCCTGGCAGCTCTCCACCTTGATACCCATCCCCTTCATGCTCATCTCTTTCTTCAGCCACGCCGCGGTGCAGGGACCGCGCATCAAGGGCCTCCAGGACATCTTCAAGAAGTCCCTCGGCCTCTCGGGATCGTGGAAGGGGCTCTTCGGCGGTAAGCAGAAGCAGGAGGCGCCCTCCGGCCCCTACCAGGAGCTCTTCTCCGAGGCCCTCGCCATCAAAGAGGGCATTGCCTCCCAGCTCAAGAAGGGGAAGAAGGGCAGGGGCGGGATCGAGGACAAGGACCTCATACCCGCGTTGGACGAGTACGTGGGGCAGATCCGCCTCCTCGCCGCCCGGGCGGGAGAGGTGGACGCCATCGTGGACACCATCCCCATGGCCGCCCTCGCGCAGGACAAGGCCGAGCTCCTCAAGAAGGAGGAGGCCGCTTCATCCGACCGCATGAAGCGCGAGTACCGGAAATCCGTCGAGGAGATCGAGAAGCAGGAGTCTTCATTCCAAGATCTCGAGAACCAGCGGGAGATGCTCAAGCTCCGCCTCAAGAGCTCCGTGAACTCTCTGAAGCAGATGCGGATCGACGTCGCGCGCATCGCCACCATGGACGAGGGCGGGGACGACTCCGCCGTCCTCATGGTGAAACAGCGCACGAGCGAGATCACCCAGTACCTCGACGACCTCAGGACCGGCATCGACGAGCAGGAGAAGGACCCCTGGGCGGAACTCGCCGCGGCCGAAGCCGCGAATACCGCCGCGGCTAAAGCCGCGAATACCGCCGCGGCCGAAGCCGCGAAGGCCCCCGCCGCCGGGGATGCCGCCTCTCCCGCCCTGTCTCTTCCGGCCGCCGCTCCTGAACAACCGTCCGAGCGCGAGCCCGGCTCGCCCCTCGCGTCCCTCGCGAACGAGGACGCCGAGTCCCGCCTCCTCGATGCCCGCCGCGCCGAGCTCGACCGCCTCGATGCCGAGGTCGACGCCCTCGCCGCCGAAGCCCGAGCCTCCCTCTCCGCTCAGGACGGCACCGCTCGCGCCGCGGACGACCATGATGAGGATGACGAGGATGCCTAAGGAGCCCTCCTTCAGCCTCGAGAAGCTCAAGCTCAAGAAGTTCAGCCGCTTCGCCGTCATGAACTTCCCCAAGGACGTGAACCCCGGCGTGAAGGGCGGAGATCCCGAGCCTGAGGTCGTTCTTTACTGGGTCGGCACCGAGGCCGACGTGGGCGCCTTCGTGTCCTATTGTTGGTCCCTCTCCCTGCCGAAGGACAACCGCGTCGTCATGGTGTTCGGCAAAGGGGATAAGGCTTTCGGCCGCGACCAGGTGGCCGGTCCCTTCAAGGCCGGGACCTACAACGGCTTCAAGCTCAAAGCCCCCATGATGTGCGCCCTCTCAGAGGAATTCACCGCCTTCGTATTGATGAAGATCTGAGCGCCTCCGCCCCCCTTGGCCGCCTCGGGATGGGCGCTCGAACCGACCCAATCGACGCACGCTTTAGTAAAGAAAATCCTTGCTTTTTCCTTCTTTCAGGAATACACTAATACCGAATGAACGTTCATTCACGCATGGGCGCTTGATCCGACCACGGGGAGAAGAGCTCCCGCCCTTCCCCCCGGTCAGGCGAACGTCCGCGAAAACGGGGACGGAGCGGCGTTCCCCCCATCCCGGAAGCGATACGGGGGGAGCGGAAGGGGGAAGCCATGACGGTCGTGGTGACGGGCGCCTTCGGGAACGTCGGCCGGAGCACGGTGAAGGCCCTGCTCGAACGCGGCGATTCGGTCTACTGCCTCGATCTCCCGACCAAGCGCAACCTCAGGGACGCCGCGGCGCCGGAACGCGTCTTCCTGCCGGATGAATCCCTCTCCGCATCGCGTGGCTGGCGAGACCGCCTCCGCTACTTCTGGGGAGACGTGCGCAAGGTCTCCGATGTGGAGCGCGCCCTTCCCGGCGCGGACGCGGTCTGCCACCTCGCCGCCCTCATCCCGCCCGCCGCGGACGCTTCCCCCGGACTCGCCTACGAAGTCAACGTGGGCGGCGCGAAGGCCGTCATCGCGGCGCTCGCGGCCGCGCGGGAGCGCGGGGAGGATCCCTTCCTCGTCCACGCCTCCTCCATCGCCGTCTACGGGGACCGCGTCTCCGACCCGAACATCCGGAGGGGGGACGACCCCGCTCCCAGCCCGGGGGACGAGTACGCCGCGCAGAAGCTCCTCTGCGAGCGGCTCATCCGCGCATCCGGCCTCCCGCACCTCATCCTCAGGCTCTCGTACATCGTCTGGCGCAAGAAGCTCGACACCCACCCCATCATGTTCAGGATGCCCCTGGACACCAGGCTCGAGGTCTGCCACACGCTGGACGCTGGCGCTGCCTTCGCGGCGGCGACGCGGAGGAGGGACGCGGCCGGGGAGATCCTCGATATCGGGGGCGGGCTCTCCTGCAGGACGAGCTATCGCGAGTACCTCGACCGCATGCTCTCGTGCTTCGGGCTCGGCGGGATCAAGCGCCTCCCCGAATCGGCCTTCTCCTCCCGGGGCTACCACTGCGGCTGGCTGGACACGGAGCGCTCGCAGGAGCTCCTCTCCTTCCAGAAGCGATCGCTGGAGGACTACTTCGCCGAGGTGCGGGAGGAATCGCGAGGGGTCCGCGCCTGGGCCGGGCTCTTTGCCGCTCCCATAGCGGCGGCCCTCGCGAGGGGATCGTCCTACCTCGCGCGCGGCGCCGGGGTTATGGCGCGGGGCACGGCCTACGGGGCGAAGCCCTCCGCGTCGACGCCGTAGGCGTTGGTGATGACCTTCCGGATGAAGCCGAGGATGTCGGCCTCGGTGACGGGGAGCTTCGCCGCGCGCATGAGGCGGACCGAGTCGAGGGCTCCCAGGAAGAACACGAGGAGCCCCGCCACCATGTCGCCCTCGCCCAGCGCCATGCCCTGCGCGCCGCGCTCCTTGCCGTCGGCCGCGGCCTGGGCGCCGCGCACCGCCTCGCCGATGAGCCTCGCGAGGTAGAGGAGCTTCTCCCCCAGGCCGCTCACGTCGCTCGCTTCGGTGAGGAGGATGGAGATGAGGTCCACGTCGGAAAAGATCTCCGGGAGGAAGCGGTTCACGATGACGCCGAGCTTGGCGGTGGGCCGCGGCTCAGCGGCCAGGGCCGCGGCGAGGGCGTCGCGGAAGCCCGCCCAGCCCTCCTCGATGATGGTCTCGATGATCTCGTCCTTCGTCTTGAAGTACGTGTAGACCGAGCCCACGGGCATGTCGATGCCGCTCACGATGTCGGCGATGCTGGTGGCGTGGAAGCCGCGCTCCGCGAAGAGCCGCTTCGCCTCGGAGAGTATCGCCGCCCGTTTTTCCGCGTCCTTCTCGCGCGCCATGCGGGCAGTATAGGTGCGCCCCGGCGGGCGGTCAAGTTCGATCCACGCGCTTTTCCATGAAGCACACCGTGAAGGGGAGGCCGGGAGGATTCCTCTTCCCCGTCTCCTTGAAGCCCTGGGCCTCGTACCATCGCTTGAGCACCATGTTGGAGTCGATGATGCCGATGAGGGCCCTTTCCCCGCCGCGCGCGCGGATCTCCTCGAGTGCCCGCTCCACAAGACGCCTCCCATGGCCGCGATGCCGATGCGCGGGAAGCACGGCGAGGCGCTCCACGTAGAAGGCTCCGTTTCCTTCCTTCGCGGGCTCGATGGCCACGCAGCCTGAGAGCGCCTTCCCCTCCTTGAGTCCGAAGAAGATGGCGCCGCGCGCGGCGGCCGCTCCCACTGACTCGTCGGTGGCGAAGGCGGGATTCGTGGGCGCGTTCTCCCTCGTGAGCCCGAATTCCGCGGCCACGGTGCTGAAAGCGCGGCGGATCGTCCGCGCACACTCGTAGATCTCCTGCCCGGGGGGTACGGGATCGATGCGGACGGAATCCTCGCCGGCGCCCTGCGCGGCCTCGGCCTCC
This sequence comes from uncultured Spirochaetales bacterium, assembly GCA_964538705.1. GTDB lineage: Bacteria > Spirochaetota > Spirochaetia > Treponematales > JBGSOB01 > CAYNQK01. The sequence continues at coordinate 3,468 of CAZIEI010000137.1, read as the reverse complement.
GTCCGCGCGGAGGCGCGGCCCAGAGGGCAGGCGGACACGCAGATGCCGCAGACGCTCACGTTCTCCCCCAGGTTTCCCCGTGAGAGCATGAGGCAGGTTTCGCGGCAGCGGCGCGCGTCGAAGATCTCATCGCGCGGCATGCCCGCCTTCCAGAGGGCGCCCGTCGCGGCCTTCGCCGGGCAGGCATCCATGCAGGCCCGGCAGTTCCCGCAGTGGCTCTCCGTGATCTCGTCGCCTCCCTCTGTCTCCGCTGAGACGAGGACGGTGCAGAGGCGCACCCGCGGGCCGTGGTCCGGCGTGATGAGGAGGGCCGTCTTGCCGATCCAGCCCAGCCCCGCGCGCGTGGCCGCCGTCTTGTGGGAGACCGCGGCGGAGAGCTCGGGAAGCCCCGCGCGCTCCGCGGCGTCGAGGCTCGCGTCGTTCTCGGTGGGATGCAGGGCGAGCGCGGGTATGCCGGCGGAGGAGAGCCCCTCCGCCACGCGGCGCGCGGCCTCGGCCAATTCCGCGTTCGCCTCGTTGTAGAGGTCGAAATAGGCGCGCGTCGGGCCGTGCCTCGCCCCGTCCACCACGGCGTCGTTGAGGCGCCGCGCGATCGAGACCGCGGAGGGGTAGGAGGCGTACTTCCCCTTGAGGAATCCCCGCATGTCGGCGAGGCCCCAGGAGTAGCGATCGGGCGCCCGGGGATCCATGGCTTCGAGCGATTCGCGTACCGCGGAGAGAATCCGTTCTTTCATTTTTGCGTTCTCCATTCGGCCAGATAGGAGGGCGGCCTCGCGTGGACCGAGGCCTCGATGCGCGCGAGCACGCCCTCCGCGCGTTCCAGTATCGCCGCCCGCGCGCGGGCGTCTCCCACGCGTCCGAGCTCTTTCTCGAGCATCGCCCTGAGCCGCGGCGCGGCCTCTTTCCCCGGCTCGATCGGTGCGTCGACCCGGTACGAGCGGACATGGGCGAATCCCGCCGAGAGGAGGAGTGTGTCGATCTCCTTGGCCTGGTAGATCGGGCGCATGTAGCCGCCGGCGGCCCGGTCCACGTCCCCGCGGAGCGCGTGGTACTCCTCGCGGAGCCGCTGCTCGGGGGTCAGGTCCTCGTCCACGAAGTCCTGGAGGGCGAGGGCGCCGCCGGAAATGAGGATCCGCTTTGCCTCCGCCAAGGCCGCCGCGGGGCGCTCGATGTGGTGGAGGGAGTAGGACATGACCGCGAGGCCCGCGACTCCGTCCTTGAGCGGAACGCGCTCGGCGGAGGCCTCCATGAAGGAGACGCGGATATCCTCCGCGAAGAGGGCCGAAGCCGCCTTGATCGCCGCGTCGCTCGGGTCGATCCCGTAGGCGGCCGTGAAGGAGGGGAGCGCGTCGAGGACGGTCTTGAGGAAGCCCCCGTCTCCGCAGCCCAGGTCGACGACGACGCCGGGAGAGAAGGAGGAGAAGAATTCGCGGACCCCCTCGGGACCGATCCGTTGGTATCCCACTGATTTTTCCCTTCCGCTCATGATCGCGTCCCCACGAGGTTGCCCGACTCGTAGCGCCTGAGCCCCGCGCGGAAGGCCAGGTAGGCGATGAGCGAATACGCGACGGCCGCGGCTACCGATATGAGCGCGACGCGGAGATCGAGGGCCTTGAAGCCCCGGAGCGGGATGAAGACGATGTAACCCGCCGGGATGAGCGAGTAGAAGAGCGCGCGCACGGGGGCGGGGAAGGCCTTGTCGGGATACAGGGTGGAGGAGAGCACGAGCTCGAAGAGGGCCTGCGCGAGGCCCTGGGCGTTCCCCAGGAAGAAGTAGAGGCTCTCGATGAGGACGAAGGTCGCCGCGTAGAGAATCGCCCCCGTGAGGACGAATAGGGCGAAGAGGAGCCAGCGCGCCGGATCAGGCCGCGACACGATGCCGATGAGGATGGCCCCGTAGGCGAGGTCGCCCCAGGCGGGAATCTGCATCCGCGCGAGCGAGGCGTTCACGAGGACGTCCTTGGGCTGGAGGAGGTATACGTCCAGCTCGCCCGAGAGCGCGAGCGCGCCCAGCCTCCGCACGTTCCCGAACACCACGTGCGCGAGCCCGAAGGCGGAGGACGCCACCGCCCAGATGAACATGACGTCCTCGAAGCCGTAGCCCGCCACGGGCCCCGCGCGGCCCAGGAGAACCTTCCAGAACACGATGAAGGCCGCGTTGTTGAGGGCCATGCCCAGGACCTGCGCTATGAAATTGACGCGGTACTCGGCCGCGGCCTTGAGGTTCGAGGAGAAGTAGCGGACCGTGAGCCGCGCGTAGGCCTTAACCGCCTTGAACGGAGACACGCTTCACCCCCAATGAGAAAACGCCGAGCGCCACGCATGCGAGGACGGCGGTCCACGCCGCCTGCACGCCCAGGATGGAGAGGGCCTCAGGAAGGCCCGCGATCGACGCGATGCGCGCGGGCGCCCAGGCCACCTGCGAAGTGGGGAGGAGCCGCGCCCATTCCTTGATCCCGTCTGGGAGGAACTCCACCGGCATCAGGGTCCCCGCTACCAGCACGAACTTCTGGTGGATCCAGAAGAAGGCGGAGTTCTCCTCGAACCAGAAGGCCGTGAGCCCGATGACGGCCTGGATGAAGAAGCTCGCGGACGCCGCGAGGAGGAGGGATATCGTCCCGAGCCCGAAGCGGACGAACGGATCCCCGGGGATCGGGCCGGCCGCGATGAAGCCGTAGCCCAGGCCCAGGACGCCGAGGAGGGCCATCTTGGGGAGGGTCGCGCCCATGTTCTGCGCGAATTGGAAGAACACGTAGCTGTAGGGCCGCCCGAGGCCGTAGGCGATCGCCCCGGTCTTCACGTCCTCGGCCAGGGTCCAGTACGCGCCCGAGGCCCCGAAGGCCCCCAGCTCCGCGACGATGAAGTACCAAATGGCCGTCGCCCTCGTGTATCCCGCAATCTCCTTCCCGCCCGAGAACACCGCGGCCCAGAGGTTCACGAAGATGAACACGAAGATGGAGAAGGCAACCGCTCCGCCCACGAAGCCCGCGCGGTAGGCGAGCTGGTTTCGGAGGGAGACCGCCCCGCCCTCGAGGTACTTGCGGAGCATCAAGCGGAGCCGGGCCGCGGCGCCGTCACGATCCCGTGCGCGCATGGGCTTCCTCCTCGGTCCTGCTCCGGTAGATGTCGGCGATGATCTCCTCCAGGGGCTCGTCCTCCACCGTAATGTCCGCCACCTCGCCGGCGGACACGAGGGCCTTGAGCACCTCGGCGATGCCGGACTTCCGCGTGTCCACTTCGATGCGCGCGGCGGTAGGGGCGACCTTCTCGACAGCCGCTCCCGAGGGGAGGCGGACGCCGCCCGGGCCCAGGTCCACGGGATCGGCCCACTTCACGGAGACGACCTTGCGGTTCAGGTTCGCGTGCTTGAGCTCCTTCACGCTCTTGTCCAGGACCACGGCGCCGTGGTGGATGATGATGGCCCGCTTGCAGACTTTCTCCACGTCGCCCGCGTCATGGCTCGTGAGG
>CAZIEI010000136.1:0-8634 GCA_964538705.1 uncultured Spirochaetales bacterium | reverse complement strand
GATGATGAGGCCTCTCCAGCCCACGGTGGTGCGCGGCTTCTCGAAGTACACGCGCATCACCACCACCAGCTTGTCCTCCACGCGGGCCTTGAGGGCGGCGAGGAGCCGGGCGTAGTCCAGGGCGGCGGCGGGATCGTGGATGGAACAGGGCCCCACCACGGCGAGAAAGCGGCCGTCCGTACCGTCGAGCACGCCCTTCACGGCCGCGCGGGCCGTCACGATGGTGGCGTTGGCCTTCTCCGTCATGGGGATCCTGCGCGCGAGGTCGTGCGGGGAGACGAGGGGGACCTCGGCGACGATGCGTATGTCGTTCGTGCGTTCCATGAATTCCTTCCGCTCCGGGCGGCGATCCGCCCGGGATTCGAGTATAGGGAGAAGGGCGCCGCCCTGTCCATGCGGGGCGGCCTCCTCGGTGAGTCAGCGCCCTCGGCGAGTCAGTTTATCAGCGCGTCATGTCCTCAGCGCGGCCATGCGCTCGCGTACGGCGGCGGCGATTGCCGCCGGCCCGCCCGCGGACGCGGCGAGCACGGCCTCGGTGAAGGCCGTCCCCACGATGGCCGCGTGGACGTGGCGGGAGAGCGCGGCAACTTGTTCCCTTCCGCGCACGCCGAAGCCGCCCATCACCTTGGCGCCGCCGGACTTCGCCCGTTCGAGCATCTCGATGTTCTCGGCGCCGATTTCCGTCTGGCTTCCCGTGATGCCGCGCCGCAGGGCCGCGTAAATGAACTCCGTCTTCATCGACACGATGCGGTCGAAGCGCTCTTTCCGCATTCCGGGCGCCACGAGGGGCACGACGGAGAGGCCGCGGGCGGCCCCGGCCGCGTAGAGCCCCTCGTCCTCCTCGGGGACGAGGTCGGGGATGATGAGGCCGTAGGCGCCCGCGTCCTTGGCGGCGGCGCAGAAGGCGTCGACGCCGCGCGCGACCACGGGGCTCGCGTAGCTCATGATGAAGACGGGCGCCTTGGCCGCCGCGGAGAGCTCCTTCACGAGCGAGAAGCCCTGCGCCACGGTGAAGCCGCCCTCGAGCGACCGCACGCAGGCCGTCTGGATGACGGGCCCGTCCGCGGAGGGATCGGAGAAGGGGAACTGGACCTCGAGGTACGCGGCGCCCTCCTCCGCGAGCGCGAGGGCCGCGGACGCGGAGCCCGCGATGTCAGGGCAGCCCGCCACGATGTGGGCCATGAGCCGGGGCCTGGCGGGATCGAAGCTGTTAACGTCCATAATCGGCTACCTCCCGCTTGAGGAAATCGATCCAGGGCCCGGGGGCGACGGCCTTGGCTGTGATGAAAATGTCCTTGTCGCCCCTCCCGGACATGTTGACGATGACGGCCTTGCCCTTGGGCGCGGAGGCCGCGATCTTCATGGCGGCCGCTCCCGCATGCGCGGACTCGAGGGCGAAGATGATCCCTTCGTGGCGCGCGAAGAACTTGAGCGCCTCCACGGCCTCGTCGTCACGCACGGCCATGAAATCGATCCTGCCTGATTCCCCGGCGGCCGCGAGCTGGGGGCCGATGCCTGGGTAATCGAGTCCGGCGGATATCGAGTGCGTGGCCTGGACCTGGCCGTCGCCGTCCAGGAGGAAGCGGCTCTTGTAGCCGTGGACCACGCCCACCTTCCCGTCGCCTTGCATGCGCGCCGCGTTGTTGCCGACGCCCGCGCCTCGGCCGCCCGCCTCCGCGCCCACGAGACGCGGGCGCTTCTCATCGAGGACCTGGGAAAAGAAGCCGATGGCGTTCGAGCCGCCGCCCACGCAGGCCACCATGGCCTCGATGTCGAGCTTGCGCTCCTTGGCCTGCGCCTTCACTTCCTTCCCAATCACGGACTGGAACTCGCGCACCATGTCCGGGTACGGGGAGGGCCCGAGCGCCGAGCCGATGAGGTAGTGGGTATCCGGGAAGCTTCCCGCCCAATCGCGCATAGCCTCGTTGATGGCGTCCTTGAGGGTCTTGGAGCCCGAGGAAACGGGCACGACCTTGGCGCCGAAGAGCTCCATGCCGAAGACGTTGGGCCGCTGCCGCGCGATGTCCACCTCGCCCATGTAGACCGTGCAGTCCAGGCCGAGCTTGGCGCAGACGGCGGCGGTGGCGAGCCCGTGCTGGCCCGCCCCCGTCTCCGCGATGATGCGTTTCTTCCCCATGCGCCTCGCCACGAGGGCCTGTCCGAGGGCGTTGTTGATCTTGTGCGCCCCTGTGTTGGCGAGCCCCTCGAGCTTCACGTAGATGTCCGCGCCTCCCAGGGCCCTGCTCGCGTTCTCCGCGCGATAGAGAGGCGTGGGCCTCCCCACGTAGTTCCGGTAGGACTCGTCGAGCTCGGAGAGAAACGCCCTATCCCGCATGAGGGAGACGAAGGCCTCCTCGAGCTCGGAGAGCGCCGTCCTCAAGACCTCGGGGACGTAGCGCCCACCGTAGTCGCCGAATCGGTCATTGAAAACCTCATGTCGCATGCGCAACCTCCCGCAGGAATTTTTTGACGAGTTCCGGATCCTTGACGCCGGGGGACGATTCCGTCCCGCTTGCGGCGTCCACGAGTTCGGGCCTGAGCTCGCGCACGGCCCGCGCGACGGTATCGGGCTTGAGGCCGCCCGCGAGCCAGAGCCCGGGAAGCGACTCACGCGCGGCCTCGATGGCGTCCGCCGCAGCGCGCTCGCCCGTCCCGCCCAAGCCTTTAGGCGAGTGGGCGTCGATGAGTATCCGCGGCGCGCCGAAAGCGGGGAAGGCCTTCACGTCCTCCGCGTTGCGCGGCCGCTCGGCCTTATAGTAAGGAACGCAGGCCTTTCCAGCCTCGCTCGAACGGCAGTCTCGCTTGAAGGCCGCGGCCCCCGCCTCCCCCTCTCCCGCGATCCCGTGGAACTGGATGGCGTCGATGAAACCCTCCTCGACGAGATCGAGCACCGAGGAATCGACCGCCGAGGGCGGATCGGTCACCACGGCGACGCGGAGGGGGAAGCCCTCGCGCTCCCCGAGCGACCGTATGAAAGAGGCCTCGCACTTCCGCGGGGACTCGGCGAGGATGAAGCCGACGAGGTCGGCGCCGCCCTCGAGCGCTGCGCGGTAGCCCTCTCGCTCGCGGATGCCGCAAACCTTCACGAGGGTCCTGAGCTTCCCGCTCCCCGTCATCGCCCCGCAGAGCTCGGTCCAGAACGCGCGGCGCGACGCGCCCGAGAAGGCCTCACGGATCGCGCGCACCATCCCGGGATCGCGCGTCACGGCCTCGCCCACGAGGATGCCCTGGAAGCCCGCGGAACCGGGAAAGGCCGCGTCGGCCTCGTCCATGATGCCCGACTCGTAGACCACCTTGGCTTCCCAGTCGATCATCGCGCGGACCTTGAGCGGCAGGAGCGGATCGATCCTGAAGCTCTTGAGGTCGCGCGAGTTGATCCCGACGATACCGGGCTTGAAAGCCCGCGCCTTGGCCACGTCCTCGGCGTCGTGGACCTCCACCATCGCGGACATGCCCAGCGAGGCCGCGTACGAGGCGAGGTCCGCGAGAGTCGCGGCGTCGAGCATGGAGGCGATGAGGAGGACGGCGTCCGCTCCCAGGAGATACGAAGCCTCCACGTCGGCGCGGTCCAGGAGAAAGTCCTTCCTGAGAACGGAAAGCCCGGGATGCGCGCGCTTGACCTCCGCGAGGTCCGCGAGGGAGCCGCGGAAGCGGTCCTGCTCGGTGAGCACCGAGACGTTCCGCGCGCCGCCGGCCGCGTAGAGCGACGCGCGCTCGGCCGCCTTGAATCCCGGATCGATGTCCCCCTTGGAGGGCGAGGCGCGCTTCATCTCGCAGACTATCCCCTCGGCGCCCAGGAAGGGCACGAGAGGAAGGTCGCGGGAGGCGGGGCGCGGAAGCCCCTGGAAAGGGCCTTCCGCGGCGAGGCGTTTCTTCCGAAGTTCGACGATCTCGTCGCGGACGTTCACGCGAGCTCCTTGGACATGAAGACGATCTCCTCGAGCTTCTTTTGCGCGCGACCGTCCACGAGGGCGGAGAGGGCCGTTTCATAACCTTCTTTCAAGCTCTCCGCGATGCCGCAGGCATAGAGCCCCGCGCCCGCGTTGAGCGAGACCGCCTGCCTGACCGGGCCGTGGAGCGCAGCGTCCGCGAGGAGCTCGCGCGCCATCTCCGCGTTGCGCTTCGCGGAGCCGCCCTTGAGGTCGTCGATGGAGCAGGCGGGGATCCCGAGCTCGCGGGGATCCACCTCGTAGTCGCGCTCGTTCCCCTCCTCGTCGATCTCCAGGACCGCGGTGGGCGCGGCGGGAGAGAACTCGTCCATGCCGTCGCGGGAGTGCACAACGAGGACGCGCTTCACGCCGAGCTTGTGCGCGGCGCGGGCCACGGGAGCCCTGAGGCCGTCCGTCGGCACGCCGATCACCTGGTATTCGGCCAGGCCGGGGTTGGAGAGCGGCCCCACGAGATTCATGACGGTGCGCACGCCGAGGGCCTTGCGCGCGGGACCGGCGTACTTCATCGCCCCGTGGTAGAGGGGCGCGAAGAGGAAGGCGAAGCCCGAGCGCTCGAGGAGCTCGCGCGCGCCCAGGGGCGAGAGGTTCGTCTTCATTCCCAGCTCGTCGTAGAAGTCCGCGGAGCCGGAGAGCGAGCTCACCGCGCGGTTCCCGTGTTTGGCCACGGAAACACCGCACGAGGCGGCCACGACGGCGGCCATGGAGGAGATGTTGAAGGTGGCGAGCCCGTCGCCGCCCGTGCCGCAGGTATCCAGGACGGGCTTGGAATGCTGGAGCTGGACGCGCTTCTTCCTGAGGACGGAGGCGCAGCCCGCGATCTCGTCCGCGCAGGGGCCCTTGGTCTCCATGGCCATGAGGAAGCCCGCGATCTGCGCGTCCGAGAGCTTCCCGTCCGTCATGTCCTCCATGAAGGACGCCGCTTCCTCCATGGTGAGGTCCTTCCGAGCGGCGAGCTTCCTGAGGGTCTCCTTGAAGGGGAAGGGCTCCCGCCGGTAGAGGATGAAATTCCTGAGGAGGTCCTTCCCCGTCTCCGAGGCGATGGACTCGGGGTGGAACTGCACGCCCTCCACCAGGAATTCCTTGTGCCGGACGCCCATGATCTCACCGTCGCGCGAGCGAGCGGTGACTTCGAGGCAGTCGGGGAGGCTCGCCTCCTCTATGGCGAGGGAGTGGTAGCGCGTATAGACCGCCGGGTTTGGGATATTCCTGAAGAGCCCGCGGCCGTCCGTTAGGACGTCCTCGGCCTTGCCGTGGACGATCCGCGCCGCTTGCACGATCTTGCCGCCGAATGCGTAGCCGACGGCCTGGTGCCCCAGGCAGACCCCGAGTATCGGAATCTTCCCCGCGAACTTCTTGATGGCCGCCACGGAAACGCCCGCGTCCTCGGGACGCCCCGGCCCCGGTGAGACGATGATGGCCTTGGGCGCCATCGCCTCGATCTCCGCGAGCGTGACGGCGTCGTTCCTTATCACCTTGATCTCGTCTTCCACGAGGGTGCTCAGGACTTGGTACACGTTGTACGTGAACGAATCGAAATTATCTATGATGAGGTACACGTCACACCTCCACGCCCACGGACACGGCCGTGGCCCTGAGCTTCTCGCAGGTTTCCTCGTACTCGCGTTCCGGACGCGAGTCGTACACGATGCCCGCGCCCGCCTGGAGGATGATCTTCCCGTCCTTGGCGAGCGCCGACCTGATGGTGATGCAGGAATCCATCCCGCCCCCGGCCTCGAAGTAGCCCACGAGGCCCGCGTAGAAGCCCCGCCGGTGCGGTTCGAGCGAGTCGATGACCTCCACGGCGCGAATCTTGGGCGCGCCCGAGACCGTGCCCGCCGGGAAGGTGGCGCGTATCAGGGCCGCCGGGCCAACGCCATCAGCGAGCTTGCCCTCCACGCGCGAAACGATGTGCATGACGTGAGAGTAGCGCTCGATCTCCATGAAGTCGGTGACCTTCACGGAACCGCGCTCGCAGACGCGCCCGAGGTCGTTCCGCCCCAGGTCCACGAGCATGAGGTGCTCCGCCTTCTCCTTCTGGTCCGCGAGGAGCTCCTTCTCCAACGCCAGGTCCTCCTCCTGCGTCTTTCCTCGCTTCCGCGTGCCCGCGATGGGCTTCACGATCCCCATCCCGTTCTTGGCCTTCACCTGCACCTCCGGCGACGAGCCGAAGAGCGTGAAGGAGCCGAAGTCCAAGTAGAAAAGGTAGGGCGAGGGATTCCGCGAGCGGAGGTTGCGGTAGGCCTGGAGGGGCGGGAGCGCCGTCTCCACGACGAGGCGTCGCGAGATCACGCCCTGGAGGAGGTTCCCCGCCACGATCTCCTTCTTCACCGCCTCCACGCCGGCCATGAAGGCCTTCCGGTCTTCCATGCCGCCGACCACGGTGGCCGGATAGGACTGGTCCTCGCGCGAGAGGTAGTTGAAGTCCATGTCGTCGATGCGCTTCTCCACCTCCGCCATGGCGGCGTCCAAGTCCGTCTCGCACTCGTTGTAGTTGACCGCTATCAAGTACATGATGTCCGTGTAGTGATCGAAGACCACGTAGACGTGCCCGAACATGAAGACGCCCTCCGGAAGGCCTTCGGGGTCCTCGCGGTCGCGGAAGCGCATGGCGTCGCAGCGCGCGGAGAACTCGTAGGAGAGGTAGCCCACGCCGCCCGTGGGGCAGGGGACGTCCTGGCCCAGAGGCGGGTGCTGGGAGGCGAAGTACTGGCAGACGTCCAGGATGTCCGCGTCCTTCCCGTTCTGGGCCTTCGTGCGAATACGCCGCTCCGACCCGTCCTTCTCGAAGTAGACACCTTCCTTACGCTGGATGAGCTTGAAGGCCTCCTTCACGAGGAGGATGGAATACCGCTCCCGCCCCTTGATGAACGACGACGATTCCAGGATCGCCTTAGCCTTGAGCTTCACCGCCAGGGTATAGGGCGTGAAGCGCTCCCCGGGGAGGAGCTTGATTTTTCCGTCGTGCCTGAGCCGTGCCCCCGCCATGGTTCCTCCATGTTACTATATGTAGTAACATGAGCACTATACCAAGCCAACGCGGTTTCTGTCAATAGTAACGAATGGCGCCGAAAGCATTTTTCCGGGCAATGCCGAGGAAAATCCGTTATGACGATTTTTGGAAGGCGGGGGGTGGGGTGGAAACCTTTTTCAGAAAAAGGTTTCTACCCCACGGACTCGCATCAGGAAAAAGCGGAAACTAGGGAAACTCGGCTCCCTCGGAAAGGAAAACCGATACTACCTGTCAATTAAAGGATGGGATCGAGATCAATCGGTTGGTTACTATCCGTCTGGAACAGATTGCAGGAAAGCGTACCGGGAAGACCGGCATTCTGCGTAAACCTGAGCTGATATGTTCCCCCAACCGCGAGGGTGATGATAGTGGTATTCCGGTAAACTGTACCGTTGAATCCGACTTCGAACTCCAGGGTGCCCGCAGTCTCGCCGTTCAATGAATATAGCGAGCCGACCGGTATTACCACGCCGGCGCCATAATCTTCCTCGACGGCTCCTGAGACGCTATACAGCGTGATATTTCCGCTTCCGGCAATGTTATTGGTATTGTTCTGGAAGCTGAGCGCGTAGCCGGGGGTCTGATCGCAGGCCGCGAGCAGGAAAAGCGACAGAACGACCACGGTAAAGAAAACGAGCTGCTTTTTCATCGGAATTGACCTCCTGCGGCGCAATACTCACGGAGATAATACCCGAGGAACGCGAACGTGACAAGAAACGACGGTATTCCGGAGACTTCTCCACCCCCCTGTTGATACGGAAAATACCATTTTCCCATATGATCCCCGCAATCGAAACGATCATGGGATATATCAAGCCCTGATTCCACACGGCACGAGCCCTGGGAAAGCACATTGATCCGACAAGGAGCGTCTATGCGCCCGCTTATAAAGAAAATCATGCCGCTTATCTGCGCGTTTTTCCTTATGGGATGCAATTTTAATCCCGCCGATCCGGGAGAATCGCCTGGACCCTCGCTCCCGCCGATAGTGACTCCGCCTCCCTTCAACCCTATGGGTGAAACCGGAACCATCTATCCCGTTCCCACGGAGGGCGTCCTCAGGACCTTCGACCTTGGGCCGGGGCAGACATATCAAGAGATCGCTGAGCTTCCCTGGCTAGACCTCCAAGCGGGGGACCTCGTGCGCATCCATTACCGCCAGGAGCCCTACGTCGGGATCATCGGGATGGATGGAATCGGGACGGAGGAAAATCCCATCCGCATCTACGGCCTTCCGGGCCCGAACGGAGAGCTTCCCGTCCTCTCGGGCGCGGGCGCGGCGGCGGGGGACAACCTGGACGGCGGGTTCTTCGATCAGTGGACGACGGGACTCGGGGTGGTCGTCATCTACGGCCCCTGGTACGAGCCTGATCCCTCCGACCCGCCCGATCCCACGCGGCCTGACTACATCGAATTCGCCAACCTCGGGATCACGGGCGCGTATCGCGATTTCCAATATACCGACGAAACAGGAACGCACAATTGGGCGGACGGATCCGCGGCTTTTTGGATCAGGGCCGGGCACGTGAGCATCCTGGGCTGCGAGATCACGGGAAACGGGAACGGGATCTTCACGCAGGCCAACAGTAATATCCTGCAGAACGTCAGCGAGGACACCCTCATCGAAGGCTGCCGCATCTACCATAACGGGACCGTCGGCACCGACCGCTACCA
>CAZIEI010000135.1:0-8704 GCA_964538705.1 uncultured Spirochaetales bacterium | reverse complement strand
AAGAAACTGACTGACTACAAGACTCCCATGCTTGAGACGCTCCGCAAGCCGCGGGTGTGGCTCAGCATGCTTCTCTTCTTCCTCTACGTCGGCGCCGAGGGCGGGCTCGGCATCTGGACCTACTCCCTTCTCACGGAGGCGCGTGGCGTTGATAAAGCGGTAGCGGGCTTCTTCACGGGGAGTTACTGGCTCACGTTCACGATGGGCCGCTTCTTGGCTGGCATCATCGCGCGCAGGACGGGACCGGACAAGCTCGTCATGGGCGGCCTCGTCGGGGCCCTCGTCGGCGCCGGCCTCCTCGTATGGAATCCCTTCACGGCGGCGAACGTCATTGCCGTCGCGATCATCGGTATCTCGATAGCGCCTATCTTCCCCGCCATGACCTCGGGCACGCGCGCGAGGGTGGGCGAGCGCTACGCGGCAAATACCATCGGCATGCAGATGGCGGTGGCCGGCTTCGCGACCGCCTTCGTCCCTTCGCTCATGGGCGTCCTCGCGCGCCGGGTATCGCTTGAGGCCATACCCTATTGTCTCCTCGCGATCTACTTCGTGCTCCTTTGTGTATACGCTGCGGCGTCGCGGCCGCGGAAAGCGTGAGGAGCAGGACGGCCTGCGAGGATGACCGGGCCGGAGCCGCGCCGCGTTCCCGTCTTAGGCCCGGCGCGCTTCACTTTCCGCCGAGCGCCCGCTCCGGTTCGAAGGCATACAATCCGGCGTTGACGGCCCAATAGGCCCGCCCCGTGAGCGCATCGTATCGCAGTGGATCGTTGACGTTCAGCCTGGCATCGGAGACCCATGAGGGCTTCTCGAGGATCGCGCCGTTCTCGTCCACCACCGCCATGTACGTGCCGTCGAAACCGATCGAGCCCATGAATTCCCACATGAGGAGATAGCGTCCTGAGCCCATATCCGCGATCTTGGGCTGGGCGGCGTTCCCCCTGGTCTTATCCGTGTAGTCGGTGATCCAGACGGGATCGCCGCATACGGAAAAGTCGTCCTTCACGGCCATGACGAAGAGATTCCTCGAATCGTTCCGGATTTGGTCGCGCGTCTTGGAATTCCTTTCGTACGTACCCGCGAAGAGGTATCCGGTTTTCGTCTTCGCGATCCCGCCAAGCTGCGCGAAGGTGTATTGGTAGACCGGCCCTTTTTTGAACGTGAAAGACGTTACGCACTTCGTCGTCTCATCTCGTAGAAAACGCGAGAACATGAAGCCCCGAGGGTATGCGTCGCCCTGGTCCACGAAGACGAACCCGCCTTCGATCGGCAGGAGGAATTGGTTGAAGGAGTGGCTTGCGTATGGCATCAGCATGTACCCGCCCGAGGAATTCGTGCCTGCGCCCTTGTCGATGCGGGTGAAATCGTCTTTGTCCAGGATGAATCCGTACGACGCCTGGTGGTTGAGCCCGTCGTTCTTGGATTTGAACATCTTCCTTCCGAAATACGCGCATACCATCTTCCCGGAAATTTCCAGGCGACAAGAACCAGCGGCGAAAGGCTCCTTGACTCCATAAAAGCTCTTATCCGGATACGCCTTCAGTTTGTAGACGTTCAACCGCTCGCCCGAGGGGGAGTACTTGGCGAGGGCCATGTTTTCGGCCTTGTGCTGGTATTCCTCCACGGGCTTCGCGGTGAAGACGTAGAAATTGCCCTCGTCGTCCTTCGTGAACGCGCCGAGGCGGTCGTAGACGTTGGCGAAGGAGACGGTCCTGAGGTATTCGAGGCCCTTCGAGTACTCGTACACGAAGGTTTTCCTCTTATACGGATCGACGCTGCAGACGCTGATAGACCCGTCCGGATTCACGCGGGTCATGATGATGGGCGCTCTGTCGATGAAGCCCTCGAGATAATAGCCGCTCATGTCGATGGAGTTGATGGACGCGAAGCCGGGCGGGCGCGAGAGGACCGGATTGTCCGTCCCGTCCGGGTCCGCGTCCCGTCTCCCGAAGACGGGGATGAGGCTCGTGAGCGCTGGCGGAATCCTCAGCGTCGTCACGCATGAAACGGCTAAGCAAGCGAATAGGGACGAGGCGATGCAGAGCGCGGTGATGGACCGTTTGCCCATAAGGGTTCCTTTCCGGATCATTGTGATTGTTTCGCCTTTTCGGATGCGGCGCCCGACCTCCTTTCGGAACCGTGCGCCGCGCCTATCAGTCCATAGTATCGCGCCGACGCTGTGCGGCCGCAAGAGGAAGGCGAGCGCGTCATTTAGCGGCGGAATATTCCGAACGGGCCGATGCGCGTCTTCTCCGTCCTCAGGCGGTCCAGGTAGGTTTCGAGATCATGATTTTTCTCCACGCTTTCAAGCTGGGCGGTGAATTCGACCGGGGCCTCCACGTGCGCGAACCACCCGCCCGCGCCGATAGGGACGGGGAGGGGTACCGCCGTGACGATATCCGAACCGTTCGCGATGCGGAAACACCTTCCCTTGAAATCGCGGTCGAATGACCTTACGAATTCGCCATTCCCCACACGAGGCGAGGCGAAGGTGTAGATCGCCTCGATATGCGCGCTCGATTCCGATCGGATATCGGGGGCGGCCAGTGTCGCGAGCGCGCCGCCCAGGCTGTGGCCGGCGATGAAAATCCGCGAGGAGCCGCGGAGCGCTGCAACCGCGGCGAGGAGGGACTCGCGGAGCGAGGCGTAGACGTCGAGGAATCCGGCATGGACCTCCCCGCGGCCCGAGATGAAATAACCCTTGAGGTTGAAGCTCAGGTTCTTGGTCCATTCGCGGGCGGTCCGGGTCCCGCGGAAGACGACGAAGGAATCTCGGCCCCTCCGGGCGACGAAGCCGATGGGCTCGGTCCGGGTCCTCGCGCCGGGCCGGAGCCACGAGAAGGCTCCCGCCTGCGACGAGCAGGATATTTCCCCCGCCAGCTCATATCCCTCTCCGAGCGTCCAGGGCTTCCCCTCCTCGAAGGCGTCGAACTGCCCGTAGGCGCGCTCGACGAGTTCCCCGAGCTCGATGGCCCGGCGCATCCTGAATCGCGGCGGAAAGAGCATGGCTGCCTCCGGCCCCGAGTATACGCCATGAAGCCGCAATCGTCGGCCGGGTCCGCGGGGACGCCGCCTTATCGGGCGCCCGTCGCTGCGGCGGGGGCGGGTCGCGCGCGCGGCCCGCCCTTCGAGTTCAGATCGAGGCTCGCTTTCCCTCGAGGTATTCGATCGCGGCCGAGTCCAGTTCGATGCCGCAGGCGTCGAGGTTGGCTTCGTACTGGACGAAGGAGCTGCCTCCGAGGATCGGGAAGACCGATGGTTTCCGGGAAAGCATCCATGCGAGCACGAGCGAGTTGCCGTCGATGCCCGTCTTCCTCGACAGCGCATCCAGGCGGGCGAGCCGCTCCGCGGAGTCCTCCGTGTCGTAGAGGGGCCAGTTGTAGTAGGCGCGCCGGCGGGCCTCGTCAGCGTAGATGCCCTTGAGGAGGGGCGAATAGGCGACGAGGGAGAGGCCGGGTTCTTCGCCGAGGTAATCGAAGAGCTCGTCGCCCGCGTGCTCGACCATATCAGCGCCGGGCCGCGGCCTGAGGTAGCTGAACTCCTCCTGTATCGCGACGGGCCTGGCCCAGCCGTTCCGCTGGCATATTCCCCTGATCCGTTCCAGGCGCCAGGTCCGCGCGTTGCTGTACCCGATGTAACGGACCTTCCCCGCCTTCACGATCCCGTTCAGCGTTTCAAGGGTCTCCTCGAGCGGAGTCCTGCGATCGTCGACGTGGACGTAGTAAAGGTCGATGCGGTCGGTCCGGAGGCGCTCGAGGCTCCCGTCGATGGCCTTGAGAATGGCCCCGCGCGAAGCGCCTTCGAAGGAGGCGCGCGCCTTTACCCAATCCGCCTCCCCGGATTCGTCCCGCACCGAACGCGGATCCGGGAGGCGCGCCGAGCATTTACTCGCGAGGAACACGGTGTCCCTGTTTCCGCGATCGCGCATCCAATTCCCGAGCGTTTTCTCGCTCTCGTCGCCGACGAATTCGCCCTTCCCCTCCCACCATGCGTAGCAGTTGGCGGTGTCGATGAAGTTACCGCCCCGCTTCATGAACAGGTCGAGCGTTTTGAACGATTCGCGCTCGTCCATGCGCGTCCCCATGAGCATCGCCCCCAGGCAGACCTGGCTGACCGTCTCGCCCGTCCTACCCAATTCCAGCGTTTTCATCCCTTTCCCTCCTGGATCGCTTGCGGTACCCCGCGTGGACGAATATTATGAATTGAACCGGTACCCGAATAGGGCCATTTATACGAGATTATAGGGGAGCCACTATTTGTACGGAATAACGATAGAGAAGGATTCGCCTTTTCCCTACGTGCGCCAGCTCTGCGCGGCGCTCAGGAAGCGGATCCTTGACGGGAGCCTGTCGCCGGGGTCCCGCCTTATTTCAAGCAGGGCGCTGGCCGCTGGGTTGGGGGTGGCCCGCAACGTGGTCACCGACGCGTACGAGCAGCTCGAGGCGGAGGGGTACCTCGAGGGCATCGTCGGCTCCGGGACGATCGTGACCTCGCTCGGAGAGCGGATGATCCGGCGGCGGGACGAAGCGGGCGCGGATAGGGGCATGACGACCGCGCGAGGCGTCGGCCGCGCCGCGCTTCACGCCGCGGGCGCCCTACCGTCGCGGACCGCGAGCGGCGGAGCCGTCGGCGTCGTCGATTTCGCCTCCGCCTGCGGAACGCCCGATATCGCCAGCTTTCCGTTCAGGGCGTGGAAGCGCTGCATCGTCGAGTCGATCGATACGGCTCGCCTACGCGACTATTCGTTCGCGGACGCGCGCGGCGAGGCTTCCCTGCGTGACGAGATCGTCCTTATGCTCTTTAGGACGCGTGGTATCGAATGCTCCGCCGAGCAGGTCTTCATCACGCGCGGTATCACCCACGCGCTCCAGCTCGTCGCGCTCTTCCTGCGGGGGAGGATCGATCGGGCCGTCCTCGAAGACCCCCTCCTCAATTCCTTCAAGCGGACGCTCGCTTCCGCCGGGATCGGAATGGATTTCGTCCCGGTCGACGAGGACGGACTCGCGGTAGAGGCGATTCCGCGGACGCGAAAGCCCGCGCTCTTCGTCGTGACGCCGTCGCACCAGTTCCCTTCAGGCGGGATTCTTCCCATATCGCGGAGGCTCAGGCTCCTTTCGGCCGCGGAGGAACGGGGTGGATGGATCTTCGAGGACGACTACGACGGAGAGGTCCGTCTCCGCGGCCTCCCCGTACCGCCCGTGATGACCCTTGATAATGACCGCGTTTTTTACGCCGCCACGTTCAACAAGACGATGTTTCCCGCTCTCCGGACGGGGTTCCTCGTGGTGCCGCGGTGCATCGCCGATTCTTTCGCGACTTTCAGGCTCGGATTATCGGATTGGATGGAGACGATCCCGGGGAAGGCCCTCGCTTCGTTCATACGAGTGGGCCATTACGAGCGCCGCGTTCTCGCGCTCAGGCGCCTCTACGCGCGGAGGCGCGAAGCCCTCGTTTCGGGATTGAAGGAATCCTTCGGCGACGCCGCCGTCGTCCGGGGAGATGAGGCCGGATGCCATTGCAGGATCGCATTCGGGAAGGGTTTCAGGGCGCCCCGGGATTGGAGGAACGCCGAGGCGTCGGGCGTCAAAGTCGCTACCGTAGCGCGCTACGTTTCCGGGAAAAGCCCGTTCAAGGACGATATCATCCTCGGCTACGGAAGCCTCGACGATGGGGAGATCGGTGAAGGGCTCAGGAGGATGGGCGGGTTCCTCGAGAATCGGCGCTGACGAGCGGCGTCAGGAATTCAGCCCCGCGTCCTTGAAGCTGGTGGAGGTACGCGCGCTCGCCTCCTTGATCTCGCTCACTTCCGTGACCAGGTCGTCCATGGCCGCGGACTGCCGGTCTATGCCCGCAGAGATGCCGAGCGTCGCGCGAGCGGCTTCTTCAATGGCCGATTGGAGGCTCTCGATGGTATCGCCCGCCTTACTGGCGCGGTCCACGCCCTCGCGCGCGCCCGCGCTGCCCGTGCGCGTCGTGTACACCGCAGCTTCCGCCGCCTTGCGGAAGTCGTCGAGGATCTGGCCGATCTTGGCCGTCGACGTGCGCGAGCGTTCGGCGAGGCTCCGGATCTCCCGCGCGACGACGCTGAAACCCTGCCCGGCGTTTCCAGCGCGCGCGGCCTGGATTCCCGCGTTGATGGCCAGGATGTCGGACTGCGCGACGATGTCCTCGAGGGCGCCGATGATCTCCTCGATCTGCTTCGTCCGCTCGGTGAGGGCGCCGATGCTCGCGGAGATGTCCTCTACCTGGCGTTGGACGGTTTCCATCCCTGAAATCGTGTCCTGAACGGCCTTCTTGCCGGCGGCGGAAACCTCCATGGATGCGCGGGCCGCGTTCGAGACCGTCTTGGCGAGGTCCGCCGTCTCGCGGAACGACGCTCTGATGGCTTCGGACGCCGAGAGGGTCTGGTTGACGATGGCGTCCATAGAGACCGACCGCTTCTGGGCTTGGTCGAGGAGGAGGGCGCCCTGCAAGGCGCTCGAAATGGCCGCGCTCAGGTCCATGTAGAGCGCGCCGTCGCGAGGGCCCAGCTCGAAGAGGGCGTAGCCGAGCTCGCGCGATTGGGACGAAAGGCGTTCCACCATGAACGCGCGCCTGCGGCCGGACGCCATGCCTTCAGGGAGGAGCCTGGCGGCCGGAAACGTCATGGCGGGCGATGCGAGGCGGCGGACGCCTTCCGGCGCGCTCGCGTCGACCTCGCAGGCGAGCGCGAGCCGGGCTTCGCGTTCGTTCTCATAGAGCGCGACGTAACAGCTCGGAATGCCGAGTCGTTCGAGGTTCCTGGCTATCCCGTCCATGAGTCCCGAGAGGCTGAGCGAACCGCGGATAGACGCCTCGATCTCGCGGAAGGACCGCTCGGCCATCTGATCGTTCCTCGCTTCGAACGCGAGCCCCCGGCGGGCGGCCTCGCAGGCCACGACGCGGGCCTGATGCCAGAGGGCCTCCGCGCGGAGGGCGATGCCGGGTTCGAGGATGGGCGCGATGGCCGCGCGAAGGTCCGAGATGACGCGTTGCCAATCGTCCGGCTCTAGGCCTGCGTTCCTCGCCGCGGCCATCGATTCTTCGATGGCCGGTACGAAGGATCCCGCCGATCCTTCGGGCGCGATGTCGGACGAGAATGCGTCCACGATCGTCTCGATCCACCGGGCGGGCTCCTCGCCCCTGGCGCGGAATGCGCCGATGGCGGAGGCGACGATGCTCGACCTCGCCGTGCGGAGAGCCTCGCGTGAGCGCGCCGTCTTCCCGCGATGGACGGCGGCTCCGGGGAGGACGGCGGCTTCGGCGACCGCCGGGGAAAGGCAGCCGCAGGAACGGCGTACGACGATCCTCGAGGGCACGAAGGTGCGTTCGGGCACCGATTCGCCGTTCAGGATCGCGAGGAGGGTCTTCGCCGCTTGCCGCCCCATATCGTACTCGACCGTGGTGAGCGGCGGCGAGGTGAACAGCGTCCGAGCGTCGTCGTCGAAGCCGACGAGGGCGACCGCGTCAGGCACCGAGAAGCCGCGGGAGCGCAGCTCGTCGAGGGCGCCCATCGCTATGGTGTCGTTGGCGGCGGCGATCGCGTCGAAATCGCTCCCGAGCTTGAGGCCCCGCTCGTCGAGGAGGACGCGGATTCCGCGGTTGCCGTCGCCCCAGCCCAAATGCGGCGACGCGAGTTCTGGACGGACGGATATGCCGTGCTCAGCGTGGAAATCCTTATAAGCGCGGGCCCGTTCGCCAGCGGACCAGTTCCCCTCGGGACCCGCGAGGAAGGCGATCCTGCGGAGACCGTGGACTCCGCTCAGGTGATCGAGCAGGTCCTTGAATCCCTGGTACGAGTCCGGGGTCATCCCCGGGCAGCCGGGATACAACCGCACCCCGTTCACGGCCGGGACCGCCGGGAACCGCGATCTGAAGGCGGTGAAGGCGGCTTCGTCGGGCCAGGCCTGGTAGATGACGAGGCCGTCGAGTATCTCGTTAATGGCCTCCCAGGCGGGAGGAATGAAGGCGTCCCCCTTGGAGAAGTCCTTGCGGAAGCAGTAGAGATCCGTTCCCGCTTCGAGCGTCACGTCGATCGCGCCCCTGAGCGCCTTTTGGCCGCCCACCATGAGGACGTCGTCTATCGATAAGCCGATGGTCCGCCGTTTCCCGCCCGTCAATGGGATCCTTCCCTCCTCGCGCGCTGCCCGTCGCGTCCGATCGATTGCGTTTTATAAGGATAATTCCGTTTCGGCGGGATCGCAAGCGGAATTCATCGGAGGGGAGGAGACGAAGGGACTTCGCCCGGGTACCATGTCGCCATGGATTCCAAGGACGGCAAACCAAACCTCAACCTGATCCACCTCGCCTGGCCTATGTTCATCGAGGAGATCACGGGGGGAGTGACGAGCTTTTTCGACACGCTCTTCATCAGCAGGATCTCCGACGAAGCCGCGGCCTCGGTCGGGATGCTGGGGCCGGTCCTCTGGCTCGGCTACTTCATCCTCCCGCAGTTCACCTCGGCCGGCACGAGCGTCGCGTCCCAGTACATGGGGGCCGGGCGCAACGACAGGGTGGTTCCCGCATGGGCGGCCAACATCATGATCAGCGGGGCGATCGGGGCCGTCCTGGCGGGCCTCCTCTTCGCGTTCAGCGGTCGCGTCGGGCTTTGGTTCGGCATGACCGCGAGCCAGAACGGCTACGCGGCGCAGTACCTCTCGGTGATCGCCTTCAATTTCGTCATCGTCGG
>CAZIEI010000134.1:0-8723 GCA_964538705.1 uncultured Spirochaetales bacterium | reverse complement strand
CGAGGATATCGGTTCCATGCACGTCGATCGCGTTGTACTGCCCGTCCGTCCCGGCGCCCATCCCCGCCCGGAGCGCCGTACGATCGAAACGGTTCCCGACGAGGCGCAACCTCGCCGCCGACACCGCCCGGAAGGCGTTGTTCTGGGTATCGCTGAACGAGGACGCCTCAACCGTGAGTCCGCGCGCGTTCCACGCGATCACGGCGTCCTTTCCCGCGAACGAAAAGGCGCAAGAACGGACAGCGACGTTTTCCGTATTGGAGAGGTTCATGATCGCCTTGGATCCGCCGTGGAAATCGATTCCTTCTATTTCGAGGAAGGCGCTCCCCTCCAAGTCCGCCGTCAGCTCCACCGTCGGCGCGAGGAAGACCGACGATGAAGGATCCCTAGATGAGTAGAGGAGTATCCCTCCCTTCTCCCCGTCGCGGCACCATTCGCCCTCCGCGTCCAGCGCGTCGGGATGGTCCTGAAGGAAAAAACCGAATCCGTCATAGGGCTCGTAGGAGAGCCCATCGCCGAGCGTGATCGAGGCCCCCGCCCGCTTCACGACGCGCGCGCGATCGAGGATCCAGCGCCTCGTCCGTACCACGGCCTCCGCCCCGACCCATGAAGGTCCTTTCCCGAGAGCCTTCGACGCGATGACACTCTTCCCTTCGTGCGAGGAGATCGGGAGGTAACCGCCCCAGGGCGCGTCCGCGTTGGGGAACCGGGCCAGGGGAAGCTGGACGCCGTCGCGGAGGAGCATGGGCGGCCTTCCCGCGACCGCCGCGTTCCGCTCCAACCCGGCGCGCCAAAGGTTCTTCCCCGCCTTCCGCCATCCGGAGACGAGCGCGAGGTCAGTCACGACGGGCGCGGCCCCCTCGCCATACGGGGCGATGAGGACCGGGCTCGTTGCGCTCCCCTTCACCGCGGCCCATAACGCACCAGTGAACGAATCGCCGCGCCTGAGGAGAAACCGGTCCCCCGGCTTCGCCGCCGCGAGCCTCTCGCGGAACGCGGCAGCGTCCTTGCCCGTAAAGCGATACTCCTCGGACGCGCCCCGTACGCAGAGCGATAGGAAAACCGCGACCGCCGCGAACATCGCCGCCGTCTTGCGCATTCTTACCCCCCCGCCGTTCGATCCGAATCGCCCACGCTTCGTTCGCGGTGAAGCGGTCAGTCCTCGTTCCAGCCCGAGATCCGCGCCCAGAGCCACCATGAGGCGTAGCCTTTGAGGTTCGCGATGAGGGGCGGCGCGTGGTAGCCGTTGTTCCATCGGTCCATGGCGGGATACCAGGAGTCCGGATGCGCTTCCTGCCACTCCTCCGCCCAGTTGCGGTCGCCGTCCGCCGGATGGCAGTAGGGAATGGGACCCGTCTCATCGTATTCCTGCTCCGTGTTCCCGTCGCCGTCCGCGTCCCAATTCCCCGCGTCAGTGGGATGATAATCCAGATAGCAATTCCCGTCGGGATCCCAGCTCTCGATGTCGGCGAAATCGAAGAGCCACTTGCCGTTGGCGACGCAGTACGCCCTGATCCGCTCGTTATTCGCGTGCAGGGTGCTTTCAGTTCCGTAGCCGTCAAGGTGGCCCGTCATGTAGACGAAGGCGACGTTCGGGAAATCCTCTTCGAGGCCTGACATGAGGCTCAGGTACAGATCTATTTCCTCCGTCGTGCTGTAGCTCACCTGACCGCACCAGGACCAGATGACGACGTTGATCTCCGAATGATTCCCGAGGTACTGGCGGGTATCTCTTTCCCATGCGACGCGGTCCGGGCTCCCGAGGTCGTTCGCTTCGTCGATCTCGCTCTCCTCGTCCCGGAGGTCGAGCATGCCGTCCTCGCCGTCCTGGCTCATCGCGTAGAGGCCCATGCCCCTCATGAACTCGTCCAGGCCGCGCATGCCGGCGGTGAGCTGCCTTCCGTGCGAGGTGTGACCGTACAGGATGTGGAGCGAATCCCTCGCCGTCCTGATCCAGTCAGGCGGGATGGCGGTGAGGCTCGTGCAGCGGTGATCGATGATCCTCGATCCCGGAGCGATGGACGGTGCCGGCGTGATGGAAGCGGCGGGCGAAGGATCGACGCTCGGCGACGGCTCCGGCGAGGGCTCCGGGCTCGGCGAGGGGCTGACGCCCGGATCGGGCGACTCCTCGGCGAGGGGCGAGGGCCCGATCGAGGGATTCGGACTCGTGGGCGCCATGGATGCGGGCGCGTCATCGGAGCCCGGCGTTCCGCCCACCCCCGAATCGCACGCCGCGGATACGAACCCGATGAGGATGGCGAACGCGATCAAGCACTTTTTCATTCCGCGACGCTCCTTACTTCATTTAATAGCGGCCCCGGCCCCGACCACGCCGGATACGCCCCCGTTTCCACGCCAGAAAGATACCACGGCCCAGAAGGGATCCCAGCGCCGGACGATCGAGATTTTCCGTCATGAACCTTCCCCGCGAATGGCGTTCTTCCCCTCCCCCCGGGGGGAATGAGTGAGGAGAGCCCGAGAGGGGAGAGAAAGGGGGATCGGGTTACGGCGCTCCGGTCTTCGGGGTTTTTCGCCTCCTCGCGCGGCGACACGGGTGGACGGGAAAAATGCGCCGAACGATTCGTTCGCGCAAAGGATCAAAGCGAACGCCAAGTGAGGCGCATTTTTCCCGTCCAGGCCCCGCGCCCTTACCGGAGAAACGAAAAACCCCGAAGACCGGAGCGGCGGTCGATCAATCCACCCCCTTTCTCTTCTCTCTCGGATTCTTCATAATGCCCCCATGGATAGCGGAATGAAACCCCTGACCTACGAGGACGCGGGCGTTAACTACGACGTCCTCGACGCCTTCAAACGCGCCTGCCAGGCCAAGGCCGCCGGCACCAGCGGCGCCCTCGCGGCGCACGGCGCGTCGGAACCTGAGGGCGTGCGCGGCGAGTCCTGCTACCTCATCGACGCGGGGGACTCCTACATCGCGCACGTGGAGGAAGCCCTCGGCACAAAGGTCCTCGCGGCGGACGCCATGTGGAAGCTGACCGGGAAGAGTTTCTACCGCAACGTGGCCATCGACGACGTCTCGACCATCGTGAACGATCTCTGCGCCTCGGGCGCCCTCCCCCTCTCGGTAGCCATGTACGCGGCGGTCGGCGGAGACGAGTTCTTCTCGGAGCGGAAGCGCGCGGAGGACCTCGCCGACGGCTTCGCCGAGGGCTGCAGGATGGCGGGCGCAGTCTGGTCCGGCGGCGAGACGCAGACCCTCAAGGGCATGGTGACGCCCGGGACCTGCGTGCTCGGTGGATCCGCCATCGGGCTCATCAGAAAGAAGTCCCTCCGCATACCCAACGCCGTCTCGCCGGGCGACGCAATCGTCCTCCTCAATTCCTCAGGCGTGCAGACGAACGGCCTCACGCTCTGCCGCGCGATAGCTGATCGGATACCGAAGGGCTACCTCTCGGAGATCGCGGATGGAAGAAGCTACGGGGAAGCCCTCCTCGATCCCTCGGTCATCTACGTAGGCTTCGTGCGCGCCTGCCAGGAGGCGGGGATCGCGCTCAAGTACTGCTCGCATATGACTGGCCACGGATGGAGGAAGCTCATGCGCCTCCCAGATCCCCTGGTCTACCGGATGCGCTCCCTCCCCCCCGTTCCCCCTGTATTCGACGCGATCAGGAAATACGCGGGTCTGGACGAGAAGGGGATGTACGGGACCTTCAACATGGGCGCGGGCTGGGCCGCCTTCGTCTCCCCGGAGGACGCCGATGCCTGCGTCCGCGTCGCGCGTGCGGCCGGTTACGGCGCCCTCGTGGGCGGCTCGGTCGCCGAGGAGCGGGACGCGTCGGGGCGCCCGAGGAAAGCGGTAGTGATCGAGACGCTCGGGATCGCCTACGAGGGCGCCGAGCTCGATATCAGGTAGGAGGGCCTATGTCCGATCCGGCGATGATGGCGTACTTCAGATTCGATGCGGACGACCTCGCTGAGAACCGCGCAGGGAGGATCTCGAAGCATCAACGCTCGGCGATGCTGAAGAGCGGGCTCGCCGCGCTGGGCGCCTTCGCGGCCATGGGTGCCCTCCTGGGGCTCGGACTCGCCTTCATCGCGATTCCGGAATCCAAGGTCCTCGCGGCCTCGATCTCCTTCGGCTTCTTCACCCTCGTGGGGCTCCTCTTCCTCTTCCGTGCAGTACAGTCGTCGAAGACCTCCGAGGCGCGGTCCGTCACGGGCAAGGTCTCCTTCGCGAAATCGGGCAAGGCGACCTTCATGAGCGTGGGCGGACTCAAGCTCCCCTCGCTCGCGGCGGCGAGCGGGCTCTTCAAGCGAGAGGCGAGCTACACGGTCTATTACGCGGGGAACGGCGTCATCCTCTCCGCCGAACGGGCCGACTGAGAGCGTCTCCGCGACCGTCCGCGGAGACGTCGTCAGAGCCCCGTGATTCTGAGATCGCGCGGGTACTCGACGACGTAAGCCACGTCGACGGCCTTCTCCTCTCCGGGGCCAACCTCGGCCTTTATGACGAAGCGCCCGGAATCGTCCCGCTCCATCCTATCGCCCCATTCCTTAGCGTCGGGCTTCTGCTCCTTCACCACGATGTCCTCGTGGCCTGAGACGGGGAAGCAGTCCTTGATCTCGAGCTTCTCCTTGGTCGAGCGCTTGTTCTTCACGACGATCTTGTACTCGAACTCGATGCGCTTGCGCTTCCCTCCGAGCCCTGCGGTAGCGTCGAATTTCTTGACGAGGCGGTATTCCGCCTGCATGGCGTCGTCCGCGCCGAGCGAGGCAGTGAACTCCTCGTCCGGCATGACCGGCCCGAATGAAGCCTCCGCGATGAAGGCGTTGTCGAGGAATATCCTGCTCCGCCCCTGGAGGAAGGGGCTCTTGCCGCGATTCTTGACCTTGGCCACGAGGAAGGCGCGGTCCTGGACCTTGGGCACGATGACGTAGGAAAACTCGGCGGGGAATTCCTCGAACGATACGCCCACGCGGTGGGGCTCGCCGTCGGACGGTATCCCCGCTCCGCCCGGAACGATGAAGACGACGCGTGCGCCCGATCC
This sequence comes from uncultured Spirochaetales bacterium, assembly GCA_964538705.1. GTDB lineage: Bacteria > Spirochaetota > Spirochaetia > Treponematales > JBGSOB01 > CAYNQK01. The sequence goes on along the minus strand of CAZIEI010000134.1, from coordinate 3,717 downwards.
CTCGATCTCGGCAGCCTCGTATTCCATCGGCGCCTCGTCGTAATCATCGGCATCGGCCATGACCGCGGGAGCGGGCGCGCTGCTCGCGACCTCATCGAACGCCGCTTCTTTGGCCGCAACCATCATGCGCTTGGACTTGGGCGCGCCGCCGCGATAAGCCTGGGGAGGCGGGACCCAAGCCGAGAGGCGCCAGGGATTCAGGACGGGAACCGTGCCGCTCACGGCGGGCCGCGCGGTGGAGAGCCTGAGCGAGACCCCATCCCAGGCCTCGCCCGAATTCTGCGACACCATCGCCTGGTACGCGATGGCCACGACGCGCTTCTCCATGGAAGCGCGGACGTCGTAGACGGGGCGCCAGGACGGGCCCATGACGACGTAGGAGAGCCTGAGGACGCACTCGCCCTTCTCATCGGCGCCGCGTTCGACGATGGCCTCGACGCGGTTCCGCTCCCTGCTGCCCCGTCCGCCCGCCGCCGCGAGCCGGGCCTCGAGCGTCGCTCTCCGTTCCCCGAGCTCCCTGAGCTCGGCGTCCCGCTCCCGGATCTCCGCGTCGAGGGCGCCTATGCGCGAGCGGTAGAACTCCACCATCTTCACCCAGGCGTCGGGGCTGAACTCCTGCGCGCCGGGCTTGCCGGATTCGGCCGCCGTCAGCTTGGCCGCGATCTTCTCCACGAAGGCGCGCTCGGACTTGGCCTGGGCCTTGCGCTCCTCGGTTTCCCTCGCGGAATCCGAAAGGTCGCGGGCCTCGCGCTCGAGGCGGCGCTTCTCCTCCTCGGGCACCTCGTCGTAGGAGAGGCGCTTCCACGCGATGTCCTTGAGGCGCGCGCCCGATCCCGAGAGCTGAACGGACTCCGCGTCCATGTCGTCGGGGAGGGGCTCGAAGACGACGAGGCTCTCTCCCGTAGGCAGGGCGAGGCGCGCCTCCCTCGTCACGAGCGCGCGATCGGAATAGACCGTCACCTCGACGACCGTCGATCCTGAATCGATCGTTCCCTGCGATCCGGCCATAGCCACCTCCTCGGGGATGGAACGACTCTACATCGGCGCCGCCAGGGGCGCAAGCCGACGGACCGTCGCCGGGCGGCCAACGCCTATTTTTTCCTTAATGCCGGATTCCGGGCGCCGATAATCGAAGGGAATCCTTCGAGGAGGTCCGCCTTGAAAAAAACGATCGCAGTCGCGGCGCTGACGCTCGCCTGCCTCGTCCCTCTCGCCCTTCAGGAATCCGGCACGCCCCTGGCGCTCGGCGAGGGAGAAGCGCCCGCGGTGATCGAGCTCAATCCGGTCGCCCAGCCCGAGGCTTCCCCTGAACCGGCAGCGGACCTCGACTTCTCGATGGAGGCCGATACCTCAGCCGACGTCGAGCCTTCGCCCTCCCCCGAGGTCGCCGAATCGGATTCGGATGCGCCGTACGAGGACATCGCCTCCCCGACTCCGCTCGAGCTCGAACCGGAGGACGTGACCGAAGCGGAATCCGTCCCGGAAGAGGCCGCCGCGGAAGTCGTTTCCGATACGGAAACCGAGACCGAATCCTTCGCGGTCGAGTTCGCGTCGCCGGAGGCCACGGCGGAAACCGCGGAGGTCACGCCCGCGCCGGCCGCTGATTCGGCGTCAGCCGTTGATCTGGCCCCGGCCGCGGGATCCCGGACCGAGAGCGAATGGCAGATCGAGCTGGAAAAGGCCCTCGCCGAGCTCGACGCCTCGAACAAGAAGATCGACGAGCTCGAACTACAGATAGAATCGCTCACCGCCGAGGTCGCCATCGGCAAGGCCGCCCTCGCCCAATCAGGGAGCAAGAACGTCGCGCTCGAGGGCGACATCAAGCGGCTCGAAGACGAGATCGCCGCCCTCAAGAGCCAGCGTTCGGGCCTCACGGGCGCCAAGGCGGTGGACGCCTGGGACTTCGATCGGAGCGCCTTCAGCCGCTCGCTCCTCTCGGGATTCGCCGGAGCCAAGCCCGCGACCGGAAAATGGAACGTGAGCGGGGGAAGGGCCGCGCAGACGAACGGCCGCGAGTACTTCGCCAAGCTGAGGCTCCCCGTCCAGCAGGGCAGGAAGCGCACGCTCTATTCGTTCACCGCGAAGGGCGGTCCCAAGGGCTGGACCGGCGTCGGGCTCCACTTCTTCATCTCGGGGAAGACCGTTCGCTACAGCTACGGCGAGGGGAAGAGCCTCCTCCTCTGGTTCACCCGCGACCCCGCCTCTTATCGCGACAAGTCCACCTACCTCCAGCTCTACCGCTCCGACGGCCTCGTGCAGATGGAGCAGGTGTTCTCGGGCGAACTCTCGAACGACATGGCCAAGCCCTTCAAGGTCGAGATCCTCTACGATCCCGCGCGGGAGTACGTCCTCGTGGCCGTCGACGGATCCGTACGCGTCGTCTACAAGACCTTCTTCGGGATCGACGACGGCGTCGGCGTCGCGCTCAGGACCCTCGGGCCGGGCTGCGAGTTCTCCGATTTCTCGGTGAGGGTCGAACCCTAGGAAAGGCGCGGCCGCCTCGCCGCTTCCGGCGGGGCGAGCGGCCGTTCAGGCCCCCTCATTCATCCCCGGCCTCGAGCGCGTCCGGCCAGCGGCCGAGCACGGCCCTGACGCAGGCTTCCTCCCGCTCCTCCCAATCCCCCCGCACGATGACCGGCTCTATCCCGCGCCTCGAGAGCTCCGCGAGCATCTCGTCGCGGTGCTCCTCCCGCCGTTCGCGGGAGAAGCGCTGCGGATCCTCCACGTAGGGGACGTCGACATCGAAGAAGAGGTACAGGTCGAAGGCGTTCGCCTCGAGGACCCGTTTCGGGACGTCGAGGTCCAATCCGAGGAGGAGCTTCGCGTAGTAGGCGGTCGTCACGCAGTCCGAGTCGACGAAGAGGAGCCTCCGCGCTCGCGGGAGGGCCCGCTCGATGGCTTCGGCGTGCTCCTCGAGGATGGCCGGCATGAGCTCCGCGGAGAGCCCGCGCTCGTCGATGAGGGCGCGCGCGACCTCGGGGACGTAGACAGTCCCGAAGCGCTCCGCGAGGATCGCGGCCATGGTCGACTTGCCCGTGCTCTCGGGCCCGTAGAGGCAGACTTTCTTGGCGAAATAGGGCCTAGCCTCGGGGAGGATGAGGTCCCAGTGCGCGAAGGGCATGGCGCGGATCATCGTCGCCGATACCGGGACGGTCTTTCGCGGCGGATCGAAGGCGACGTGCTCGATGCCCATGTAGTCGGCCACGTAATCGCCGTAGCCCTCCGAGCTGAAGATGACCGAGGCCTCCGGGTAGCGCCCGGACAGCCAATGCGCCCAGGCCTTCGACACCTCGCGAGAGGGATAGGGAGCGGAGGGGAGCTCCTCCTCGGTGTAGTCGATGGAAACCTTGGGATCGCCGGCGAAGGCCTTCTCGAGCCAGGCCCTCCTCAGAGGGCCGGGGATGGGCTCGCCGCGGAGCGCGCCCACGAGGACCGTGAGCCTATCGCAGCGCTCGCGGGCGAATTCGATGAGCGCCCGGTGGCCGAGGTGGGGCGGCAGGAATTTGCCGATGACGATCCCTTCCCTCACGCTCCTAGGCCTCCTCGGCGGCGCGATAGCCGCGCTCGATCCTGTTCCACTCGAGCCAACCGGCCGCGGCGATAATGGCGAAGACTAAGTATTCGGCGGCGACGAGCCAGACCCCCTGCAGGGCGTAGATGACCATGTCCACGGCGTCGCAGGCGAGCCAGAGGGGCCAGCATTCGCGCTTCTTCCTC
>CAZIEI010000133.1:0-8880 GCA_964538705.1 uncultured Spirochaetales bacterium | reverse complement strand
GGATGGGGATGACGTTGAGCCTGAAGTAGAGGTCCTCACGGAACCGCCCCGCCTCAATCTCGGCTCTGAGGTCCTTGTTAGTGGCGGCGATGACGCGGACGTCCACGGAAATGGATTCTTCGCTTCCCACGCGCTCGAATTTCAGCTCCTGGATGGCCCTGAGGACCTTGGCCTGGGCCTGAAGGCTCATGTCCGCGATCTCGTCCAGGAAGATGGTACCGCCGTCGGCCACCTCGAACTTGCCCTTGCGTTTGGCCACGGCGTCCGTAAAGGCACCCTTCTCGTGGCCGAACAGCTCGCTCTCGATGAGGCTCTCCGGAATGGCGGCGCAGTTCACCTCCACGAAGGGGCGCCCCGAGCGTTGGCTCAACCGGTGGATCTCCCGGGCCGCGAGCTCCTTCCCGGTTCCGTTCTCCCCGGTGATGAGGACGCGCGCGTCGGAGCCCGCGGACTGCCTGATGGACGCGAGCACGGTCTTCATGGCGGGGCTCTCCGCGACCATGGGCTCGGCCGCGGCCTTTTCGCCGCGGAGCTTGCGGTTCTCCTCCTTGAGGACGCCGATGGCCAGGGCGTTGCGCGTAGCGGTGATGATGCGGTCTATCGAGAGCGGCTTTTCGATGAAGTCGTAGGCGCCGAGCTTCACGGCCTGCACGGCCATATCGATGTTCGCGTGCCCGGAGATGATGACGACCTCGACGTCCGGCCAGGAGGCCTTGATGTCCTTGAGCACGTCCATGCCGCCCTTGCGCGGCAGCCAGATGTCCAGGAGCACGAGGTCGACGCGCTCCTCGCGCATGATGGAGAGGCCGACGATGCCGTCCTCCGCGGTGAGCACGCGGTATTTCTCGTCTTCGAGGATGTCCTTGACGGCGCTGCGGATGCCGCTCTCGTCGTCAATCACCAATACGGTTCGCATGGTCACCCCGGTCCGCGTTCCCCATGGAATCGTCCACGGGCAGGTCGATGAAGAACGTGGCGCCCGATCCCTCCTCGGATTCGAACCAGACTTCGCCCTTATGGTCTATCACGATGTGCTCGACGATCGACAGCCCGAGCCCCGTGCCCTTCTGCTTCGTGGTGAAGTACGGGGTGAAGAGCTTGTCCTTCAGGCTCGACGGAATGCCGGGACCCGTATCGCTGATTTGAATTCTACAATAACGGGATTCGGAGCGTTTGACAAGGTCGGACCTGACGGAGATCGAGCCCTTGCCCTCCATCGCGTCGATCGCGTTCAGGAAGAGGTTCATGAAGAGCTGGCGGATGTGACCACGGTCCGCGCGAATGACGACGCCCGGGGCGATGCCGGTGAGATCGATCAGCACACCGGGATGGCCCGAGGCGAGCGACCGGGCGACCTCCGAGGCGACGCCGCCCAGGTCCGTCCATTCGAACTGGGGCTCGGGCAGGCGCGCGAAGTCCCTGAACTCCTCGAGGAGGGCGGCGAGGCCGTCCACCTCCTGGATGATGGAGAGCATCGCGGGTTCGAGGATCTCCGAGGCCGAGGCGGGCTCGGCGCGATGCCGCTTGAGCACGCGCTCCGCGGAAAGCCTGATGGGCGTGAGGGGATTCTTGATCTCGTGCGCGAGCTTCTGCGCGATGTCCTGCCAAGCGCTCAGCTTCTCCGCTTGGACGATCGCGGAGCGGGAGCGCCCGAGGTCGGCGACCATGCGGTTGAAGGAGGTCAGGAGCCCGGCGAAGTCGTCGCGCGGCCTCGCGAGGAGCCTTGTCCCGAGGTCGCCCGACGCGACGCTCGATATAGCGCGCTCGATGGCTGCGAGGGGCCTCGAGGCGAGGTCCGAGGCGACCGCCGCGAACAGGGCGGCCGCGAGGAGGAGGGGCGACGCGAGGAGGACGTAGAGCAGAGCGAGGGAGGCGCGGTAGCGCGGGATGACCGTCGAAACCGCCGATGCCTCGCGGGAGGCGGCGTTGAGGTCCTCGGAGATCGCGGTCCAGTACGCCGGGAACTCGAGCCCGATCACCACGGCCCAGCGCCGTCCGCCCGATTCGATCTCCTTGCGGTAGCGGATGGCGTAGCCTTCCTGCGTGTCGCGGCTCGGGAGTTCGCCGTCTCCGTACATCGCCGCGCTAGAGTATCGCTCCCAATAGAGCTCAGTGCCCGCGGAGGAAGCGGGCGCGGTCCGTCCCCCGTCCGTCGGAAAGATCTGAGTCGACGCGATCCTCGGATCGAGGTCCCGGAGGCGGGAAAGGAGGCCTTCGGCATCGTCGGGCGCGTAGCCGCGGCACACCCTGAGGACGTCGTGGAAGACGTCGATGTCATCGGGGTAGCGCGGCGACGACGGATCCCGATGGAGCGCGGCGGCCCCCGCTACGTGGCTGTCGGGGTGTCGTCGGGCGCGTAGCGCGGCCCGATTTCGGGGAGGCTCCGCTCCGCGATGGCGGCGAGGTTTTCCCTCATGAGGTCGGCGTAGTCCAGCGATAGCCGCTCCCCTCCCTTGATGGCTCCCTCGATCCGCGCGTTGAACCAGGTCGATGCGGCTCCGTCGAGCGCGCTCCAGAAGACCAGCGCCTGGGGCGCTGACGCGAGCAGGGCGACCGCCGCGAAAAGCCCCATCAGCCTGATGCGGAAACGCCCGCCCGCCGCCGAGCCGTCCCTCGATCTCGCGGATCGGACCACGGAATAGACCGCCAGCGCGGCGATGGCGCAGGAGAGGGCGATGAGGATGATGGCCGTGGCGCCGAGCGGGGCGCCGGCGCCCGAGAGGTTCTCCGCGAGGCCCCTGCTGAACACGAGCACGGCCGCGGAGAGGATGCAATAGAGGGCTACGACGGAGACGAGGTCGACGAGTCCCGAACGGCGTCGGGAGAGCGGTTCCACGGCGAGGCCCCTAATCCGCGACGGCCGCGGCGGGTCCCGGCCACGGCGTCATTCCGATTCGAAGCGGGCCACGAAGAGGCGTTCCAGCGCGTCGGCCGCCGCCGCCTCGTCCTCGCCCTCGGCCTGGATGGTCAGGGTGGAATTGTAGGTCGCCCCCATGGCGAGTATGCCCATGATGGATTTCCCGTTGATGCGCTCCTCCCCGCGGGCGAACACGATCTTCGATTTGAATTTGCTCGCGGTCTGGACGATCATCGCGGCCGGACGGGCATGGATGCCCGCCCTGTTCTGTATGGTGACTGTGCGCTCGGTCATAGCCGGGGAGTCCTCCTGGGCGGCCCCCCCGGTCGAGGAGGCCCGCGGGAGAGGCGCTAGATCGCGTCTTCCTGCCCGAAGTATACGGCACGGGCGCTCTCGCTTTCAAGCCATTTGAGGACGTTCTGGTTGAACTCCTTGGCGGAGTAGTACCCCATCTTCTTGAGGCGCTCGTTCATGGCCGCCGTCTCGATGATGATGGGGATGTTGCGTCCCGGCTTCACGGGGATCTCGAGGAGGTGGACTTTCACCCCGAGGAGCTCCATGTTCTGGTCGTCCGTCCCGAGGCGGTCATAGACGGTCTCGGCGGACCAGTCCTCGAGCTTGCAGATGAGCTGGATCTGCTTCTTGTCGCGGATCGCGCCGACGCCGAAGAGGTGCGTGACGTTGATGATCCCGAGGCCGCGGATCTCCATGTGGTGCCCGATGATCTTGTTGGTCCCCGCGCCCATGAGGACGTTGCCGTTCACGCAGTGGATCTCCACCGAATCGTCGGCCACCAGGCGGTGCCCGCGCTCGATCAGTTCGAGCGCCGTCTCGCTCTTCCCGATGCCGGAGTCCCCGATGATGAGGATGCCCAGGCCGAAGACCTCGACGAGGACGCCGTGCATGGTGACGTGCGGCGCGAAGATGTTCGTGAGCGCGCGGAGCACGCGCGTGGAGAATTCGCTCGAGAAGAGGTCGGTCTGGAGGACGGGGCAGCCCGAGGCCTCCGCCATGGCCATGAACGGCGCGGGCGGCTGGATGCCGTGCGTGAAGATGCAGCAGGGCATGCTGAAGGTGAAATACTTCTCGAGGGTCTCCCAGCGGTTCTCCGACTCGAGCTTGGCGAGGTACGCGTTCTCCCCGCGCCCGAAGAGCTGGATCCGCTGGTACGCGAAGGAATCGAAGAAGCCTGAGAGCGCGAGCCCCGGCCTGTTGAGGTCCGGGATCGAGATTTCCCGCCCGAGGCCCTTCCTCCCGCCCAGGCATTTGAGGTCCAGGGCGTTATGGTCTTTAAGGTCCAGATCCAGGAGGTCAAGGACCGTGAAGCGCTTATCCGCCATGCCGTCATGATAGGGCTTTCTAGGGGAAAGAGAAAGGGGGATTGTGTGATTTTACGCGTGCGCGCTTCGTAGCATTGTTCGGGTTGCGGGGCCTGGCCGGGATATGCGCACTTCACTTGTCCTTACACTCCGCTTCGCTCCGTTAAGCCTACGGCTCCTTAATCCTCTAGATGGGCCAAAAACGCGCGGCGGGGGCGCGGCGAATGCCGCCGCGCTCGTTCCTCAGGCTAAGGCGCGCGCGATGTCCCCCATCGCTTGGAGAACGGGGCGGTAGAAGGCGGCGTCCTTGAAGACGCCCTGGCATTCGAAATGGACGGCGTCCTCGACGACGCGCAGCAAGGGATATGCCTGGATGGCGCGGAGGATCGCGTCCCTGAGGGTAGATGAGGAGAGGAGCGATCGGATCGCTTCCTCGTCGTCGCCCTTCACCATCACGGCCTTATCGAAGGCCTCGTCTCCTATCTGTATGTCCTGGGTCTTGAAGACCGCCTTCCCGATCTTGGAGAAGACCCCCTCGCGCGCCACGGAGAACCGTCCGCGCGTCCGCGAGGGGAGGGCCATCTCGACGATCGTGAAGGTCGTCCTGCTTTTGCCCGATCCCCGGGAAACCGTATAAATCCTCACGCGGGAGCCGCCCTCGCTTCCCTCGATGCGCCAGCCCGAAAAGGACTCGGCGAGATCCGCGAGGAAGGCGGAACCGTCCGTCCGCGGGCTCGCGCCGCTCACGAACTCGTATCCGAGCTCGGCCGCCAGCACCTTCATCGCGGCGACCGTTTTCTTCTGCATGTAGATCGCGAAGACCACGAAGGCCGCGAAGAACCCGATCATGGCCAGGACTGCTATCGCGCCGAATCCCATGTTTCGCTCCTCCGCGGCACTGGGCCGCTCGTCCCGAGCGTCGCCGCGGACCGAGCGGTCCGCGGCGACGTCCTATTTCTTCTCCTGGATCTTCTCTTTTTCCTTGCTGATCTTGTGCTCGAGCTTGTCGATGAGCTTGTCCAGCGCGGCGACGAGGTCGAAGTCCTCGTCCACGACATGGGCCTGTGCGCCCCAGCGGAAATTCACCGTGCACTCGGCTTTGAAGTCCTTCTCCTTGGTGAACGTGAAAAGGAGATCGACGATGAGGTCTTTCGCGTAGGCGAGGCGTTCGAGTTTCCTGTCCAGATACTCCCTCGTCTCGTCCCTCATTGAGAAATGCACGGACTTGATTTCCGTCTTCATCGTTACCTCCTGGATGCCATATCGCGGCCCGCCCTCCGGGCCTGCCGCGCCGTCCGTACGGGCCGTACGGCCCGCGGGCGGTTCACCTGTCGAACGACGTGCTCATCTTGAGTTCGTTGCGGTACTTTGCGACTGTCCTCCGCGCGATCTTCACCCCCTTCTCCGCGAGGATGCCCGCTATGGCCTGGTCGGAGAGCGCCTTCGTCTCCGCCGTGATGATCTCTCGGATCATCTCCTTCACGCCCTGCTTGGAGAAGTGCGACCCCTCGGTGCCCGAGACAGCGTTCGTGAAGAAGTGCCTCAGCTCGAAGATGCCCCATTCCGTCTGGACGTACTTCCGCGAGGCGATCCTGGATACGGTGGTTTCGTGCACGCCCACCTCGTCCGCGATGACCTTGAGGGTGAGCGGCTCGATGTACTTGGGGCCCTTGATGAAGAAGGGGCGCTGGAGCTCGACGATCGAGCGCGCGACTTTGAGGAGGGTCCTGTTTCTCTGGTGGATGCTGTTGATGAAGAACCGGGCGTCCCTGACGCTTTTGCGCGCGTAGTCCGCGGCCTGCCTCTTGGCGGCGGCCGCCCGGGCGGGTTCCCGCTTGCCGTCCTCCGCTGGAGCCTTCGCCGCGCGCTTGCCGTCTCCGGCGATGTCCGCGAATTCCGCGTCCAGGCCGAGGACGGGTATCTCCTCGTCGTTGAGGATGATGACGAAGTCGCCGTCCCGGGGCTTCACCATGAGGTCGGGAACGACGTACTGGGTTTCCTCGCTCGAGTACTGGCGGCCGGGGAAGGGGTGCAGGGACCTCATGAAGGTCACGACCGCGGCGAGCCGCTCCTCGGTGACCCTGAGCTTGCGCGCGATCTCCGCGTGCTTGCCTCGCTCCAGGAGGGGGAGGTGCTCGCGGATCACGGCCTCGGCCTCCTCCGGGCGGTCCTCCCGCTGGGCCGCCTGCGCGAGGAGGCTCTCCCGGTAGTCCGCGACGCAGCATCCCGCCGGCTCGAAGGTGCTGATCATGGCCGCGATGCGGCGCGCGTCCTCCATGTCCGATTCGGAGAAAAGCGATTCGAGGGGCTCCTCGTGGAAGCCGTCGGGGCCGAGGTTGCGGACGAGGGTCTCGCCGATGCCGCGCTCGCGTTCGGAGAGGGGCTGGAGCCTGAGCTGCCAGATGAGGTGGTCCTGGAGGGTCTCGGGCCGGGAGACCGTGCCCTCGATGAACATGCGCTTCGCGTCTCCCGACGACGCGCCCGATCCGCGGCGCCCGAAGGCGCCTGACGTGGCGGAGGAGCCGTAGGATGAGCCCTGGCCGTAGGTCTGGCCCGCGGCTTCAGCGGCGCGCGCGGGCTCGTCGAGCGATACGAGGCGCTTGTCCTTCACGACCTTGAGGGCAGGATTCGTCTCCAGCTCCTCGAAGATCCGCGCGGCGAGGTCCTGCACCGGGAGGGTCATCAGCTTGATGGATTGGAGCATCTGCGGGCTGAGTCTCTGCCGCTGTTCCTGTCTCTGGACGAACGCCGCGCTCTGTCCTTGCAAATAATCCCCCTGTAAATATTCGGTTCACCGAGGCCCCTTTGTCAAGGTTGGCCCCGTTCTGGTAGGATCTCCTACCCATGGAACGACATGCGCCACGACTCATCGCGGTCGACCTCGACGATACCCTGCTCCGCGCCGACCTTACCGTATCGAGCGCCAACCGCGAAGCCCTCATGGACGCCGCGCGCTTGGGCGCGCGCATCGTGCTCGCCTCCGGAAGAAATATTCACTCGATGGCGCGATACGCGCGCGAGCTCGGCGCCTGCGGCGAGGACGACGTCCTCATCTGCTCCAACGGGGCGGAAGTCGTCCGCTGCCGTGACGGCTCTGTACTGAGGCGCGTTCTCATGAAGCCTGAGGATTGCCGAGAGGCCGCCGCGCTCGTCGAGGGGCTCGGGCTCGCGTGGCAATTCTACGAGGACGGCGTAATCCACGTCTCGAAGGTGAACGATTGGACGACGCTCGATTCGAAGCTGACCGGGCAGCCCATCGCCCCGATAGTGGACCCGGAGCCGTTCTTTTCCCGGGGGCAACTGAAGTTCGTCTGCCCCGGGGCGGAATCGGCGGTCGCGGCGGCCGCCGCCGAGCTCGCTCGCCGTTTCGAGGGGCGCCTCTCCGTCCTCGTGTCGAAGCCCTATTTCCTCGAGATCCTGGACATCGGATCGGATAAGGGGCGGGCCCTGGAGTGGCTCGCGGGGAAGCTGGGCATCGCCCGCGAGGACGTCATGGCCATCGGCGATGCGCCGAACGACCTCGGGATGGTGTCCTGGGCCGGCTGGGGATGCGCCGTCGGGAACGCGGTTCCTTCCGTAAAAGCCGCCGCGCGTCACGTGGCCGACCGCGATAACGAGGCCGATGCCGTCGCCTGGCTCGTTAGGAAGGCCTTTTCGGGCGCGGCGTGAGCCGGAAACGACCGGGAAAAGCGGTTTCCGTGCCGTCTAGGTTGACTCAATAAAAGAAAACTTATTATTTTACCGTCGAGACTTCCCTATTAAGGATTTATCGCGCATGCACGGAAAGCAAGGCAGGGCCCCGTCCGAGGCCGATCCATCGAAGAACATCCACGACGATCGACCTGTCGACTCCACGGTCGGTGCCGAGCGTCAGACCGGGGCCGCGGCCGAACCAGACGACGTCCGCCGCGCCTCTGATGGCCAGGCCGATCCGGCCGCCGGAGCCGTTCCGGCGGGAGACGGGCGGCCCGCCGCGGCCGATTCCGAGCTCGCCGCGGCGAGGGCGGAGCTGGCCTCCGCGAAGGCGGAGAACGCCGATCTCAACGACCGCTTTCTCCGCAAGGTCGCGGACCTGGAAAATTACCGGAAGCGCATGGCCCGGGAGATGGAGGACGTCCGCCTTTACGCGAACACGGAGATCCTCCTGGACCTCGTCTCGCTTCTCGACGACTTCGATCGCGCCATCCAGTCCTCCGAGGCGGGCAAGGAGTGGAAGGGCCTCCACGACGGCGTGCAGATGATCCAGAAGGCCTTCCTCGGGAAGCTCGAGTCCCGGTACGGGCTCAAGCGATTCGATTCCGTGGGAGAGCCCTTCGATCCGACGCGCCACGAGGCGCTCATGGCGGAGAAGCGGAGCGACGTCGAATCGCCCGTCGTCCTCGAGGATTTCATGAAGGGCTATTGCCTCCACGAGCGGGTGATCAGGCCCGCCAAGGTGAAGGTCGCGATGCCGGCCGCGGGCGGATCCGGCGAGGCGGAGGCCGGAGCGGCCCCGCAGGACGGGGGAGCGGCTCAGCCGCCCTCCGCGTGACGAGCGCATAGGCACGAGAGGAGATACAAATGGGCAGGATCATCGGAATCGACCTGGGTACCACGAACAGCTGCGTAGCGGTGATGGAGGGCGGGGAGCCCGTCGTCATCGCCAACTCCGAGGGCACGCGCACGACGCCCTCCATCGTCGGCTTCACGGCCAAGGGCGACCGC
>CAZIEI010000132.1:0-8920 GCA_964538705.1 uncultured Spirochaetales bacterium | reverse complement strand
CGCGGACGCCAAGCTCGACTCCGTCCCCCTCGTCGCCTTCACGGGGCAGGTCGGCGTTCCCCTCCTGGGCACGGACGCCTTCCAGGAGATCGACACCTACGGCATGACGCAGTCCATCACCAAGCACAACGTCCTCGCCCGCGGAGCGGCCGAGCTCCTCGAGATCGTCCCTGAGGCCTTTAGGATCGCGCGCTCAGGCCGACCCGGCCCCGTCCTCATCGACCTGCCCAAGGACGTGCAGACCCAGGAAGTCGAATTCGAATCATGGCCAGAGCCCTCGAAGGCGGACGCCCCCCTCGAGCCCGATCCCCAGGCCATCCGCGACCTGGCGCGCATGATAGAAGAGGCCGAGCGGCCCTTCGTGTACTTCGGCGGCGGCGTCGCCATGGCGGGCGCCTGGGAGGCCCTCCGCGCCTTCATCAGGAAGACGGGCCTCCCCTCGGCCAGCACGCTCACCGCCCTCGGCTGCCTCCCCGCGGGGGAACCGGGGTACCTGGGAATGATCGGCATGCACGGAAGCCTCGCAGCCAACCGCGTCGCCGACGCGGCCGACCTCGTCATCGCCGTGGGCGCGCGCTTCGACGACCGCGTGACCGGCAGGCCCGACTCCTTCCTGAAGCGCTCGTCCATCGCCCACATCGATGCCGACGCCGCCGAGATCAACAAGATACGCCGCGTGAACCTCTCCGTCCTCGCGGACGCGGGCAAGGCCCTCGAGGCGCTCATCCCCCTCGTCTCCGCCAAGCGCCGCCCGGAATGGGAAGCCTTCGTCCTACGAGAGGCGGCGGAGCGCGGCCTCTCCTTCCCGAGTGATCCCTCCCACCCCCTTTCCATTATTCGCGAAGCCGCGCGCATTGCCGGCCCAGATGCCATCGCCGCCACCGACGTCGGCCAGCACCAGATGTGGGCCGCGCAGGGCTATCCCGTCATGCGCCCTCGCTCCTTCCTGTCTTCCGCCGGCCTCGGGACCATGGGCTTCGGCCTCCCCGCGGCCATCGGCGCCGCCCAAGCCGTCCCCGAGCGGAAAGTCGTCCTCTTCTCGGGCGACGGGTCCATCCTCATGAACATCCAGGAACTCGCCACCCTCTCCGAGCTCGGCCTCGACGTCGCGATCGTCCTCCTCGACAACGGGCACTTAGGCCTCGTGCGCCAGCAGCAGGAGCTCTTCTACGGCCGTCGCTACGTCGCATCGAAATTCGACTCGCGTCCGGACTTCGCCGTCATCGCGCGAGGATTCGGGATCAAGGCCGCCAGGGTGCCCCTCGGCGAGGATCCGCGATCTACGCTCGAGGAGGCGATCAAGGCCAAAGGCCCCCGCCTCGTCCAGATCGAGGTTGATCCCGAGGAGCTCGTCCTTCCCATGGTCCCCCCCGGGAAAGGCAACCTGGACGCTATCACGGAGAAATCCTTCACGCTCGGGCGCTGAGCCGGCTCTGTCCCTCGTGATCCCGGAGGGACGGAGTTATAAAATCACGGCTTTCAGTCTCGCTTGACACGCCTTCGCGCTATCATTACTTTAGCCTCTAAACTATTTAGAAGCTAAATGAGTTGGAATAGCGAAGGAGGCCGAGCATCGTTCATCCAATCAACCCGAATCCGAGGCTCCAAGCCCTCATCATGGCCTCCCGCCGCTTCGCGAAGGCGCAACTGCCCCGTCACGGAGCCTTCACGCGCATGGGGCTCGCGCCACAGGAAATCCACATCCTCCTCATGCTCGGACGCGCCAAGCGCCACGGCGAGGGCTGTCCCCCGGATACGATGAATCGCACAGGCGAAAGTGCGGCAGAATGCGGGAAGGCCATTCCCTCCGCGCTCGCGGGCCTCATGGGCGTTACCGCCGGCAACGTGACGCAAATCATCACCGGTCTCGAATCCAAGGGCCTCGTGAAGCGCGACGTCGATCCCGAGGATCGCAGGCGCGTCCTCATCTCGCTCACGGACGATGGGCTCCGCGCGGTGGACGCCTCCTTCCGCGCCTTCGAAGAATCTTTTTCAAGGATAATGGAGGAGTTCGGGGAAGCCGAGTGCGACCGATTCACGACGCTCCTCGAGAAAGCCGCTGACCGGCTCGGCGAGAATCGTAAAGAGGAAAGCCGGAACGAAGAAAGGAACCACTGAGATGCTGAAACTTTTCAAACGATTGAAGCCCTACGCGGCGGGCATCGTCCTCGTTTTCATTCTCCTCGCCGCCCACGTCATCGCGGATCTCCTCCTCCCCAGGCTCATGTCCGAGGTCGTAGATAAAGGCGTCATGAACGGCGACAAGGCCTTCATCCTGCGGACCGGCGGCATCATGCTCCTCGTCGCGGCCGCCGCGCTCCTATCTTCATTCCTATCGAGCTTCGTTTCGGGCCGGGTCGCCTCCTTCTTCGGCCGCGACCTCCGCCGCCTCGTCTTCTCCAAGGTCGAAAGCTTCTCGCCCGCGGAGTTCGACCTGCTCGGCACGGACACGCTCTTCACCCGCGCCACCAACGACGTGACCCAGCTACAGCAGGTCACGGTCATGATGCTCCGCATGTTCATCATGTCGCCCTTCTTCGCCATCGGGGGCATCGTCATGGCCTTCAGGACCGATAGGCCCCTCACCCTCGTATTCCTCGTATCGGTCCCCGTCCTCCTCCTCGCGATCGTCCTCCTCTCGAGGCTGGCCATCCCCCTCTTCAAGTCCCGCCAAGCCAAGATAGACAAGCTGAACCTGATCCTCCGCGAGGGGCTCTCGGGGATGCGCGTCATCCGAGCTTTCAACCGCGAGGGAAAGGAAAAAGCCCGCTTCGAGGAAGCCAACGCGGACATCACCGCTACGATGATCAAGGTCAACCGTATCATGGCCTTCCTCATGCCCGTCGTGATGATCATCATGAACGTCACCATCCTCTCGGTCATCTGGTTCGGCGTGGGGCGGATAGACTCAGGCGGCATGGGCCTCGGGTCCCTCATCGCCTTCACGCAGTACGCCATGCACATCATGTTCTCCTTCGTCATGATGTCGATGATCTTCGTCATGGTTCCCCAGGCCCAGGCCGCGGCGGAACGCATCAACGAGGTCCTGGCGGTGGAGCCTTCGATAAAGGATCCCGAACGGCCCAAGGAACCAGAGAACCTTCATGGCGACGTGGAATTCCGCGACGTATCCTTCTCATACCGGGGCGCGGAGAAGCCGGCGCTCGCGAACATCACCTTCCACGCCAAGTCCGGTGAAACGACCGCGATCATCGGCTCCACGGGATCGGGGAAATCGACGCTCGTGAAGCTCGTGCCGCGCTTCTACGACGTCGGATCGGGGTCCATCCTGGTGAACGGCGTCGACGTGCGGGAGATGAGCCAGAAACGACTCCGCTCCCTGATCGGCTACGTACCGCAGAAGGCCGCGCTCTTCTCCGGGACAATCAATGACAATATCCGCTTCGGCGCCCCCGATGCCGACGAAGAAACCGTCCACGAGGCCGCGCGGATCGCGCAGGCGGAAGACTTCATAGCCTCGTTCGAGGGCGGTTTCGATCACGTGATCGCGCAGGGCGGCGTCGACGTCTCGGGAGGTCAGAAACAACGGCTCTCCATAGCCCGGGCGCTCGCGAGGAAGCCGCAAATCTACATTTTCGACGATTCCTTCTCAGCGCTCGACTTCAAAACCGACGCCAAGCTCCGCGCGGCAATCAAGGACCGCCTCGCGGATGCGACCATCCTCCTCGTCGCCCAGCGCGTCGGGACGGTCATGGACGCGGACAGGATCATCGTCTTGGAAGAAGGCAGGATCGTCGGCGCGGGGAAACACCGGGAGCTTCTCTCATCTTGCCCCGTATACCGTGAAATAGCGGCATCGCAGCTTTCAGAGGAGGAGATAGCATGAGCGACCTACAGAAAGGCGGAAAACCTGCAGGAGCTCAGGCAGGATCGGGCGCGGGCCCTCTCATCGGCCCCGGACTGCGCGGCGGCCGCGGCATGGGGCCGGGCCCCGGCGGGCCCAACGCCAACCTCCTCATGGGGCCCGGGCAGAAAGCGAAAAATTTCAAGGGCACGCTGCGCCGCCTCGTCCTGTATCTCAAGCCGCACGGCGCCAAGCTCGTCGTCGTCTTCGTTCTCGCCATCGCTTCAACCGTCTTCGCCATCATGAGTCCGAAGATCATCGGCGGGGCTGTGAATTCCATCAAGGACGCCTTCGTCGCCAGGACCGCCATCGCTCGGCTCGAAAAAGCGGGCGCCGGGCTGCCGGAAACCGCTGACGGTACGGAACGCGCTCGCCTCGCGAAGGAATTCATCGAGTCGAGGCGAACCATCGCCGCTGATTCCGTATCGCTGGACGCGCTGAGCTTCACGAAGGAACAGCTCGACGAGGCAGTCGGCGCCATCGAGAGGACGAACGGTAGAATGGATTATCCGGGAATCGCCCGAATCCTCTTCGTCCTCCTCGGGCTCTACGGTCTTTCCGCACTCTTCACCTTCGCATCAGGATGGCTCATGTCCACCGTTTCCCAGAATACCGTCAAGGACTTGCGGAGGGAGGTCGCGGAAAAGCTCCATAAACTTCCCTTCAAGTACTTCGACGGCCGAACCCACGGCGAGATCCTCTCCCGCGTGACCAACGACGTCGAAACCATCGCGAACACCCTCCAGCAGAGCCTGACCCAGGCCATCACGTCCATCGTTCAGCTTCTCGGCTATGTCGTGATGATGCTCACCATCTCAGGTTCCCTCACCATCGTCGTGCTCCTCACCCTCCCCCTCTACGCGCTCGCGATGTCTCTCATCGCAAAGCGATCGCAGAAATACTTCGCTGGACAGCAGAAGGAGCTGGGGAAGATATCAGGACACGTCGAGGAGATGTTCTCGGGCCACGCCGTAGTGAAGGCCTTCGGCCGGGAAGAACGCGCGCTCGAGGACTTCGATGCCATTAACGCGCGGCTCACGGACTCGAGTTGGAAGGCCCAGTTCATATCCGGAGTCATGATGCCCTCGATGATCTTCATCGGGAACCTCGCGTACGTGACCATTTCCGTTCTTGGAGGCATGTGGATGACCAGGGCGCGGCTCAGCCTGGGCGCGGTCACGGCCTTCATCCAGTATTCCCGTTCCTTCAACCAGCCCATCCAGCAAACCGCCAACATCGCCAACATCATCCAGTCTACGATCGCCTGCGCCGAACGCGTCTTCGAGGTACTCGACGAGGAAGAGGAGATCCCGGACGCGAAGGACGCGCGCATGCCGAATGAAGACGATGGAGAAGTCGAGATTTCGAACATGGCATTCAGCTACAAGGCAGAAGAGCCCCTCATCACGAATCTCTCCCTCGACGTTAAAAAAGGCCACACCATCGCCATCGTCGGGCCCACGGGCGCCGGGAAGACCACCCTCGTGAACCTCCTTATGCGCTTCTACGAGATCCAGGGCGGCTTCATCAAGGTGGACGGCAGGGATATCCGTGATATCCCGCGCTCCGGCCTCCGCTCCCGCTTCGGCATGGTCTTGCAGGATACCTGGCTCTTCAAGGGCAGCATTCGGGAGAATATCGCCTACGGGAAAGAAGGCGCGACCGACGAGGAGATCGTACGCGCCGCAACGGCCGCGCATGCGGACCATTTCATCCGCACCCTTCCCGACGGCTATGATACCATCCTCAATGAGGAAGCCTCGAACATCTCCCAGGGGCAGAAACAGCTCATCACCATCGCGCGCGCGATCCTCGCGGATCCCGCCATCCTCATCCTCGACGAGGCGACGAGCTCCGTCGACACGCGCACCGAGGTCCTCATCCAGAAAGCCATGGCCGCCCTCATGGAAGACCGCACCTCCTTCGTCATCGCGCACCGCCTCTCCACCATCAGGGACGCGGAACTCATCCTGGTCATGGACAAGGGAAGCATCATCGAGCAGGGAACGCACAAGGAGCTTTTAGAGAAAAAGGGCTTCTACGCCGAACTCTACAATGCGCAGTTCACAGGGGCCATCGCGGAGAGCGCGTAAGTTCCTCCGCCCGGAAGTCCTAAGGGAAGAGGCCCGCGCCCCTTCCCTTTTTTATCAGCGGTGCACGCCCGGGAAGCGATTCCGGGCGATGCCTCAGGCCATCGCGCCCGTGAGGCGCGCGCCGAGGAGGGCCGACGACGCATTTCGCGTCCCGGTCTTGACTCAGGGCGCGCTATGGGGAAAATAGAACGATGATCCAAGCCACGCGCGCGAGGCGCGCATCGATCATCGGAATCATTTCGCTCCTCTACGCGACCGCTTCTCTGCAGGCGGAAGACGCGTCTCTCACCTCCTGGCGCGTCACACTCGGCGTCCTCAACGACAACATCCCCATCCCCTACTCGTGGGCGATCGAGGGCTGGTCCCTCGGTCCCGACGACCAGTACACCTTCCAGTGCGTGGCCCACGCGCGCTACGGGAACTGGGGCCTCGACCTCGACGACACGTCGGTAACCTCCCGACTCTACGATTACCGCTTCGACGTCCTCCGCATCCTCGCGTCCTACGACTTCTCGATCGGAGGGTGCGATATCAGGCCGCAAGCCGGCATCGCCATCAAGGGCAATTGCGGCGGCGAACTGCTCCAGAACCTCTGGCACCGCTACGTCGTCATCTATCCGGACGTCGGCATCCCCTATCTCGATCCCGCGGCCGCCCTCTTCCTAGGTATGGATTTCTCGTTCCCGATCATCGGCTTCCCGTCGATCGGCCTAGCCCTGGACGGTTTCGCCGACCTCGACGCCTACACAGGCGCGGGATCGACGACGTTGACGACGGGCCTCGAGCTCTCGCTCCGCGGACGTCGCGTGGAACTCGAGCTCGTCGCCGGCGCGGATTGCCACACGCTCCTCCCCGACGCCCTCGAACCCCTCATGGGCGACGGATTCTCCGCGGCCTGCCTCTTCACCTTCAAGCCCTGCGCGTGGATCAATATGAGCCTGGGCGTCGGGGTCTATCCCGTCGGCGACGTCACGGACGACGTGGCCTTCAAGCCGAAGGACTACCCCATCACGGCGCAGACCTTCTACCTCGTCACCTTCGGCGAACGGACGCCCCGCCTCAGGGAATTCGTCCTGCCCTAGGCGGGGCTTTTAGGGAAACACGCCGGAGCGGGGGGAAGTCGGGTTTACTGATGAAATGCCCGAAGGCCTGATTCGCATCCGAGCGGCCTGGGTGGCGTCGACTCGGTCGTCACCGTATCCGCGTCGCGGAGCGGCGTTTGGTTTGGCCTGCCGGATCTCAGCGCTTGAGGAGCCCTTTCGACGCGAGCAGCTTCGAGAGCTTCTCGTCGCTCCCGGCGCCGAGCGGGCAGAGCGGAAGACGGTACTCGAGGTTGTCGATGATCCCCATCTTGTAAGCGGCCGCCTTCACGGGAATGGGATTGGTCTCCACGAACATTATCCGGTGGAAGGGGAGCATCTCGTAGTGGATGGCGAGGGCTTCCTCGCGCTTTCCCTGGAAATAAAGCTCGAACATCTTGGCGTTGCGTTCAGGCAGGATGTTCGCGGTTACCGAGATGGAACCGACCCCGCCCACGGACAGGAGGGGGAATGCGGTGAAATCGTCCCCGGAAGTAACCTCGAATCCGGGCTTCGACGCCTCGATGATCTCCGAGACGACGCGGAGGTCTCCCGTGGCTTCCTTTATTCCGATGATGTTCGGCACCCGCGAGAGCCTGCCCACGGTCTCGGGCGTGATCGAGACCGCCGTGCGCCCCGGCACGTTGTAAAGAACCATCGGAAGGGGAACCGCTTCCGCGATCGCCTTGAAGTGGAGGAACAGCCCCTCCTGGGTCGGCTTGTTGTAGTACGGAGCGATGGAGAGATGGGCGTCGGCGCCCGAGTCCTTGGCGCCCTTGGCCAATTCAATGGCTTCCGAGGTCGCGTTGGAGCCCGATCCCGCTATCACCGGGATCCTTCCCTTCACCGCCTTCACGACGAAGGACACGAGCTCCATGTGCTCCTTGTGGGAGAGCGTAGCGGATTCACCGGTCGTCCCCACGGGAACGATTCCCGAGGTCCCGTTCTTGATGTGGTATTCGACGAGACCTTCCAGTTGTCCGTAATCGATCTTCCCGTTCTTGAAAGGAGTGATGAGGGCGACGAGCGAACCCTTGAGCATGATTTCCTCCGCGCCTAGGATGGCGGACATCTTACGGAGAATCATCGGTTTGGTCAATGAACGCGGTACGCGGGAAACGGCCCGTTGGCGCTCGCCGCCTGGGCTCGGCGATTCATCGGGTCCTGCCCCCCTTCCTCTCCGAACGGCTCGGTGCCCGCTTGCCAGACGAGCCCCGCCCATGGCAAACCTATAGGAAGAAAAGCAACATGGAGCGCCCATGACCATATCGGAATACGCGTCCGCGGCCGTCCGCGAACTCGAGCTTAAGCCCTCCGAGCTCGCTGAGGCTGCTAAAAAATTCTCGCACGCAATGCAGGAAGGCATCTCGGGCCGCCTGAGCTGCCTCAAGATGCTCCCCTCCTTCATATCCGGCCCTACGGGAAAGGAAGCGGGCGAGGTCATGGCGGTGGACTTCGGCGGGACCAACGTCCGCATCCTCCGCGCCTCGCTGGACGGCTCAGGGGGAGTGAAGGTCGTCGCACGCGAACGCTTCCCCCTCAAGGACGACTCCAAGGACTACACCTCCCAGGACGCCGAGGCTTCGGAGCTCTTCGGCTACATCGCCCATAAAGCCGCCGAGCTCGCGCCCGAGGGCAAGACGTATCCCCTCGGCCACACCTTTTCCTTCCCCTGCGAGCAGGACGGCATCAACGCGGCGCGCCTCATCCACTGGACTAAGGAAATCAGGACGAGAGGAGTCGAGGGGCAAGACGTGAACGGCATTCTCTCCCGCGCCCTCGTCGACGCGAAGGTGATGCGGGTAAGGCCCGTGGCCGTCATCAACGACACCGTGGGCACCCTCCTCGCCGCCGCGTACGAGCACCGCGACGTCGACGTGGCG
>CAZIEI010000131.1:0-9018 GCA_964538705.1 uncultured Spirochaetales bacterium | reverse complement strand
CGCAGGCGCCCGAAGGCGGAAAACAGGATGTTTTCCGCCGGAGGGAGATTCCCTCAGCGCCCACGAATGAGACCGCCTTTGGCGGTCGTTTTTTTTATCGGGGGCGCTGAGGGAATCGATCCGGAGTGAGAGACTCGGTTATAGGCTGCACGCTCGCTTCAGGGCCGCGCAGGTTCCTCCGACGGCGCGGGACCGGGCTTGAGGCCGATCGCCAGGACGAGGGCCGCCACGAGGGATAAGCCCGCGCCCAGGGAGAGCGCTATCGCCGGTCCGAAGGCGTTCCAGAGAAACCCAGTGATGAGGCTCGCGAAGAGGAGCGCGATTCCGGACACGGTCGAATGCAGGCCGAGCATCGTTCCCTTGAGGTCCCTCGGGGAAATTTCAGCGATGAGCGCCCGCTCGACGCCCGCCGTCATCGCGGTGAAGAATCCGTAGATCGCGAAGGCCGCCGCCACCATAGGCTTGCTCGCGCCCCAGGCGAAGAGGCCGTAGGCGATGGAGAAAGCCAGGTATCCCGCCGTGAGCACCTTCTTTCTCCCCAGACGGTCCGAGAGGCGTCCGAAGGGGATGGCCAGGGCCGAGGAGGCCGCGCTGTACACGAAATAGAGGAAAACGGCGGTCGCGGGATCGAAGCCCGCGTTCCCCGCCCTGAGGAGGAGAAAGGCGTTCGACGAATTGCCGAGGGTGAAGATGAAGACGACGGCCAGGTAAAGCTTGAGCCTGGCGTCGGCGCGCTTGAAGCCCTCGATCGGCCGCAAGGGCGCCTTGGGCTCGCGGGGCGCGGCGGTCTCCTTTATGAAGAGGAACATGAAAAGCGCGCCTACCGCGGGGATGCACGAAAGAAGGAAGAGCCGCTTGTACGCGTATTCGCCCTTCCAGGCCAGCATGATGAAATAGGCCGCGAGGATGCCCATGGCCGTGCCGGCCATGTCCAGGGCCTTATGCAAGCCGAAGGCCCGGCCGAGCGCGGCCTTGTCGCCCGACTCGCTCACGAGCACGTCCCGGGGCGAGGTCCGGACCCCCTTTCCGAAGCGGTCGATGATCCGCGCGGCGAGGACGCCGCCCCAGGATCCGGCGACGAGAAGCGCTAATTTATAGACGAGGCCGGCCGCGTACCCCGCGAAGGCTATCGGCTTCTTGCGCCGGTACTTGTCGGTCACGTACCCCGAATAGACCTTGAGGAGGCTGGCGAGGCTCTCGGCGATCCCCTCGATGACGCCGATGAGGGCGGGCCCGGCCCCGAATACCGCGGTGAGGTAGAAGGGGATCAGGGGATAGACCATCTCGGTGCTGAAATCCATGAGGAAGCTCACGAGACCGATGAAGACTATGTTGCGCATGCGTTCAGCCCTTTCTCCCGCGACCGGCCTCCCTCAGGGTCCGGACGCGGAATCCGCCGTCAGGGGACGATACCCGAGCCGTCCCGGGAACACAAGCGTCCGGCGACTCTCGGGCGAAAGGATCGACCTTTCCCTTGTTTCCGCTTGCGGAATGGCCGATAACGAATTCCGAGGAACTATGCCCAAGACCGTTAGCTATCCTTCGCTCGTCGCGGAGGCGAAACGGAGCGTCGCGGCGCTCGCCGCGGAACTCTCGGCCATTTCCGTCTCGAGTCTCGCGGACGCGAGCGCTGCCGACGGGGGCTCCCTGGGCCCTGCCCGGGGCGGATTGGCCGTACCGCAGCTCAGGAGCGCCCTTAGGGTCGCGAACAAGTCCGCCCTCGCGGCGGGGATCCTCTGCCATGGAGAGCTCGCCCTCCTTGCCGCTTCGATACGGGCCTTCCTCCACGCCTCGGCCTCATCCCCCGGCCAGGGCGACCATCTCGCGCTCGATCGCGGCGCGGCCCTGCTGAGGGAATGCGCCGACGCCATGGACGCCGCCCCCGAATACGCCGAACTGGTCCTGCCAGGAGGCGGCGCCCTGAGGCCCCCCCTTTCGCGGCGCGTCGACGTCGCCCCGTACTGCTCGGAGATCCTCAAGGGCCTCCGGCCGACGCTCTCCGCCCATGACGGCCGCCCCCTCTCGATGGACGGAGCCGGCCGGTACAGGATCCTCGTCTCCCCCAAGGCGGCCGCCGCCGCCTCGGCCCGGGGCGCGTGGCTCTCCCTCTCCTATTTCGATCCGGCCGCTTCGGACTTCCCCGATTCCCTCCGGCGCCTCGACGCCCTCGTGGAATGCGGCACGGCGCTCAGGTACGGCGCACTCGAGATGAGCCCCGAGGGCCTCGAGCGCGCGGACGCGGTCCTTCCCTGCTACCTGGTCGCCGAGACGATTGAGGAGCCGGGAATCCTGCTCCCGGGGAAGCTTCCCGGGCTCCGGGTCATCCGCGTCATATCCGCTCCGCACAAGGCCTTCATCCCCGATCCCGCCTCTTCGGGGCCCTCGATCGGCTCCTTCATCCTCGGAGCCGGGGAGGACGACGAATCGCCATTCCCGCCGCAGGGCTCGCGGAGCCAGTCCCCTATCGCCGCGGTGCGCCTCGATACGCCCGCCGCGGAGCCCGCGAGGGAGGACGCGGAGATCCGGTCCTCGCGGCGAGAGACCGCGCCGGCGTCTCCGCCCCCCTCGAGCGGCCTCGAGGACTTCTCCATGCCCGACCTCGAGGCGGACGCCTTCCCCTCCTTCGGGGAAGCGCCGCTCTCCCCCCTCGCTCCGTCTTCAGCGCACGGCCCCGCGGGGGACGAACGGCCCTCGCATCGCACAGGGATCCTCGAGGAATCGCGAGCCATCGACGCGAGCCTCCCCGAGGGCCTCTCGCTTCCGGAAATCGAAGAGCCGCTCCCGGAGAGCATCAGGCCCGAGGACGTGGAAGCGCCCGGCTCCTTGGAAAGGGCCAGCCCGGGAGAACCGTCGAAGCAGCCGAGCGGCCGCCGCGCGAACACGAGCGATGTGAATGGCGGCGGGCCCGAGCCCAAGGCCGAGGCCAAGAACGACCGCGACGACGAGATCCGCGTGCCGCTCGCCGTCAAGCTCATCGGCATCATCTCTCTCGTCATCCTGGGCGCTCTCTCCGGCGTCGTGAGCCTCGCGACCTTCCTATTCAGGTCCGAGATCAGGAACACAATCGAGGAATCCTACCTCCAGGTGGCGAACTCCGCGAGCCGCAAATTCGACGCGGACTTCCGGAGCCTCTCCGACAAAGCGGTCAGGGAGATGCAGGCCTTCAGGCTCCGTGACGACGCCGCGGGCGGTCTCTCCCCGGAGGCGGCCTCCGCCCTCTCGAGGGAGCTCTTCGCCTCGGAAACGGAGATCCTCGCCGTCTCGGCCTTCCCGGTATCTGGAGGGGACACCATCGAGATCGTCAACGAGGCAATGCTCGCCTCGCTCGGCGTCGATCCCGAGTCCGCCCGCGCGGCGGTCGCGGAGGCGTTCGAGCGGGCGAAGGCCGCGAAGCTCGGCGATTCGGCATGCCTCAACGTGTCGCCCGGCTTCCGGGAACCCGCCATCCTCGTGACCTACCCCTTCAAGACCGCCACTGAGACGGGGACGCTCGCGACCGCCTTCCTTTCGCGCGACCGATTCCAGTCCGCGGTCGCAACCGAGAAGCGGACGGCCACCTCCATGAGCCTCGTCTCCCAGGCCGGGGAGATCCTTGCCCACCCCGACGCCACGCGCGTCGCCGCCCCCGAGCCGCTCTCCGGGAGCCCCGGATTCACGCCGCTCGCCGCAAGCAAGATGAACGGAGGCTCCTACGAATACTCCGGCGAGGACGGCAAGCGCCTCCTCGCGTACTACGCCAAGGTCCCGTCGACGGGAGCCTGGGCCCTCGTCACCGTCGAGGCGGAGAAGGCCTTCGAGGCGGTGAGGAAGGTCATCATCGTCAACATCCTCATCGCCGTGATGGTCATCGCGGCCGCCTTCCTCGTCATCTACTTCTTCTCCAAGACCATCACCGTCCCCCTCCGGGAGCTCGTGGACGCCTCGAAGCGCATCGAGGAGGGCCACTTCCACATCAAGCTCAAGCCCCGCGCGCGGGACGAGGTCGGGCTCCTCATGCGCTCCTTCGTCCACATGGGCTCGGGGCTCGCGGAGCGCGAACGCCTCAAGGACACCTTCGGTAAGTTCGTCAACAAGGAAGTCGCCGAGCGCGCGGCCAAGGGCACCCTCAAGCTCGGCGGGGAGCGCAAGGCCGTCACGATCTTCTTCTCCGACATCAGAAACTTCACCTCGATCTCCGAGAGCATGGAACCGGAGGACGTGGTCGATTTCCTCAACAAGTACATGACGCGCATGGTCTCGTGCGTGAACGCCACGGGCGGGAACGTGGACAAGTACATCGGGGACGCCATCATGGCCGTCTGGGGCGCGCCGCTCGCCGAGCTCAGCGAGGCCCAGTACGCCGAGCGCGCGATCAACGCGGCGCTCATGATGCGGAAGGAACTCATCGACTTCAACCGCGACCGCGGCGGACCGCGAAAGCCGATCATACGCATCGGGTGCGGAATCAACTCGGGCCCGGTGATCGTGGGACAGATAGGATCCACGGAGCGGCTCGAGTACACCGTCATCGGCGACGCCGTCAACCTCGCGAGCAGGATCGAGGCTCTCAACAAGCCCTTCGCGACGGACATCCTCGTGTCGGAGCGGACCTACTCCCTCGTCCGGGGGCTCTTCCGCTGCGAGCCGATGAAGCCTATCCAGGTCAAGGGCAAGAACGAGAGCATCCAGATATTCGCGGTGATCGGCCGGACGGACGATCCTTACGCCCCCCCGACCCTCGACGACGTCCGCTCCCTCGTGGGGATGGAGCACAAGGACATCTCCGGCGTGGACGTGGACGCCGAGGAAGTGAAGTACAAGATCCTGCCGGACGGGACCGGATCGGGGGGCAGGCGCGCATGAGGTCCAGGCGGACCCTCGCGGCGGATTTTCTCGCCGTCCTCATATGCTCGTCGGCCTTCTCGGGCGGGGGCTGGGCTCTCTGGAAAAATTTCACGACGTACCTCCAGCCGGCCGGCGCGGAGGAGATCGGCACGATCGTGTACAAGCGAAAAGTGGCCCAGCGCAAGTACTCGGACCGCGCTATCTGGGAGGAGCTCCGCTCGAACGCTCCACTCTACTCCTACGACTCCGTGAGAACCGCGGAGGACTCCGAGGCTACCCTCATCCTCAAGGACGGCACCGAGATATCGCTGGACGAGAACACCCTCATCCTCCTCGACTTCGACCGAGACAACCGCAACATCGAATTCCTGAGCGGCAACATCACGACTACCAGGACCGAGGTCGCCGCGCCCTCTTCGGCGGAGATAGCCGCCGCGTCGACGCCTCCTCCCCTCACCATCGTCTCCCGAGGCTCCAAGGTGGAGATGCGCGACCGTTCCCTGGCCCGCCTCTCGGTCAGCGAGAAAGGGTCGCTGGACGTGGCGGTCTCCAAGGGCACGGTGGACCTCGTAGTCGCCCAGGGCAAGCGCGAGGTCAAGGAGCACGAGAAAGCCGTGGTCTCCGAGGACGCGAGGACGGCCACGGTGGAGCGCATCCCGCTCTCCATGACCTCCCCCGCCCACGATTCCTTCTGGCTAAGCTACGGCGGCGAGGCCCGGGTGGCCTTCTCCTGGAGAAGCGAGCCGCCTCGGTCCTCCTACGGCCTCGAGGTGTCGCGCTCGTCCGCCTTCGAACAGATTTTGCGGGACGAGCGCTTCTCCTCCCCCGAGGGCTCGCTTGCCCTGGGGCCGGGAACGTACTACGCCCGAGCCTACGCGGATGATGATGGCGGGGCGAGGTCGAGGGCCCAGCCGATCCGGTTCACCGTCATCGATGACCGGCCTCCGGCGCCCGAATCGCCTCCCGACAACTCCTCCTACACCTATCGCGCCACGCCCCCGTCCATCCGTTTCTCCTGGGCACTCTCCCCGGCGGCCTCCTCCCATGTGCTCGAGATCGCTCGGGACGAGGGTTTCACGGACGTCATCGCGAGGGCGCCTTCGAGCGGCTCGTTCATACAGGCCCCGGTTCCGGGGGAGGGCCGATTCTTCTGGCGCATCGTCCCCGTCTACGCGTTCAAGGCCGCCGGAGCCGAGCCCCTCCCGTCCTCCTCCCTTTCCTTCGCCGTCTCGCGCGTGACCGAGATCCCCGCGGCGGAGCTCCTCTCGCCCCGCGATGGGGAGACGATCCCGGCGAAGGCCGTCGACGAGGCCGGCCTCCGCTTCAGCTGGAAGCCAGAGCCCGAGGCGATCGTTTCCGTCATGACGATCGCGCGCGACGCCGCGATGACGGACCCGGTCGGCGTCCTGGAGAGCCGGGCCAATTCCCTCGAGTACGGCCAGAAGCTCCCGGCCGGGAATTACTGGTGGCGGGTCGTCACGAGAGACTCGGGCGGGAACGAGTCGCCCTCGTCCAAGCCCTCGGCCTTCTCGATATCCTTCGCGCCGCCCGTTGTGCGCCTCGCGTCGCCCGCCGAGGGCGCCGAGGCGGACGCGACCCTGCGCTTCGAGTGGGAGGCGGAGGGAGCGTCGGCCTTCACCCTCGAGCTCTCAGAGGACGAGGCCTTCGGTTCCCCGATCAAGCGCGCGACGACGCTCCCCCGCGTGGACCTACGGGACCTGAGGCCCGGCCGCCTCTGGTGGCGCGTCAAGGCGATCGGGCCGCGCGGCATCGAGCTATCCTCCTCGGAGACCCGCTCGCTTAGGATATTGCCTCCCCTCCCCGCCCCCAAGCCGCTCTCGCCCGAGGAGGGCGAAGGCCTCGACCTCGCGGGCGCGGCGGCCGTCGAATTTACCTGGACGCCCACGGACGGCGCCGACGGCTACTCCTTCAGGCTCGTCGGAGCCGACGGAAAGGCGATTCATGAGGAACGCTCCGTGACCGGCGTCTCTTACCGTTTCGCGGACGTAGAGGCCCTCGATCCGGGACGGTACCGGTGGGAGGTCGCCGCTTACCAGACGAGGACGGACCGCGTGCGGAGGTCAGAGACCGCCGGAGCCGCCTTCGCGGTGGAGCGCAACGCAAGGATCAGGCCGCCCGATCTCCTGGAACCGGTCGACGGCGCGTCGATCGGCGAACTCGACCTGAAGCGCACGGGCCTTTCCTTCTCGTGGAAAGCCGATCCTCTCACCCCCGAGACCCGTTTCACGCTCGCGCGCGACCCCGGTTTCCGCGAAATACTGAGCGAACGCGCCGCGAAGGATAACAGGGCCTCGTTCCGCCGCCTCGAGCCGGGCGAGTACTGGTGGTCGGTATCGGGCGTCGGGCCGAACGGTTCCAACTACTCGTCCGCGGTCCGGCGCCTCACGATCAGGAAGGCCCCGCCCCTCGCCGATCCGGCGATCGTGAAGCCCGCTCGGGGCGAGAAGATCGAGATGGCCGACAAGGACTCGTTATCGCTCACGTGGTCTCCCGTCCCAGGCGCGACCCATTACACCGCGACGCTGACGTCGCTCAAGACGGGCGAGACGGTCGCGGTCCTAGAACGGACACGCGGAACCTCCTGGGAGTTCACCGACCTCTCCAGGCTCGACGTCGCTTCCTTCTCGCTCACCGTCCAGGCCTTCGCCGTCGGTGAGGATGGCTCGATCGAGCGCAGGAGCGACAAATCGGCGGTCGAGTTCGCGCTCAAGCTCAGCACCAGAATGGGCGCTCCGGAGATCGTGTCCCCGGACGTCATCTATCTGGATTGACGCGACGGGCATCGAAAGCCCGACGCGTATGGAGTATACTTGGAGAAGATGAAGCACTTCAGGCGCTCCGCTCCCGTCATCCTCGCGTTGCTCGTCGCCGCGGCCTCCGCCCAGGAGGCCTCGGATCCGCGTACTATCGCGTGGAAGCCCGTAGATGGCGCATCTGGCTACGCGGTGGAGATCAGGAATTCCGGCCAGGAGATGGTCTTCTCGAAGAACACGACAAAACCCTCGATCACCTTCACCCTGCCTCCCGGCGATTACGAAGTGCGGATCACCGTCCTCAATAAATTCCGTAAGCCTGCTTCGGTCTCCACGTGGACGCCGCTCTCCATCAGGCGGAGCATCGTCCCCGAAATCTCCGGCACCGACGGGGAGCGCCTCTACGCAGGCGCGAGCGGCCAGCTCCTCACCATCCGCGGAAGGCTCCTCCTCCCGCAGACCGAGGTCATCCTCGAGGGCGGCGGGAAGACGGCTGTAGCGAGCGTCGTCGAGCAGAACCAGGACCGCATCGTCGCGAGCTTCGACCTCTCGGGATTCGAGGCCGGAGACTACTCCCTCAGGCTCAAGAACCCCCCGTCCGCTTTCTCGGCGTCCCGCCTCGCCGTCCCAGTTGCCGAGCGGGTCGCACCAGTCGTCTCATCAGTCTCGAAAACGGAATTCACCAACGACCGCGTGCACCGCGGCATCAGGGTCTCGGGCGCAGGCTTCCTGCCGGGGATCCAGGCAATCTTCATCTCGCCGTCCGGGTCTTCCATGAAGGCCGGGGCAGTCATCGTCGAGTCCGCCGCGAGCCTGAGCGTATCGTGGAACGCGGGCGACCTCGAAACGGGGTCCTGGAAGCTCCGGCTCACTAATCCGGGAGGCCTGAGCGGCGAGGCTCCGTCGACACTCACCCTGCGCGCTCCGATTCCCGGGGCCGATGGCGGGGAGATCGCCTCGTCAGGCGGCGAACGCATCGTCGAAGTCCCGGTCGAACGGATCGTGGAAGTCCCCGTGGAGAGGGTCGTCGAGAAGATCGTGGAAGTCCCCGTGGAGAGGGTCGTCGAAAAGATCGTCGAAGTCCCCGTGGAGAGGGTCGTCGAAAAGATCGTCGAAGTCCCCGTGGAGAGGATCGTCGAAAAGATCGTCGAGGTCCCCGTCGAGAAAGTCGTGGAGAAAATCGTCGAGGTTCCCGTCGAGGGCTCGGGGAAACCGATCGAGAAGACGGTCGAGGTTCCGGTGGAGAAGGTCGTTGAGAAGATCGTCGAAGTTCCCGTTGAGAAGGTCGTTGAGAAGATCGTCGAAGTTCCCGTAGAGAAGGTCGTCGAAAAGATCGTCGAGGTCCCCGTAGAGAAGGTCGTCGAAGTCCCGGTGGAGAAAATCGAAGAACGCGTCGTTGAGACGGCCGGCCCGGAGAAGA
>CAZIEI010000130.1:0-9227 GCA_964538705.1 uncultured Spirochaetales bacterium | reverse complement strand
CCCGCGAACTCGACAACCTCCTGGTAGCCTGCCGGGGAGCGAGCTTCTCGAGCCACGAGGCGAAGTCCGCGTGGAGTCCGCCCTCGTTGTCGTTCACGAAGACGCTCGCCGTGATGTGCATGGCGTTCACGAGGCAGAGGCCTTCCCGGACGCCGGATTCCTTGAGGCAGGCTTCGACCTGGCCCGTTATGTCCACGAAGGCCAGGCGCTTGGGTATCTCGAACCATAGTTCCCTAGTGAAGGACTTCATGGGGGGAATATACACGGAACGAGACTCCCTTCCTAGGTTCGCCGCCGTCCCGGTCCGGCCGCGCGGGCCGTTTTTTTCCCGTAAGAATGGTAGTATTATGGCCAAGCAAACGGAATCAGGGAGGAGCATCATGAAAAGAACCGTTCTCATCGTCGGAATCACGATCATCGCGGCGTTCCAGGCGTACGCGATCGAGATCGACCTCTCGGCGGGCGCCGGCCTCAGGATTTCCTCGTTAAACCGGAATGCGAAGGCCGACGGCGCCGACGTCATCCAATGGAACGCCACGCGGGGTTTCATCGCTCCGGAAATATTCATCGACGCGACATACCTCGAGGCATCCTTCGGATACTCCCTCATGCTCGGGGGATCGGCTAAATACATCGTCAACGGGGACGTGATCGATGACAACCCCATCAATGAACGGTACGCGTATTTCGCCATGGGCCTCCTCGGCAAATACCCGTTCGACGTTTCCGGCATCCGCGTATTTCCCCTCCTCGGCTGCGAATTCCTCATAAACACGCTCTTGCGGGACGCGGACGGGAACGATCTCCGTGAAGGCATGACGGACGATCAGATCGCGGACCTGAACTCCGTATGGATCAGCGCGGGGGCGGGCGCCGATATAGACATTTCGAAGGATCTCTATATCCGTCCCAAGATTATCATCGGCTTCGCCTTCCTTAACGGCGCGGACAGGGACGAGATCGACGCGTACGAGGCCATGGGCTACGCCTACTCGATCGTCAAGTTCAAGGTCGAGCTCGGCGCGTACGTCGGGTATAACCTCAAGAAGGGCATCTCTCTCGGGAAATAGGATCCTAAGAGGGCGCCGCGCCGCTCGGCGGCTCACGCGCCGGCCCTGCGCGATTGCGCGAGGCCGTCGCGGGACGGGCGTTCAGAAGTGAACCTTGAGCGCCAGCCGCGCCACGCAGCGCTCGAGAGCGTTCCCGAATTCGCTTTCGATTCCGCCGAAAGCTCCGCCGGCGCTCAGCTCGAGGGATGCGTTGTCGACGATCCCCAGGGAGCACGACGCGGAGACGTAAGCCGAGGCGTCGGTCAAATTCACGAGGCAGGACGCCGATAACCCGATCTTGTCGAGCACGGGATGGCCCGAACTCGTGATAGACGCCTGCGTGACCGACGCGAACAGATAATCCTTCCCCAACCTTCCCGGCCTTCGAGCGATCTCCCCGTACCAAGCGGGGGAATCGAGGGCCTCCGAGGTTTCGCCCGCGGACAGCCCTTCGTCGAGGCGGTAATACTCCGCGATGATCATAGTATCGATTACCGGGATCTTCGCGCTCGATCCGACGAGGAAGGCGTACCGCGTCCCGTCAGCGTCCTCGGCCGAGGGGAGAGCTGGCATCCCGGCGTCGTAGGAAGCGTACCGGTCCCGGTCGTATATCGCTCCCTCTGCCCAAACGAGGAGGCTGTCCCATCCTGGCAGGGCGTAGAGCGGCGCTACGGACGCGTTGAGCGCCGCGGTCCAGGACTGGGACGGGCTCCAGTAGGCGGACGCCGATATGTCCGTGTTGGGTATCGCCGAGGTCGAGACTTTCCCCCCGTAGCCGATATCCTCGAGGCGCTCATGGACGACCGCGAACGCGATGAGGGATACCGGCTCCGCGATTATCTCGGCCTTGAGGGCCGGCACGCCCTCCAGGGAGGCCCTCGGCCTCGTCGGGTCCTTGGGCGGGTTCACGGGGTCGGAGGGGTTGAGCACGTAACCGCAGCCCCAGGAGAGCCGCTGTTTCCCCGCCCGCAGGTAGAATGCGTCGCCGAAGCCGAGGTCGGCGTAGAATTCCCGCACCTCGATGGCGAGATCCTCGAGGGTCGCCCCTGACCCGCCGTCGAGGACGACGGAATCCGAAAACGTGAAATCGAGGAGGGCCATCGCCGCGTATCCGCGGGAAAGGGTCAGCTTCGCGTCGACGGCCGCCGAGCACGACGCGTCGTCGAACTCGGCGAGTCCCGAGAAGACGGAATCCTCGTTCTCCTTTGAAGCGGCGGCCTCCGCGGAGGCCGTTCCCGAGAAGGCGAAGGATCGCTCCTCGGACTGGGCCGATATCGACGCGAGAGCCGAGAGCGCGGCCAGGGCCGCGAAAAAGAATCGTTTCATGCAGCCCTCCTTTAGAATTGGTACGGATAGAGCCGGCCGGATTCCAGGTATTCCTTCTTGAAGAACTGGTCCGGGACCTTCGCGAGAGCCGTGATGTCGAAGATGCGCAGGTCGCTCGTCTCCTCGGGCTTGAGGGCGTCCACGTACTTCATCCGCATGCCCGTCGCCCGTCCGCCCGAGAATTCCACGCCGGCGACGTCGTAGTACTTGAGCATCTTCCCGGAGATGGCGAAGAAGGCTTTGCGGGCGGGGAGGCGCGTCGCCTTGTCCACCCAGAGCTCGACGAGGCCGTACGCGAGCTTCCGGTTCTTCGCCACGAGCTTGAAGCGGTAGCAGGGCTTCCCGCCCATGGCCTCCTCGCCCAGGTAGGAGACCGCGTAATCGAGGTTGGTGTTGAACCTCGTCAGGTCGAGGTTCGACGTCTCCCCTCCCCGCGCGTTCGCCGTGGCGGAGGTCTTCACCACCTTGTTGGTCGTGGCGAAGCGCTGGAAGAATACGTCCTCGTCGCGCAGGAGCGCGAAGTTGCGCTGCGAGGCGGGGGCCGTGGCGACCCAGACCACCTTGTTGTCCTTCCGGACGAAGAAGCCCTCGCTGTTCCTGTCCTCTCCGGTCTCGTAGCTGTCGACTATAGCCATGCGGGCCTTGCAGTTCCTGGGGAGCATGGCCTCGTCGACCGCGTCGATATAGGCGACCACGTCCCCCTCGGGGAAGGGGACGGCGGACTCCGCCTCGTTCGCGGCGCCGTTCGTTCCCGCCGCCGGCTCGGCGGCTCCCTCCGCTGCGAGCGCTCCGGCGGCCAAGGCCGCGGCGCAGAGCGCCGCGATACGTATACTGGTTTTCATGGTGACTCCTTTCTTCGCTTCGATCATCGATTCGCCATCTGCACGACCGCCTGCTTCTCGGCCTCGATGCCCACCCTCCGGTACGCGGCCAGGAAGAGGAGTCCGAAGAGGATGAAGAAGGGTCCGAGCGCGGTCAGCGCGTTGAAATCCAATTCCATGCGGGTCATCCCGAACATGTATTGCAGAACGAGAAGGGGCGGCCTCACGGCGTTGAACTTGAAATAGGCCGCGAGGCCCGCGACGGCTCCCGCGCCCGCCAGGTATCCCGCGAGGAGTATGGAGAGCGCCTCCCCTAGGAAGAGGTTCCTCACCGTCCCCTTCGGGAAGCCGAGCGCTCGGAGCGTGCCGATCTCGTCGCATCGGTCGAAGACGTTAGTGAGGAGGATCGAATTGATTCCGATGAGGAGGGCGAGGAAGATGATCGTCGCCATGACGCCGAGGAGGACGACGTCCGTCCATCCTAGGGAGAGGATGAAGCGGATGAAGGCGTCGTCCCGGTATCCCTTGACCTTGAAATCGGGAACGAGGGCGGACAGGTCCTTCACGATCGGCCCGATCTTCGACTCGTCGTCGACGTAGACCTTGTAAGCGGGGAAGAGCCCCGCGCGCTCGGTGAGCCCTTCATAATCGATCGAGCGCATGCCTATCATGTCGTCGTACCAGGGGGCCGAGGACCGGAAGACCCCCGTCACCGAAAAATCCATCACGTTCCTCGCCCCGTACACCGAGGGGAGGAATACGGTGAGGGAGTCGCCCGGCTCGAGCCCGTACTTGGCCGCGAAGGTGTCGGACACGATAGCCCCGTATTCGTCCTCGTCGCGCGGGAAGTCGCCGGAGACCAGCTCGGTGGCCTCGCGCATCGGCAGGTCGAGGCCGAAGTCGGTAGCCTGTATCTGACCGCCGGTCCGTTTCGTTCCGACCTGGACGGTGCAGAAGCACAGGGACCAGGGGACGGCCACGCATCCCGAAGGAAGGCCTGCGAGGTACGACCGCGCTGCCTCGGTCTGCCTCCCGTATTCATCCGCCTTCGCCTCGTCGAACTCGAAATCCTCGTCAGCGGAGATCCAGAGGTGGCCAGTCCACTTCGCGATCGTGTCCCTGCGGACGTGCCGCGTGACCGAGGAGCCGAGAGCGAAGGCGAAGACGAGGACCACCGCGCTCAGGAAACCCGCCGCCGCTATGAAGGCCGCCCGCATCGGACGCCTCGCGGCGTTCGCAAGCGCGTATTTCAGGAGTTCCATCCGCTACCTCTTTTCCAGCGAGTTCAGGATCGACACCCGACCTCCCCTGATGGAGGGAAAGAGGGGCGCGAGGACGGCCACTCCGGTGAAAACGAAGGCGACCGCCGCGATCTTCAGGGGATGGAAGCGCGGCGAGAGGCCGTCCCCCATCACGTACTTGAGGAAAATGCTCGCGTTGGGGATCCCCGTCCGCGAGAGGACTCCTATCAGGATCGCGCCGCAGGCGAAACCGATGGCCGCGCCCGCGGCGATGATGAGGAATCCCTCCAAGGCGAACTGCGCCGCTATGTCGGCCTTGCCGAATCCCATGGCCCGCATCATGCCGATCTCGCCGTAGCGCTCGATGATGGAGAAGGTCGTGAGCTTCACGACGAGGAGCACGCAGATCGCGATGAGGATGGCCTCCACGGCCTTCATCATCGCATCGAAGCCCATGACGATCTCCGCCATGATAGGGGCGTATTCCCTCCACGAGACGACCTTGAGCCTCGGATGCTCTGCCGCTAGGAAGGCCTCGATGGCCGGGAGCGCCTCGTCCATTCGCCGCGCGTCGTCGAGGAAACCCACCACCTCGGACGCCAACTCCTCCTCGTACCCGACAGCTTTCCTATAGCCGTCGAGGTCGAAGTAGACGCCCGGCATGCCCATGACGTCCTTGGGCATCGAGTGGTAATCGAGTCCGGCCTTCACCTCCAGGTAGCGGTCCACGAATTCGCCCTGACGGTTCGGAAGCAGGAAGACATAGCGCGAACCGATACTCATCGACTTTTCCTGCTCGTATTCGTACCAGCTGGCCGCGCAGGCCTCGGCTTCCCCCGCGCGGAGCGGTTCGCCCTTCGCGTAGTAGAGGTCGGTGAAGTCGCGCGAGAAATCCTTCATGTCCATCGCGAAGCCCTGGATGCCCCGCTCCTCATCGCCCTCCCCGTAGCAGAGGCCGGAGAAGAGGATCCGCTCCCGCGCGCCCGTGACGCGGGGGAGCCCCGCGAGGAAGGCCTTCACTGAGGAGACTTCCTCCGCGTCGAGCATCTCGGTCGGTTCGTATCCGTAATACCCGAAGGTATTCTCAGTCTCGATGCCGGCATCGAGGATCCTGAAGTGGCCGATCATGGAGCGCCCGAACATGTCCGACTGCTTCCTCGCGACGTCCTCGACGAGGTTCTCGGACACGAAGGCGAGGAAGGCCCCGAGGGCGGATATCATGAGGATGATCCTGGTCCGCCAACCATGCCGGCCCAGGTTCTTGATGCAGAGCGATAAGCGCTCCATCATGCGGCCTCGATCCGGCCGTCGCGGAGCCTCACCACCCTCCTCGCGCGTTCCATGATCGAGGGATCGTGCGAGGAGAAGATGAAGGTCGTGCCCCTGCTCGCGTTGATGTCCTCCATCAGCGAGAGGACCCCTTCGCCGGTCGCGGAATCGAGGTTCGCCGTGGGCTCGTCCGCGAGCACGATCCGCGGCCGCGTGACCAAGGCGCGCGCTATAGCGACGCGCTGCCTCTGGCCGCCCGAGAGCTCGGCGGGCTTGCGCTTGAGGTGCTTCTCGAGCCCCACGGCGCCCGCGAGGTCCATGACCCGCTCGTGCTTCTCGTCCTTATGGAGCTCTCGGTGCAGAATGAGCGGGAGCCTGATGTTCTCGTAGACGCTCAGCACCGGGAGGAGGTTGAAGGTCTGGAAGATGAAGCCGAGGGTCCGCGAGCGGTAGCGCGTCGCGTCCCGGTCCGCGAGGGCCTGGACCTCGGAGCCAGCGACATTGACCGTCCCCGCGCTCGGCTCGTCCACGAGGCCGATCATGTTGAGCAGGGTCGTCTTTCCCGAGCCCGAAGGCCCCGCGACGCAGAGGAAGGATCCTCCCTCGATGTCGAGGTCCACCTCGTTGAGCGCATGCACCGTAGTGGCGCCGAGCCTATACGACTTGCTCAGCCCCCGTATGCGGATTCCGTTCTCGGTCCTGTCCGCCATTCCGTCCATAGTCCCTCCTCAGGGCCTGAGGAGCCGGTACGGTAATCGAGCGAGGCCGATGGGTATGGTCGCGGGTAGGGATAGGATGTCGGGAAGGTTCGCATGCGACGCTCCATACGCTCGCCTCTCGGATCAGCCGAAGGACGGGCCGGAATATCTCCGCGAGCGTCCCCGGGCGATCGGGCCGGCATGCGCCGTCCCAGCCCCGTACCAGCCTGATCAGGCAGCTATGATGGCATAATCTATCGAATATCCGTGCGCGAGGTCAACCAGCTCCCTCGCGCACGGGCCGGCGCCTAACGCGAGCGCCAGACGTCGTAGAGCATTGTTTGGTCCTCGTCGCGTCCCCCGATGACCCATATCGAGCCGTCGTATTCAACGACCTCGTGCAAGCGCCGCGAGGAGAACGGAGCCGGAGCGCTCGATTGATGCCATTCGATTCCATCGGTCGACCACCACGAGTCATTGTAATACACGCCGTCCTCGCCGTATCCGCCGATCACCCACATGGCTCCATCATGCGCGACAACGGCATGTTCGCATCTCGGCGGAAAGGCCGCATGCTCAGTGGCGGGCGTCCACGACGCGCCATCCTCCGACCACCAAACGTCGTTATTCCCGTATTCGTCCCACGAACCGCCCCCTATGACCCAAAGCTTGCCGTCAAAGGCGAGGACGCCGGGCTGATACCGAGGGCTGAATCCCGCGGCCGCCGTACGGCGCTCCCAGACCTCGCCGTCCGTGCTGCTCCAGACGTCGTTTCGGCCATAGTCGTCAAACGAATCCCCGAGTCCGCCTACGATCCACATCCTTCCGTCGAAATCCGCGACCCCGGCCCTCGCCCGCGAGTCCAGGCTCGGTTCATCGCTGACGAGGTCCCAATCAAGGCCGTCGTCGCTGTTCCAAATCTCAATCGACAGTTCATCTCCGTAAAAGCCGGGGAAAGCCCAGATCTTGTCGTCGAAAACGAGGCAGGACCGCCCGTTCATCGACGGGAGCGATACCTCCGCATGATTCCACTCGACCCCGTTCGCGCTGTTCCAGACCTGATCGCCATCCGGGTAATAATCCCCATTCACGAGCCAGATCAGATTCCGGAAAACGACCGCGCGGTATTCGCCGTCCAGCCCCGCAAACGCGGCCTCGGCCGTCACGAGCTCCCACTCGATTTCATGGTCCGTTCCGCCCTCCCCGGGCGCGCAGGCCGCCAAGGCCAGGGCGCACGCCAAGACAAAGACCGTTCCGAATCCGTTTTTCCTCCGCACGATAGCTCCTTCCCGGCTCCGATGCCGCGCATAAACGCTATACGACCGGTAAAATAGCATCGCGCCGAGGCCTTATCGTCCGGCCCGATAGGCGCGGACTCGGTATTCCGGGCATTCCATTTTTTATTGACGCTTCGGGCGGCGGCGGTTTAAGATCGAGGAAAAGCATGACGCCGCTCATCCTCATCTTCGACCTCATCTCCTTCTCGGCCGGAACCACGGCCCTCCTCATCTGCGCCATCGCCTACGCGCGCACTAGAAAGGAAGCTCTCTGGCGATACATGATCCTCGAGGCGCTCGTTCTCCTCCAGATCTGCATCGACCTCGTGTCCACGCTTCTCTACGGGGACCGCCCCGGCCCTGCTCCATTACGGATCGTCGCCTACGTCCTGATATTCGCTCTTTCAGCCGCGGAGAATTACTCCATCATCGGATTCCTCACGGCGCTTTCCGGGCAATCGTTCCGGGGAGCCCTCTCGAGGTTCAACGCGGCGCTGTCCCTGGCGATCCTCCTCTCTCTCGTTCCGGGGTGCGTCCTGCTTCCTCGGGAACGCGCGTTCGGGATCTTGGATCTTTCCCTCAGCCTGTTCGTCAACCCGCTCATGATCGGAAATATCGCGATCACCGGCGCCTGGGGCTACCGAAGGGCGCGCATGGCCGGCGCGGGAACCGCGGCGACAGTCTTGAAGGGATACCTGGCCTTCTTGACGACCGCGGCCTCGCTCGTGGCCATTGATACGCTCGCGTTCAATGTATTCGGCGCCGACGTCTTCGCCGCTTTCAATTCAGTCTACGAGCTGTTCTACTTCGTCTGGAACGCCCTGAGCCTCGTGTTCTTCCTGAACGCCGCGCGGTCCTTCATCGGCGGGTTCGCCGTTCCGGACGCGCTCGTTCCCGTGGCCGACGCGCCCCGTCACTCGCGCCTCCGCGGCGCCACCGCCAAATACGAGAAATCGTCCATCAGCGAGGCAGAGGCCTCCTCGATAATGGCTCGCATCTCAGCGGCGATGGAAAAAGGAAAGCCGTACCTCCGGGCGGAATTCGACCTCGACGCTCTCGCTCGGCTCTGCGGCACGAGCCGAGCCCACGCCTCGCAGGCGTTGAACCGATGCGGGAAAGGCGGCTTCTACGGCCTCGTGAACGCATACCGGCTCGAGGCCGCGAAACGCCTGCTCTCGGACCCGGATTGCGCGCTGAATGTCCTCGAGGTGGCCATGGAATCGGGATACGGCTCGAAGGCCTCCTTCTACGAGGCCTTCCGGAAGAGCGAGGACATAAGCCCGATCGACTACCGGAAAGCGGCCCTGGCTTCAGGCGATGCGGCTGGAAGCGGGCTCGGGATGAAACGTTCTCTGACGGCCTTCGGAGAGGCTCGCGCGGAGACCGACGAGCCCCGGCCAGACCAGATCACCATAGAAAGCCGCCGAGCATAAAAAAAGGCCTTCCGTCAGACCGGAAGGCCTTTCATCTGGCGATACGTAGTCCGCCTAATGGCGATACGTAGTCCGCCTAATGGCGATACGTAGTCCGCCTAATGGCGATACGT
>CAZIEI010000129.1:0-9292 GCA_964538705.1 uncultured Spirochaetales bacterium | reverse complement strand
ATACTTGGGGTTCTTGTCGATGAAGGGCATCAGGGTGCCCACGACTTCCTTGACCGCCTGATGGAATTCCCACTCGCCGGGGTTCCGCGCGATGACCTGGTCCATGAAGGAATCGATGTCGCTCATGGTCTTCTCCTTGAGGGTAGCTCGGAGGCGCGTAGGCGCCTTCCCATAGATCAGCCGCCGCCCCACATGCGGCAACGAATGGCCGCCAAAGTCGATCTTTCCGGCAATCTATTGCCGTAATGTAGCCCCTCAAGATCAGTCCTGTCAAGGGATTTTTTAATCGATTTCCTCCCGCCCTAAATGAAAAAGGGGGAAAGAGCTCCCGCCCTTTCCCCCTCGATATCGAATTATCTAGTTCTTTTATAATGACTTATCATTACCCCCTATCCCGGAAGCGATATGGCGGGCTTCAACCGCCACTCTTTCATGCAGGGCTCGTTAGGCGAGATGCTTCGATCGTTCATAAAGCTCTTCATACGGAAAGAGCCGCCCAAAGTCCACGAGGCCCGAAAGCGCGAAGGAATCGAGCCTGATCCCGCTTTCCTCCAGGATAGCCACGGGATTCAGGCCCCCGATGAGGATGACGCCCACGGAACCCGCGCTCACGGGCACCTCGCAGAGGGCCATCTCCGGCTTCCCCACGCGCATGATGCCCCGCATCCCCACGGATTCCAGGTAGCGCGCGAGCTTCTCGATCTTCTCCGCGGCGGCCTCGGGCACCTCGCGAAAGCTCGCGCCTATGAGGCCCATCCCCGTGCTCGTCGCGCTGATGTAGTCCGTCATGCCGCTCTTTATGAACATCTCCAGGGGATCGATCGTCGTGCCGTCGTAGTTGATGATCGCCGCGAAGCGCTTGGGCTCGTTGGCCACGATCTCGAGAAGCCCCCCGAAGCGCGAGATGACGGGTATGCCCGCCTTGAAGAGGATCCCGTTGATGGTCACTGAGCAGATCGTCCCCACGCCCACGTATCCCTCGGGGACCACGATGTCGCCCACCTGCTCCCCCGGCTCCATGAGCGTGAGGAGCCGCCCCATCGCGAAGCCCTTCTCGAAGACGCGGGACATGAGGGGGATGGCCCGCTGGAGATCGGAGATCGGGAGGAGGCTCGTGTTCACCACCACCGTCCCCGAGAGCGTCGCCAGGTCGAAGCTCATCGCGTAGGTCATCTGGTTGATCCTCGCCGTGAGGAAGCCCAGGCGCTCGTACACGCGGGCCCGCGAGGTCTCCTCCATCCCCTTCTCGGTTATCTGCCTCCCCTGCTTGGCCACGGCCCTCGTGAGCCCTTCCTTGTCCAGCTGCGCGAGGTGAAGCCGGACCGTCCGCTCGGCCAGGTGATAGCCCTGCTCTTGGAGGAGCTCCGTGATCCGCTCGCTAGAGATAGGCCCGCCGGAATCCTTGAGAATCCTGAGGATCGCGAGGCGCTTCCGCTCGATCCAGTCATCCATGGTGAGCTACTATACCACGCCGCCGGCTCCGCGAGAATAACTTTATTACATACATCCGCCGTATTGGGTAGCGGGATGGGAAAATCGCGATTTTGACAAGAGTGTTCGCTTAGGTCCTTTACGCGAACAATTGTCCAAATCACTATTTTCCCATCCCTCACAAAGCAGCGGCGGATATCTGGCGTCATGTTATTCTCGCGGCGAGGCAGATGGGATCCGCGCTTCGAGCAGCGAACAATTGTCATTTTTACGTTTTTTTCTTCTCGCTCAAAGCAGCGACGGATTCGGGCTTAACAGGTATCGCTCGGAGAGGCACGCGGCATCTGCGCTCTGGCGGTCGTTACTCACGCATGCGACGTCGAGTACTCTTCACGCAGGCCTGAGTCAATGTCAGAGGATGAATCGCCCTCCGCGATTCGGAATTCTTTTTATGGGGCAGTACGCGTCATGCGGCGAAAGAAGGCAGTCGCGCGGATGGAAAAATGGACCGAGGGCAATTGTTCGCGCGGAGCATCCGAGCGAACACTCTTGCTCGAGGGCCGTTTTCCCATCCGCGCGACTGAACTTGGAAGAGACGCATGACGCGTATCCCCGCGCTAGAAGGAATTCCGAGAGAGCGGGAGGCCGATGAAGACGCCTTCGCTGCCCAGGTAATCGATCTTCTTTCCCTCGATGATGATCTGCACGTCCTTCACCGTGGGGAAGGACGTGGCGGTATAGACGACCTGCTTGAGCTGGCCGATGTACCCGTCGATCCCGATGGTGTTGAACATGAAGGCCTCGTTGAAGTCGACGTACGCGGTGGAGCCGCGGATCACGACGGAGAGGAGGCGCGAGCCCTTGGGCACGACGCTCACGAGGCCCTTGGCGATGTCGTCGGCGCTCGGGCCGGCCACGAGGGCGTTGAGGGCGTCGGTGAGGGGGGAGTCGCTCGTCGGGGTGGCGCGCTTGGCTTCGCGGATGAGGATCTTGCCCTCGTCGTCGATCTGGACGAAGTAGAGCGAGACCTTGCGGAACTTCGGGGCCTCGCTCGGCGCCGCCTCCGAGGCCGCGGGCTTCTTGCTGGGAGCGGGCGTCGGCGTCGCGGGCTTTTCGCTCGGCTTGGCCGAGGGCTTCTGGGAGGGCTTGGGTGATGGCCGCGGACTCTCGGGCCGCTCGCTCTCGCGCGGCCGCGCGGATTCGATGATCCTGATCTCCGGGCTCGCTTCCGGACGCGCCTGGCTTCCGCCCCGCGGGCTCGGCGATGGCGACGACATCCGCGTCTTCAAGAGGTCCATGAAATCGGTGCGCTTGAGGGTCTCCTCGATCTTGTTCCTGTTGAGGAGGAAGAGGAGGGCGATGAAGAGGAAGATCGCGATCCAGATGAGGCAGCCGGCTCCTTGTCCCGAGCCTTTCTTGTTCTGCGAAGCGCGTGGAGCCATGTGAAGACAATACGGCAGGAGCGAAAGGCAGTCAAGGCGCCCCACGCGCCGGCGCGCGCGATCGCCTCGAACGCCGGGTCAGGTCCCTGAGACGAGGCCGCCGAAGGCCGCGAGCCGCCGCTCGTAGACCTCTACGAGCTTCCACGCGGCCACGGGTATACCCGAGAGGATGGATCCGGGGATGACGAAGAAGGTGGAGTCCTCCGACGCGACGGC
Source organism: uncultured Spirochaetales bacterium (assembly GCA_964538705.1). Lineage (GTDB taxonomy): Bacteria > Spirochaetota > Spirochaetia > Treponematales > JBGSOB01 > CAYNQK01. Next base: position 6,203 of record CAZIEI010000129.1, on the reverse strand, counting down.
CTCCATGAGCGAGGAGCGCTGGAAGAACACACTCTCCTCGCCGAAGAAGTCGCCCGGCCCCGCGGTATCCACGGTCGTGCCCTCGAAGGTCACGTCCACCCAGCCGGACTTTACGAGGTAGAGGTTCTCCTCGCCGCCCGTGACGGCGTTCTGCCCGGCGACGGCGTGTTCCTCGGTCGCCGACCGCGCGATGAGGTTCAAGACGTTCGAGGACACGGTTTCGCCGAAGAGCCAGGTCCCCTGGAAGAAGAGCGTCTTCTTGCAGAGGTCGACGCTCTCCTTGAGCCCGATGTTCCGCTTCACGAAGCCCGAGTAGATGTCCGCCGGAATCTCGAGAACGGTCACGTAGCTCTTGGCCCTGCAGGCGCTGTCGTTGGCCGTCTCCTCGAGTGCCGAGAGCTCCCCGGCGAAGGTGCCCGCGGAGGCGAGGTGCTGGAGCCCGCGCGTCGAATCGATGATCTCCGCGACGCCGTTGAGGATGAGGTAGACCGTCCTGCAGGGGCTCCCCTTCCTGATGATGAGCTCCCCGGCGTTCACGCGCTCGATGGGGCAGTTGAGGAGCATGTCCACGTCGCAGCGCGGCGCGTTCGGGAAGCGGCTCGTGAGGTGGCGCTCCGCCGCGCGGATCACGTAGTCCTGGTGGGACTCGATGAGGGGATCCTGGGTCCCGAAGACTGCGCTCGCCCCGATCTCCTTCTGGCTCGCGGAGAATTCCTCGTTGGTGTGGGAGAGAACGATCTTCGCGGAGCGGTCGCCTTGGAAGTCGGCGGCCTCTCCGTGGATGGACCCGCCGCCAGCGTCCACCTTCTTCAGGTCCACTGCCGCGAACATGGCGTCCGAGAGGTCGTCCCGGATGCGGGCGGAGAGGGCGTTGGAGCCCTCCGACCTGAGAAGGTAGTCGTCCATGACGCGGAGGGAGGGGATGTCCGCGAGGTGGGTGTAGGTCCGGTAGCCGCCCTCCCAGAGCGCCCTGAAGAGGAGGACGCTCGTCTCCACGGGATGGAGGGAGAGGACGGGCATGACCTCGAGCCCGTCGATGTCGTTCCAGGCGTTGAAACGGAGGTCATGGAATTCGAAGGTGTTGGCGAAGCTCCGTTCCGGGAGGGACATGAGGGCCGCGAGCTTCTTCATGACAGAGGCGCGCACGAGGGGCGCTGCATAGTGCTTGATGCGGTGGTCCGCCCTGACGAGGGACGTGAGCCCGGCGAAGTGGTCGTCATGCGCGTGCGTATGGAAGATGCCCTCGATCTCGTTCACGGATATCCCGAGCGCGGTGAGGCTGTTCAGGATGTTCGGGCCGGTATCGATGAGGTAGTACCTGCCCTGGAACACCACGATACTGGACATGCAGGGCCTGTCCTTGTCCCAGCCGTTCCCCTCCCCCACGTGGAGGATGGAGAAGTAGTCCATCTTGGCCTTGTGGTAGTCGAGCCGCACGGGGGCCTCGTAGCATTCGCCCGGCTCGAGGTTCATATCCACTTCTACCCGCGATCCGCCGTAGGAGAACGCGTAGCGGTTCACCCCGAGGCGCTCCACCACGGCGCCGCCCGGCAGGGTCACGGGCTCGGTGTCCACGGGGATGAAGTCGATGTTCTCCTCCGTGCCCCGGTCCTTGCCCCCGGCGAAGCGCCGCTTGAAGCGCATGATCTCGGCGGCGGCTTCCCGCTTGATCCCGGCCTCCGCCATCTCCGCCTCGTCGGAGAGCCCGAAGGTCCCGCGGTGGAGATACTTCCTCTGCGCCTGGATCTGCGAGAGGAGGCCGACGATGAGAGGCTTCCGCCCCGTGTTGTTGACGTGGCCGGGGATGATCATGCCCTGGCGGTAGAACATCTGCAGGATGGGGAATTCGGTCATGTTACAGAACGTGCCCCCCTGGACGGTCACGTCCGAGAGGAGAATGACGTTCGGGCCGGTCTCGAATGTCGCGCCTTCCCGGCTCGTCTCCAGGATGAAACCGCGCCTCATGAGCGTCTTGACGGCGTCCGGCGGACAGCCGCAGAGTATCTCCTGTTCCGTCTCGGGTATCCGGACGAGCCGCATGCCCGCCGAGACCCTGAAGGCTTCCATCGGCTTAATTCTAGACGGGGAAAGGCCAGCGCACAAGGCCTCGCCCGCCCCCGCGACTTTGACAGCCCTCATATGGCCCTCGTATACTTCCCCTAGGGGGTACCTATGCTCGCTAAGCTGCGCGCTTTCTTCCTTGAGGCCTACCGCGATTCAGGCGCGTTCGAGCGCAAGCGCGCCGGCGCCCTTTTCATAATGCTCGCCGCCCTCTTCCTCATCGGGGTCGTCCTCGCCCTCGTGGTCACCACGGGCTTCATCAAGATCGCGCTCGCGGCCTTCGCGCTCGTCATCGCCGGCCTCGCCTTCCTCGCGCGTTCGGGCAGGGCCGAGCCCGCGGCCGTCGCCGTGACCGTCCTCATCGCCGCCGCCTTCTCCGTCCTCCTTTCCCTCCGCGATTACTCGGATCCCTACGAAATATTCTACCTCGCCTTCATCGTCTGCTTCGACGTGACCGTCTCCTCCTTCGTGAGCAGGAAGTCCTGGCTCCCCCTCGCGGCGGCCGGGATCGGGACGGCGGGCGTCGCCTACATGTATTTCGGACGGGCCCTCCCCCACCTGCTCGCGGCCGGGGCGGCGGACGTGGCCGCGGACGACTTCGTCATCGCCCTCCTCATCGGCTGGGCCAACGCCCTCATCGCCTCGGCGGGGATGCGGCGCGCCGCGGGCATCGTCGCCGCCGCGGAATCGGGTGCCTCGGAGAGCCTCGCCCGCCTCGGCACGATCCAGGACGCGGTCGCGGCCTCCGCCGAGAGCCTCAAGGCCGGGGAACGGCTCGCGGAATCGTCGAGGAGGAGTTCTTCCGTCCTGGACGGCGCGCTCGGTCGCCTCGCTTCCGCGGCCAAGGACATGGACGCGCTCGCGAGGGACACGGGGCTTCTCAAGACCACCCTCGGGGAAATCATGGAAAGCTCCAAGACTTCGAGTCGGAGCGCGGAGGAGCAGGGCTCGGTGGTGGCGGAGACCTCGGCCGCCATCGAGGAGATGACCGCTTCCATAAAGAACATCTCGAACGTCACCCAGGCCCGGCGCGAGGCAGTGAAGGGACTCGACCAGTCCACCGCGCAAGGCAAGGAGGACATGCGCGCCTCCACGGAGGCCGTGAAGCGCATGGAGGGACACGCCGAGAGCATCCTCGAGGTCGTGAAGGTCATCAGCTCCGTCGCCTCGCAAACCAACCTCCTCGCCATGAACGCCGCCATCGAGGCGGCCCACGCCGGCGACTACGGGCGCGGATTCTCCGTAGTCGCAGACGAGATCCGCAAGCTCTCCGAGCAGACGGGCAAGAGCGTGAAGGCCATATCATCGACTATCAAGGAAACCATCGCCGCCATCAGGGACGTGGCCGCGCGGAACGACAGCGCGGTCGAGCGCTACGCCCGCATCGCCGCGGACTCGGGCGCCCTCTCCGAGGCCATGGAGGAGATCATCCGCGGGCTCTCTGAGATGTCCTCCGGCACCGAGGAGATCACCCAGGGCGTGCAGGCCTCCGTCCGGAGCACCCAGGAGCTGAAGGCGGCCACGGCCAAGGTCGATGGGGAGATCTCCCAGGCCGAGCGCGCCCTCGCCGGCTTGGACGAATCCTCCCGGCGCATCCTCGACGACCTTCGGGAGGTCAAGGAAGGTTCGGAAGGCGCTCTCGCCGAATCGCGGCTCATCGCGGAAATCGGCGAGGCGAACGAGGAAGGCCTCAAGCGCCTCGGATCGATCCTGGGAAAGGTCTGATCGCCGGTTTCTTCGGGAGGCTCGGGACCCGTTCCGCGAGAGCGACGCTCATGATGAATGATGGTTCGGCCACGCCAGCGGAAAAATTCGACCAAAAAACCAGAAATCGCGACCTCCCGGCCTCAATCGCGCCAGGAAACCGGGCGAGTCGGGGAAAAGGGAAAACGATCAATTTTTTACGTTCGCCTCTAGATTTCTCGACCGGGGAATGATATATTCGAGCCGCGATTAAGGAGAAGTATCAAAGTTTGCGCGCGCGCTCGAGTGAAGTGCTTCATCGCCCGTCCTGCCGTTCGCCGTCAATCCTTGAAATCCCGAAATCGCGCCGGGGCATCGGTCCCGGTGGAATCGCTTGAGCCCTGAAAAAGGGCGATCGGCGTCCGAAAGGGCGTCGTGTCAGAAGGAAGCTAGAAGATGGCTAAGAAGATCTACGTGGGGAACCTGAGCTACGGCACCACCGACGAGTCGCTCCGCAACCTGTTCGCCAGCCATGGCGAGGTGGAGTCCGTCGCTGTCATCACCGACCGCGACACCGGGCGCTCCAAGGGCTTCGGCTTCATCGAGATGCGCGACGAGGAGGCCGCCAAGGCCGCTATCTCCGCCCTCGATGGCTATGAGCTCGACGGCCGCAGGATTCGCGTCAACGAGGCGAACGAGAAGCCCCGCCGCGACGCTCCCCGCTGGTAACAGTAGGACGTAGAACCGGGAAGGCCCGGGCTCCGCAGAGCGGGGCCCGGGCTTTTTATTTATTCCGCGCCGCCGCGTTCACCCGAATCCAGGCCGCGGTATTCGAACCAGCCGAAATCCGCGACGTTCGATGAAGGCGCTCCGTTCGAGGTCGCGAAAAGCCCGAGGCAGGCGCCCACGAAGCCGCCCGCACGCTCGGCGCTGAGGATCGTCCCGTCCGCCCCGAGGGCTACCGGATCCCGCGCGCTCCCCTCCGGTCCGCAGAAGAACGAGAGGCTCTGTCCCCGCGCCTCGAGGCGGAGCTCGATCCTGAGCTGACCGCTCCCGGCCCCGCCGACAGCGCGCTCGCCGATCACGCGCTCGACCCCGCCCTCGCGCGCGACCGCCCTGACAGCGACGCCTTCCCCGGCCATGACGACCTCGAACCGGAACTGCCAATCCTCGTTCTGCATGATCACGAGTCCCGCGGCCTCGCCGGGGGCAGCGGGTCGGAATTCGACCGCCGTCGCCGCGTCGAAGGACATGTCGCGCTGGCGGATGAGGGCGCAGGAGGGGTTCTCCTGTCCCGTCATGGACGGGGAACGGAGCTTAAGCCGGAGATGCCCCTTCCGCTCAGCGAGAGAATGGAAAGGCTCGAGAGGCGGCGTGCGGAGGAAGACCCATTCAGGATCGAGGGCCTCGCCGTCGAAGTCGTCCCGCTCCGGCCGCGGAGGAAACGCGCGCTCGGGCAGGCCGGGCGCGGGGTAGCTCGATTCCAGCCTGCCCCGCCCCGGGCTCGCCACCGGCCAGCCCTCCTCCCAGGACACCGGGCAGAGAAAGGTCTCCCGCCCCAGGTTGGAGAAGCGCCCGCCGTAGGGCCGGGACGCGAGCAGGGACATCCACCACTCGCCGGGAGAAGCCTCCACGAGGTCCGCGTGCCCGACGTTCACGATCGGGAAGTCGAGGCCGAAGTGCCGGTGCGTGAGGATGGGATTCCCCGGATTCCCGGCATACGGTCCCGTGACGCGGTCGGCGTGCGCGACCGTGACCGCGTGGTGGTGGGCCGTTCCGCCCTCCGCGATGAGGAGGTAGTAGGAGCCGTCCTTCTTATAGAGCCGCGGCCCCTCCGGCCAGACCGCGTCCCTGAGAGCTCCGCGCCAGAGTCCGCGGCTCTCGCCTGTGAGCGTGAGCGCCTTGAGATCGAACTCGCGGAGCCAGACCTCCCAGTTCCCGAAATACGCTTCTCCCTCCGGCGCGGGGCGGGTGCCCACGTACCACGCGCGGCCGTCGTCGTCGAAGAAGAGCGAGGGATCGATGCCCGGGGCGTCCCTGAGCCACTGCGGCTCGGACCAAGGACCGGCGGGGTCCTTCGCCGTGATCACGAAATTCCCCGGCTCGGGCACCACCGTGCAGGTGAGGTAGAAAAGCCCTTCGTGGAAGCGGATGCAGGGCGCGAAGATCCCGTGCGAATGCTTCTTCCCCGCGAGCGGCAATTGACTGGGCCGGTCCAGCGCGTTCCCGACGAGCTCCCAGTGGACCAAGTCCCTGCTGTGGTGGATCGGTATGCCCGGGTAATAGGCGAAGCTCGATGTGGCGAGGTAGAAATCGTCCCCGACCTTGCAGAGCGAGGGATCAGGGGCGAAGCCGGGGAGGATGGGGTTGGTGAAGACGCGGGGTTGATTTTCCATCGGAACTCCTACGGAGGAAAGAATGATTCATGGCAGGGGAAAAAATCAATTAGGTAAAAAAAA
>CAZIEI010000128.1:0-9296 GCA_964538705.1 uncultured Spirochaetales bacterium | reverse complement strand
CGCGGCCTACCTCCACGCGCTCGGGAAGGCCCGGGAGTGGAATATCGACCCCTCCCGCGTCGTCATCGCAGGCGACTCCGCCGGGGGGAACCTCGCGGCCGCCCTCGCGCAGCGTCTGCGCGACGAGGGCTCTCCCGCTCCGCGGGCCCAAATCCTCCTTTCCATGTCCGCGGGGCACCGGGATGACGGGAGCCCTTTCCCCTCCCGCGCGCTGTTCTCCCGCTCGTCGATACTCACGCACGCCGCGATGGAATCCTTCGGGAGGCTCTACCTGGGGGATCCTGCCTCGCGAAAGGACGATCCTTACGCGTTCCCCCTCCGCGCGCGCGACTTCTCGCGCTTGCCGGAGGCTCTCGTGGTAACCTGCGGCAATGACCCGCTCCGCGACGAGGGCGAGGCCTACGCCGCGCGGCTCAAGGCCGCGGGGACGCGCGTGATCGCTGAACGCTTCGAGGGGAGGGATCACGACTACCTTGGCCCGCCCGTGCGGCGGCTCATCGCGAGCTTCATTCGCTGGCTCTGAGGCTTTCCGTCCGCTCCGCGCCTTGACATTCCGCGGCGCTTGGGACAATATCCTCCGTGAAAGGAGGATCGCAGATGAACGAGAAGGCGCAGAACGCCGTTTCCGGACCCGCGGGCCTATCGGCCCTTACCCTCATCCGCTCCTCCTTCCATCATACCCGCCCCCTCCATCGACCTTCGCGCTGAATGCGCGCTCCCGTCCGGGGAACGCGCGGGTTCGCGGGGGCCGATCGGCGCCGCGGACCACATCGGCCCCTGGCGCCCTCCTACCCCATGAAACCCGAAAAAATTACTAAGAAGGCGGGTCGCTGAACCGCCGAAAGAGGAATATATGGATCAATTACGGATACTCCTTCCCAAGGGTAGGATTTTCGAGAACGTCGTCCGCCTTTTCTCCGAATCGGGCATTGCCGTCCAGGTCCCTGAGCGCTCGTACTTCCCCCGCGTCTCCGATCCCGGCATCTCGGCCAAAATCATGAAGCCCCAGAACATTGCCCCCATCATCGACCTGGGGAGGCACGACGCGGGTTTCACCGGGCTCGACTGGGTGATCGAGCGTGGTTCGGACGTGGTGGAGATCATGGACCTCGCGCTCGACCCGGTGTCCATCGTCCTCGCGGCCCCGAAGGGCGAGACCGAGGAGAGCCTCAAGAAGCGCAAGATCGTCGTGGCAACCGAGTACGAGGGCATCGCCCGCGACTACCTCAGGCGCAAGGGCTACGAGTTCACTATCCTCAGGTCCTTCGGCACCACCGAGGTCTTCCCCCCGGACGACGCGGACGCGATCATCGACAACACCTCGAGCGGATCCACCCTCCGGGAGAACGGGCTCGACATCCTCGACGTCGTCCTGACCTCGTCTACGCGCTTCATCGCAAGCAAGGCCGCCATGGCCGATCCCGCGAAGGCCCAGCGCATCAAGGACCTCGCGAGCGTCTTCAAGGCCATCCTGGACGCCGAGGCAAAGGTCATGCTCGAGATGAACGTCCCCAAGGACAAGCTGGATGAGGTGGTCTCGGTACTCCCCTGCATGAGGGCGCCCACGGTCTCGCCGTTGTTTCATGAATCGGGCTTCGCGGTGAAGGCCGCCGTCCCGCGGAGGGACACGGGTTCTCTCATCCCCAAGCTCAAGCGCCTGGGGGCCAGCGACATCCTCGAGTACGAGATCAGGAAGGTGGTGCCATGAACGCCGCGGCTTATAAGAAGATCGAGGGCCGTGACGGCCTCATGGCCCTCGACATGAACGAATGCCTTGTGGGCCTCGGCGCCAAGGGCGAGGGAGCCTTCGACGACCTCGACCGCGGGCGCTTCGAGCGCTACCCCGAGTATGCCGAGCTCGTGAAGGCCGCTTCCGAAAGGCTCGGGCTCGATCCCGCGTGGCTCCGCCCTACGGCGGGCGCGGACGAGGGCATCTCCGTGACGGTGCAGGCCTGGCTCGGGAAGGGGAAGCGGATCGCCGTCCCCGATCCCGTCTTCAGCATGTACGACGTTCGCGCGGCGGCCATGGGCGCGAGCTTCGCGCGCGTGCCCCTCAACGAGGACTTCAAGCTCGATCCGGCCGCTTTCGTGAACGCCGCGCGGGGCGCGGACTTGGCCGTAGTGGTGAATCCCGGCAATCCCGCGGGCGCTCCCATCCCTCAGGACGCGGTGGAGGAAATATGCCGCGCCCTCGCTCCCATGCCGGTGGCGGTGGACGAGGCCTACGCGGACTTCTCCGGCACCAGCGTCCTCGGCAGGCTCGCGCGCATGCCCAACGCCGTCATCCTCCGCTCGCTCTCCAAGAGCTACGCGATCGCGGGATTGCGCGTGGGCTTCCTCGCGGGCCGGCCCGAGGTCCTCGCGGGCCTCGATCCCTTCATCCTGCCCTACGGGATATCCCGTCCCTCGGCAAAGGCCGCGACGGCGCTCTTGAAGCGAGCGGGGCTCATGGAGGATGTGGTCTCGCGCGTGCTCGCGGCGCGGAAGCGCACGGCGGACATGCTCGCGCGCTATCTGCCGCGCGCAGTCGAGAGCGGGGCGAACTTCGTCCTCGGTTACGCGGGGGACGCGGCCGAGCCTCTCAGGGCGGCGCTCGCCGAGCGCGGGCTCCTCTGCAAGGCTTGGTCCGCGGGACCGCTCGCGGGCTGGGTCCGCCTGACCGCCTGCCCGCCCGAGTGGGAAGACGGCGCTGAACGCGCGATCGCCGAGGCCGCGAAGGCCCTCGGTTTAGGAGGGAAGCGATGAGGAAGGGATCGATCGAACGCAAGACCAAGGAAACCGACATCGCCGTGGAGGTCGACCTCGACGGGAAGGGCGAGATGGCCCTCAAGATCGAAGAAAGCTTCCTCTCGCATATGCTCGACGCCTTCGCGCGCTTCTCCCTCATCGACCTCCGGGGGAGGATAGCGGGAGACGGGGCCGTGGACGGGCACCACACCGTGGAGGACCTCGCCTTCGTGGTCGGGAGCGCCGTTCGCGAGGCGCTCGGCGACATGCGCGGCGTCCGCCGCGCTGGCTCCGCGTATTTCCCCATGGACGAGGCGCTCGCGCGCGCCGTGATCGACTTCTCGGGCCGCCCCTTCTGCGCCGTGCGCGGCAAGGAGCGGGCCATGCCCGCAGGCGATTTCACGCGCGAGCTCTTCGAGGAGTTCTTTCAGGGATTCTCGCGCGGGGCCAAGGCCACGCTCCACATCGACCTCATGCGGGGGCGCAACGGGCACCACGTCTACGAAGCCGGCTTCAAGGCCGCCGCCCGCGCCGTCATGGAAGCGGTCTCGATCATGGATCGGGCCGCGGGCGCCGTTCCCAGCACCAAGGGCTCGCTGGACGGCTACCCGAAGGGCGGGGGGCGTACATGAAACGGGTCGGCATCGTCGATTACGACGCGGGCAACGTCGCCTCGCTCTCGGGCGCTCTGGACGAGCTGGGATGCGCTTGGTCCATGGTCTCGAACGCGGAGGACGTCGAAACCCTCGCGCGGGGCGGGGAAGGAGTCCTCGTACTCCCCGGCGTGGGCGCCTTCGGCGCGGCAATGGCCTCGCTCGATTCCAAGGAGCTCTCGGGACCGATACGCTCCTGGCTCGCGCGGGGCCTCCCCTTCATCGGGATCTGCCTCGGGCTCCAGCTCCTCTACGAGGGGAGCGAGGAGGACCCGGGCGTCGCGGGCCTGGGCTTCCTCCCGGGGAAGTGCGAGCGCTTCCGGGGCGCACTCAAGGTGCCCTGCATCGGGTGGAACCTCGTGAAGCCCGCTCCGGGCGACGCGAGCCCCTTCGAGCCCGGCGCGGAAGAGTGGTTCTACTTCGTGCACTCCTACCACGCTCCCGTCGCCTCGCCCTGCGTGATCGCGTCGACGGACTACGGCTACGACTTCCCCTGCGCGATCAGGAAGGGGAGGGCGGTTGCATTCCAGTTCCACCCGGAGAAGAGCTCCCGTGCGGGGCTCGCGCTCCTCAAGAGGGCCATAGGATCATGATAGCGAAACGGATTATTCCCTGCCTCGACATCGATTCGGGCAGGGTAGTCAAGGGCACGCGCTTCAAGGAGCTCCGCGATATGGGAGACCCTGCGACTCTTGCGCGTAAGTACTCGGACACGGGAGCGGACGAGATCGTCCTCCTGGATATCACCGCTACCCACGAGGAGCGGAAGTTCGCCTACGACGTGATCAGGAAGACGGCCATGACGGCCCGGGTCCCCATCACCGCCGGCGGCGGAGTCCGGGGCGAGGAGGACATGGCCTCCTACCTCAAGGCGGGGGCGGACAAGGTGGCGGTCAACTCCGCCGCCCTCGCGGACGCCTCCATCATCTCCTCCTGCGCGCGCAGGTTCGGGAACCAATGCGTGGTCCTGGCCATCGATGCCAAGCGCTCGGGAAATTCGTGGACGGCGTGGGTGGCGGGCGGGCGTAGGGACACGGGCGTGGACGCCGTGGAATGGGCCCGGCGCGGAACGGAGCTGGGCGCGGGGGAGATCCTCCTCACGAGCATGGACATGGATGGCGTGAAGGACGGCTACGACATCGCGCTCCTCAAGGCGGTCGTGGAAGCCGTGAAGGTTCCCGTGATCGCATCAGGCGGAGCGGGGACGCTCGACCACATCGTGAGCGCTTTCCAGGAGGCGGGCGCGGACGCTGCACTCGTGGCCTCGCTCGTGCACGAGGGGACTTATACCATAGAAGAGATAAAGGACTACGCGAGATCGAAAGGAGTGCTCGTCAGATGATCGTACCATCCGTGGACCTCATGGGCGGCAAGGTCGTCCAGCTCGAGCGGGGCTCGAAGAAGAAACTCGAGGAAGCAGACGTCGAGGCGCGCGTCGCAGACTTCGCACGCTACGGCGAGGTCGCCCTCATCGACCTGGACGCCGCCATGGGTCAGGGCGACAACGCCCGGCTCATCGAGGGCATCGTCAAGAAATACACCTGCCGCGTGGGCGGCGGCATCCGCGACGTGGATCGGGCCAAGCGCCTCTTTTCCCTCGGCGCCGAGCGGATCATAGTGGGCTCCGCGGCTTTCAAGGACGGGACGCCCGATCTCGAATTCGTCCGCGCCCTCTCGGAGGCTGTGGGGCGCGAGAGCCTCATCGTTTCCATAGACTCCCTCGGCGGTAAGATTGCCGTCTCGGGCTGGAAGAAGACCCTCCCCCTGGGCGCGCCCGAGGCCGCCAAGGCCTTCGCGCCCTACTGCGGCGGCTTCCTCGCTACCTGCGTGGACAAGGAAGGCATGATGGGCGGCACGGACGAGAGTGCCCTCGAGGACATCAAGCGAGCCCTCGGCGACGAGGCGAAGCGGATCAGGATCACCGCTGCGGGCGGGATCTGCACGACCGAGGAGATGTCCCGGCTTTCCCGGGGAGGCTATGACCTCCAGCTGGGAATGGCCATCTACACGGGGGCGGTCCCCGTGGGTGAAGCCTTCATTTCATCGATAAATTTCAGCGCGGGGCCGGTGCCCACTGTCGTTCGTGATGCATCCGGCCAGGTCCTCTCCGTGGCCTGGGCCACCGAGGAATCGCTCAGGAGGACCTTCTCCGCTGGCAGGATCGAGCTCGCCTCGCGCGCGGGCTCATTAGGCGGCGTCGAGGGCAGCGGCGGCAGGCTCGTCGCGGCCCGCGTCGACTGCGACGGCGACGCCCTCCTCCTCACGGCCGATCCCGAGGGGCCCTCCTGCCGATCGGAGACCTGGTCCTGTTTCGGTCCGCGCGATTTCACCCTCGACGAGCTCTATGCGGTCATCAAGGACCGCTTCGATAATCCGCGCGAGGGCTCTTACACCTCGACGCTCGACGCGGACAAGATCCGCAGGAAGATCAACGAGGAGGCCTTCGAGCTCATCGATGCGGATACCGAGGAGGAAATCATCTGGGAAGCCGGTGACCTCCTCTATTTCACGGCGGCCTATCTCGCGCGGAAGGGCGTGAGCCTCAAGGCCGTCTGGAACGAGCTCAGGAAGAGGAGACGGAGATGAGCGACGTAGGAACAACCGTCCGCTTGAGGCGCCTCACGCCCGCGGAGCTCCTTGCGGACGTAGTCGAGGATTCGCGGGACGTCGACGCGACGGTCGCCGCTATTGTCGCCGACGTGCGAAAGCGGGGCGACGCGGCGCTTAGGGAGTACGCGGGGAAATTCGACGGCTGCGAGCTCGCCTCCATAAGGGCGAACCTCCCGGCCGATCCCGCTGGTGCGTCGGGCGGCGCGCCCGACGAGGTCCGCGCCCTCGTCTCCGCCGCCGCGAGGATCAGGCGCTTCGCCGAGGCCCAGATGGCCCAGTTCCGCGATTTTTCCATCGAAGTCGAAGAGGGCGTTTTCCTGGGCCAGCGCGTGGACGCCCTCGACTCGGTCGGGGTCTACGTTCCCGGCGGACGCTACCCCCTCGTTTCGTCGGCACTCATGTGCGTCATCCCCGCCAAGATCGCGGGCGTGAAGCGCGTGGCCGTGATGTCCCCGCCCATGCGCGACGGGAAACCGCATCCTCTGGTCCTCCTCGCCGCGGCGATCGCCGGAGCGGACGAGTTCTACGTCTCGGGCGGTGCCCAGGGCGTCGCGGCGCTCGCCTACGGCACCGAGACAGTGCGCTCCGTGGACAAGGTCGTGGGGCCGGGCAACGCCTATGTGTCTTCGGCTAAGCGGTTCGTAGCCGCGGACGTCGGCATCGATTTCTATGCGGGGCCGAGCGAGGTCCTCGTGGTCGCGGACGACGAGGCCGACGCGGCCCTCGCCGCCGTAGACCTTGCCGCCCAAGCCGAGCACGATCCCATGGCGCGGCCCCTCCTCATCGCGTTCTCCGAGCAGAAGACCGCAGAAATCGAGCGCGAGCTCGCGAAGCTCCTCGAGGTGCTGCCCACGGCGTCCATCGCCCGGGCATCGGCGGTTTCGCGGGGCGCGGCCGTCATAGCGAAGGACATGGAAGAGGCGGCGAAACTCGCCTCCGCCCTCGCGCCCGAGCACCTTGAGCTACACGTCGTCGGGGCCAAGGAGGCTGCGAGGCTCTTCAGGAACTACGGCTCCGTCTTCCTCGGGGGAAGCGCGGCTGAGTCACTGGGCGACTACGCCGCGGGCATCAACCACACCCTCCCGACGCGCCGCGCAGCGCGCTACTCCTCGGGACTGTCCGTGAAGGATTTCATCTGCCTCCGCACGAGCCTGGACGCCAAGCCGGGCGAGGGGCTGGACGCGATCGCTCGCGATGCGGCGGCGATCGCCCGCATGGAGGGGCTCGCTGGCCACGAGGCGGCCGCCCGGGCACGGATCGAACGGCATTAGCGGGTCGAACGATCCATCCGACCTCGGAACGACCGAGAAAAAGAGGGGCCGTCCTTTCAGGACGGCCCCTCTTTTCATTCATCGCTATACGCTCCTGCCGGAGCGGGGTGCGGACGCGCGCATCGAGGGCGCACCCGTTTTCAGAGATCGGCGGAAATCCGCTTGAGGTCCTCTATGAACGAGGGTTCGAGGTCGAGCTCCTTGGATTTCGACACCGCCTGTTTCACGAGGGCCTTTGCCTCCGAGGTCGCGTTGGACTGCACCTCGAGGCTCAGCTGGAGGGCGATGTAGTCCTGTGCTATGGAGGGATCGCCGTACCAAGACGCCGCGCGCATGGACTTGAGCGCCCGCGCGACGGAGCCGCCGGATGCGAGTCCGAGTCCGAGGTAGTAGGAGATGGAGGAGCGGATCGCCTCGTCGTCGGATCCCTCCGCGGAGGACCAGGCCCGGGAGAGGTACCCCTCGCCGAGCTCGAGATCGCCATCCAGGACCGCCTGTTTCCCGGCCTCGAAGAAGGAGTACTCGTCGCCGATCATGAGGTTCGGGTCTTCCGCCTTTTCCGCGCGGACGCCCATGGCGACGCCGGCGTTCCGGGTCTTGGTCTCGGCGATGAGCTTCTGGACGCGGTTCCCGATTCCCGAGGCGACGGCGGGCGCAGGCTTGGCGAAGAGCGTCGGCACGTCGTAGGTGCCCGCGGCGGAGAGCACGAGCCTCCTGCCGCGGAGCGAGAATTCCGCGTAGGAGCGCTTTCCGAGCTTGACCGCCTTGAGCTGATCGTCCGAGAACGATTCCCCGATGTCCAAAGGCTTCCAGGAGCCCCCGGACTTGTATTCCACGGCGCCATCGACGAATTCGGCTTTTATGTCCTTCTGGGCTTGCTGGGCGAAGGAGGGCAGGGCGGCGCACGCGAGGGCGGCCGCGAGAGCGAAGCGTTTAAGTCCCTTCACGATTATGCTCCTTTTGAGTAGAGTATAGCATCGCGCGAGCGCGATTACCAACGTCCCCGGCGGGCAATGAGCCTGCGCGGGACTGGCGCGGCTGAGAGCGAGGAACGTGCGGATCCCGCGAATCATGCGAGGGGACGCTCGCTTCGCGAACGGTGAGGAGGGACGCGGATGGCTTCCAAGGTCGTCTTCATGCACGGGTTCACCGCCGAGGAGGCCTTCGCAGCCATGCGCGCAGTCAAGGCGGCGTCCGCGGATCCCGACGCCATCGCCTTCTCCATGAGCACCCCGAACAACGTGGAATGGATGGTCAAGGACCTCATTGAGGAGCTCGGCCGCGAACACGAGGCCATGCGAAGGCGATCCGCCGCGACGACGAAACCCGAGCCGCGCGCGGGAGATGCGGCCCCAGGGGAGGCGGGCGCGGGAGAAGCCTGATTTTTTCCGGAGCCCGTTGCCGCTCCAGCGCGGCCGCGTTATCTTATCGCCCATGGACTACGATCGCTTTACCATAAAAGCCCAGGAATGCCTCCAGGCCGCGAGCAACCTCGCGCGCAAGGCCGACCATTCGCAGGTGGACACCGACCATCTTCTCCTCGCCGCGCTCGACCAGGAGGGCGGCGTGGCCGAGCCCCTCGTGCAGCGCCTCGGCGTGGACGAGGAAACGCTCCGCGGGGAGATCGAGGCGTCCCTCAAGGCTAAGCCCACTGTGCGCGGCGAGGCCGCCCAGCTCTATTTCTCGGGCTCTTCCTCCAAGGTCCTCGCCAAGGCGGAAGCTGAGGCCCAGGCCCTCAAGGACGAGTACGTATCGGTCGAGCACCTCGTCCTCGCCATGGTCAAGGACGACGGCCCCGCGGGCCGCATCCTCGGCAAGTTCGGCGTCACTAAGGACGGCATCCTTGCCGCCCTCAAGGCCCTCCGCGGAAACCAGCGCGTCACGGACCAGAACCCCGAGGACAAGTACCAGATCCTCGATCGCTACTGCCGCGACCTCACCGCCCTCGCGCGCAGGGAGAAGCTCGATCCCGTGATCGGCCGCGACGAGGAGATCCGCCGCGTCATGCAGGTCCTTTCCCGGCGCACCAAGAACA
>CAZIEI010000127.1:0-9513 GCA_964538705.1 uncultured Spirochaetales bacterium | reverse complement strand
CGACGAGTCCGCGCGCCCCGCGACGAGTCCGCGCGCCCCGCGACGAGTCCGCGCGCCCCGCGACGAGTCCGCGCGATCCCGGGTAGAATGGCGACATGAGCGAATGCCGCCCCATGATCGCCTTCGACGCCATGGGCGTCATCTTCATCGACGGGGACGACGTCAAGTCCTGCCTCATCCCGTTCCTCCGCGAGCGAGGCGTCCTCGAGGCCGACGACGAGATCGTCGCCCGGTACCGCGCGGCGAGCCTCGGGAAGACCGGAGCCAGGGAGTTCTGGTCCTACTTCGGACTTAGCGACGGCTACGCCGCCGTGCAGGAAAGCTACCTCCGGAAAAGGGTGCGGCTCGATCCCGGATTCGCGGCCGCGGCCGGGGAGCTCTCCGCGTGGGCGGACATCGGTCTCCTCTCGAACGACCTCGGCGAGTGGTCGGCGGAACTCAGGTCCATCCACAGCATCGAAGGCCTCTTCTCGCTCGCGGTCGTCTCGGGCGACGTAGGCCTCAGGAAGCCCGATCCCGCCATCTACAGGCTCTTCGTCGAGAGGGCCCGACGTCCCGCGCAGGAGGTGCTCTTCATCGACGACCGGCCGGACAACCTCCGCGCCGCCTCGGGAGTCGGCATGCGCACGCTCCTCTTCAGGCGCGACGGCCGCCCTGCCTCCGTCCCGGGTCCCGCCTGCGCCGACGGTTTCTCCCCGGACGCCGCGGCCTCCGATCTCCGCGACGTCCCCGCGCTCGCCCGTCGCGCGCTCTCCGCTCTTCCTTCTCCTTGACCCCCCTCCCCCCTCCCCCTATACTCGCGATGGAGGCAGTCATGGTACCGCGCGTCGTCGCATCGAGAGGCCGCGCTTGAGCGGCCTCACCGTCCTCTTTATCGCGCTCGGCGTCTTCGGCGTCGGCGTAACCGTCGTCGATCTCTTCGGCGCCCTCGGCCACGACTCCGGACATCAGGACGGCCACGACGGCGGCTCCCATGGAGACCACTCTGACGCCCACGACGGTTCCGATCATGATGGGCATGATGCCTCTGGCGATCACGGCGCGTTCGGCGACCACGACGGCTCAGCCCATGACGCGCATGACGCCTCTGGCGGTCACGGCGCGTTCGGCGACCACGACGGCTCAGCCCATGACGCGCATGACGCCTCTGGCGACCACGAAGCGTACGGCGATCACGATGGATCCGCCCACGACGGGCATGACGCCCCTGGCGACCACAACGCTTCCGCTCACGACGGACATGACGCCTCCGGCGATCAGGGCGGGCACGCCGCGCACGACTCCCAGGACTCGGCCCATCACCAGCACGATTCGGAACGCTCCCCCGTTCCCGCGGACCGAGGGAGCAGGGGATCGCTCATCGGCGCGGGGAACCGCGCCACGCGGACGGTCGCGCGCGCCATATCAGCCCTGCGCACCCTCGTCTACTTCTCGCTCGGGGCCGGCCCCATGGGGATCATCGCCCAGGCCAGGGGCGAGGGCGCCGTCGCCTCCGTCGCCTGGGCGGCGGCCTCGGGCGTGGTCATCGCGGCCATGGCCCGCATCGTCAGGCGCGTCGCGCGGCGCGAGCTCGACTCGAGCGTCCACGACGAGGACCTCGTGGGCGAGCTCGCCGAGGTCGTCGTCCCCATCGAGGCGGGCAGGCTCGGGAAGATCAAATTCTCCTCCTACGGGAAGGAGACCTACGCCTACGCGCGCCTCGAGTCCGGGAACGCGGCGACGGGCGCCGCGGTGCGGGCGATCGACTGCAGGAACGGCGAATACCTCGTGGTGCCGGAGGAGTCCATCTCCGGCGCGCTCGAATCGAAAAACGATAACGGCTGAATAAGGAGGAACGATGAACGGGATTTTCACCGTGGGTTCGGGAGTGCTCTGGGGGATCGGGGGCGTCGTGGCCTTCTTCATCCTCCTCGGCGTCCTCAAGGCGACCATCAGGGTCGCGCCGACGGACAAGGTCATGGTGGTCACGGGGCGCCGCGCGACGCGGGGCGGACGGACCTTCGGATTCTCGGTCGAGCGCGGGCGGACCTTCCTCATGCCCTACTTCCAGTCCATCGGCTCGCTCGACCTGGGCGTGTTCCCGGTGAACGTGCGGGTGGAGGGCGTCAACTCCGCCAACGGCATCACCGTGGGCGCGGACGCGACGGCCTGCGTCTGCATCGACGGCGACGAGGAGCCCATGCTCTACTCCGCGGTCGAGCGGCTCATGGGCAAGGACACCTCTTCGATCAAGTCGCAGATCCAGCAGACCCTGGTGGGCAACTTCCGCGGCGCCCTCAACAAGGCCACGCCCCTCCAGGCCATCGGCATGGAGGACACGGGTCCGGATGACGACGCGGCGGGCATGGGCGAGCGCGCCCAGTTCCGCGCCGAGCTCCTCAAGGACATCAACTCCGACCTCCGCTCCTTCGGGATGAAGGTGGTCTCGGTTTCCCTGCAGAAGATCTGGGACACCTCCAACTACATCGCCAACCTCGCGCAGAAGACCCTCGCGGAGAAGCGGCAGCAGGTGGAGATCGAGGAGGCGCGGCTCAAGGCCATCGCCGAGCAGGCGGAATCCGACGCCGAGCGCCGCATCCGCGTGGCCAAGTCCAAGGCGGACGAGGCCATCCTCGCCACGAGCCAGAAGCTCGAGGTCTTCAAGCGCGAATCGTCGGGATCGATCCAGCAGGCCAAGTACACCGCCGACCAGTCGATCGAGGAGGCCAAGAACCGCGGGGAGGCCGCGCTCCAGGCCGAGGCCGCGGCCCTCCAGGCCCTCCGCAACCGGAGCAAGGTCACTCTCGCGGCCGAGGCCGCCGAGGAGGCCGCCCGCATCCTCGCCGAGGGCGATCGCGAGGCCGTACGCATCCGCGAGGAGGCGAACAACGCCATCCTCAAGCGAAAGGCCGAGCTCCTCGCGCGCTTCGGCGCGGACGCCGCCTCCGTCCTCTTCCTCAAGCAGAAACTCCCCGACCTCTACGCCGCCTATGCGGCCGCCACCGAGGGGGCCAGGGTGGATTCCCTCGTCGTCATGAACGACGAGGAAGGATTCTCGGGCGCCGTGAACCGCGGCGCGCGCGCCTTCGCGGACTTCATCGCCGCGTTCCGCGACGCCTTCGGGGTGGACGTGAAGGCGCTCGCCTTCCCCGGCTCGGCCGGGCAGAAGAAAGGGGGCGAATGATGCCGGTATTCCTCATCGCCCTCGCGGGCGTCACCGCGATCGCCATCTTCATCCAGCTCGTCGCCAATATGAAGATCGTGGGAGGCAACGAGCTCGGCGTCGTGTCGGGCTCTGCCTCCAAGAAGGGCTTCCGCACGCTCTCAGGCGGGCGGGTCTTCATCATCCCCCTCCTCCAGCGCTTCGGGAAGCTCGACCTAACGCCCATCACCATCGAGGTCTCCGTGGACTCCGCGATCGCGGCGGGCGTAGTGCCCCTCAACGTGAAGGCCACGGTCTCCTTCGCCATCGCCACGAGCGACCTCGGGCGCCAGCACGCAGTGACGCGGATCCTCGCCCTCGCCAACAAGCGCGAGGAGCTCCGCCGCGTCGCGGCCGACATCATCGAGGGCCACCTCCGCGACTCCATCGCCTCCGTGACGCCCGAGCAGGTCATGAAGGACAAGGACGTCCTCGTGGCCAAGATGATCAACGTCTGCAAGAGCGACCTCGAGAACATCGGCCTCGAGATCACCACCATGAACATCGCAGACGTGGACGACCACCGGCTCCCCGGCGTCGAGGAGCCCGACCTCTACATCGCGCTCCTGAAGCGCGTGCAGACCGCCAACGCCTCCACCAAGGCCCGCCAGGCCCAGGCCGAGGCGAAGGCCTCCGCCGCCGAGCAGCAGGAGGCCCGCCGCGCCGAGACCACGGTGAAGACCCTGGACAACGAGTACGCGCGCGTGGAGGCCGATACGCGCGTGAAGGTCAAGGAAGAGACCCAGCGCCAGGCCGTGGGCGTGGAGCAGGCCGCGGCCGAGGCGCGCGCGCGGGTCGCCGGCATCAAGGCGCAGATCGAGGCCGAGAAGCAGAAAATCGAGGCGGTGGGCTATCAGCTCAAGGCGGACATCGTGACCCCGGCCATGGCCCAGCGCGAGAAGTCCATCCTCGACGCCAAGGCGGAGGTGGCCCGCAGCTTCGCGGTGCGCACCTCCGAGCTCGACCAGCTCGAAGCGACGCTCAGGATCATGAAGGACGCCGGGGCGGACGCGGGCAAGGCCTACCTCCTCGATAACTTCGAGAAGCTCTTCGAGCCCTTCGCCGCCACGCTCTCCGCGTACCCGGCGGACCGCGTCTCGGTGGTCACCGGCGCGGGCGGACCGCGTCCGCCGCTCACCGCCATCGAGGCGGACGCCGTGGCGGAAGCGCGGAACCGCGTCATCGCGGGCGCGCTCGAGGCTATGACCAAGAAGGCCGAGCGGCAAGAAACCGAAGAAGCCGCTGCGGAACGGAAAAAGAAGGGCTGAGGGCCCGCCATATCGCTCCCAGGAAAGGGGGGCCGAGGGGGGAAGGGGCGGGAGCTCCTTCCCCCTTTTTACGTTGAATGGAAACGGGGGGACGATGCGATGGATTTTTTCGACGTAGTCAGGGCGCGGAGGAGCGTGAGGAAGTACGCGGACAGGGCCGTGGAGGGAGAGAAGCTCGAGGCGGTGATGGAGGCGGGGATCCTCGCACCCACGGCCAAGAACTTCCAGCCGTTCAAATTCACGGCGGTGGACGTGAAAGCGAATCGCGCGGCCGTCGCGCGAGCGTACCGCGGCGAATGGATCCTCGAAGCACCCCTCGTCATCGCGGTGTCCGCGGACCTTGAGCGCGCGTGGAAGCGGGGCTCCGACGGGAAGTCCTCGTCGGACATCGACGCGGCCATCGCGATGGACCACATAGTCCTCGCCGCGACGGCCCTCGGCCTCGGGACCTGCTGGATCTGCGCCTTCGACCCCCGAGCGACCGCGGAGCTCCTGGGCCTCGGCCCGGGATGGGAGCCCGTAGCGCTCACGCCCCTCGGCTACGCGCTCGAGTCCCCTCCCCCGCGGCCGCGAAGGCCCGCATCCGAATTGATCGAGCGGCGCTGAGGCGGACGCGGGCCCTTTCCTTCCGGCCGCGCGGCCTCAGGACACCCCCTTCATCGCCTCCCTGAATCGCGCGAGGACTTCCTCGGGCTTCCCGGAGGCGTCGATGCCCACGAGCTTGCCGAGGCCGCGGTAATAGCCGATGAGGGGCTCGGTCTGCGCGCGGTAGACCTCGAGCCGAATCTTGATGGATTCCGGCCGGTCGTCGTCCCGGATGATGAGCTCCTTCCCGCAGTCGTCGCAGACGCCCTCCTTCTTCGGCTTCAAGAAAGCGACGTGGTAGTTGCGCGAGCAGCCGGGGCAGACGCGGCGGCCGGAGAGGCGCTCGACGACAGCGGCGTCGTCGACGTCGAAGTCCACGGCCGCGCTCGCGCCCTTCATGCCCTCGAGAGCGCGGGCCTGGGGAATTGTGCGCGGGAAGCCGTCGAGGATCCAGCCGTTCGCCGCGTCGGGCTCGGAGAGGCGCTCGCGCACGAGGGCGATGGTGAGCTCATCGGGGACGAGGCCGCCGGAGTCGATGATCCCCTTCACCTGGAGGCCGAGGGGCGTGCGCTCGCGGATGGCGGCGCGGAATATTTCACCCGTGGAGATGTGGGGCAGGCCGAGTTCGACGGAGGCCTTGGCGGCCAACGTGCCCTTCCCCGCTCCGGGAGGGCCGAGGAAAATCAGGTTCATGACGCAATCCCTTCCGCCCGCGGCGCGGACGATCCGGTTTTCCGGACCCCGCCAGTATAATCGGCGGGACGCGAACGCTTCAACGCCCGCGCGGGAAGCGGGTCCGATCGGCCCGCGCTTGCCTCAATGGAGCCGGCGGAGGTATAAAAGGAACCCCATGGCCATCAAGGCGGTCGGCTTCGACATCGACGGAACGCTTTACCCCAATTACCGCCTCTGGGTCAGGATCTTCCCTTCCCTCCTCGGGAATCTCCGCCTCCTCCTCTCCATGGGAAGCGCGCGGGACCGGCTCAGGAGCGAGAGGCACGAGGGCCGCTTCTACGCCGTCCAGGCCGAGCTCGCATCGCGGAGGTTGAACCGCCCCGCGCACGAGGTGCTCGAGCTCCTCGAGGAGCGTTTCTACCGCGGCTGGGAGCCCGCCTTCTCCCGCGTGCGGCCCTACACCGGCGTCCGCGAGGAGGTCCTCGCTCTCAAGGCCGCGGGGCTCAAGGTGGGCGTGCTCTCGGACTTCCCGATCCGCGGCAAGCTCGAGCGCATGGGGCTCGCGGGCATCTGGGACGCGGAGATCTGCTCCGAAGAGGTGGGGAGGCTCAAACCCGCCGCGGAACCGTTCCTCGCCCTCGCGCGCGCCCTCGGTACCGAACCCGGGGAGATGGCCTATGTGGGGAATTCGGAGCGGTACGACGTCGCCGGCGCGGGAGCCGCGGGCATGAGGACGATCCTCATCGCTCCGCGGGGCGCTCGCTCCTCCCGGGCGGACGCCGTCATCCGAGGCTTCCCCGGGCTGGCATCGCGCGTGCTCGGCATGGGCTGAATTCCATAGAAAAAAACGGCATCCTCTGTCGCGCGCGGCCCTCTTGGTGTATACTCATCATCGTCGCCCACCTCCCGAGCGGATGGATGGGGCGCGGATGATCATCCGCATCGCGCGGATATCGCCACGGAACTGGGGAGTTCGCCGTGAATTTCGACATATGGAACCTTATCACCCTCGGCATCGTAGCCGGCGCGCTGCTCGTGTACCGCTTCCTCGACCGCGACAACCGCTCGCTCGAGAAGGTGAAGAAGTACGCCGACCGGCTCAAGGACGAGCTCGCCGCCTTCGTGGACCAGCGCCAGGCCTCGCTCAAGGACTTCTCCATCGAGCTGGACGTGAGGCAGAAGGCCGCCAAGGAGGTCCTCGTCCGCGTCCGCGAGATCGAGGAGGGACTCAACTCGCGCTCCGACGCCCTGGACGCGGTGGGCAAGCGGATCGGGGAGTACGACCGGGTCCTCGACGAGCTCATGGGCATGACCGAACGCGCGGACGAGAACCTGCGCCGGATCCGCGAGGAGAGTACGTTCGCCGACCAGGTGGCTAAGAAGCTCAAGGAGGCCGAGTCCAGGCTAGAGTCCATCGCGACGGGGATACCCGGCCTCGTGGACGATTTCAAGCGCGTGAACGGCGAGGGCCTCGCGGCCCTCATGGACGATATCAGCTCCCGCGTCGAGGATCGGGTCGACGCCGCGGCGGACGCCGCCTCGGAAGCAGCCAAGCACGCGGTGAAAGCCGCCGACGAAGCCGCGCGCCTGGACGCCGCTCGCGCGGCCAAGGCCCGCGACGAGCTTTCCGCCCTCGAGGAGGCCTTCCAGTCCGCCTTCCAGCGCGCGCGCAAGGAGGCCGAGCGCCTCGAGGACGCGGCCTTCGGCAAGCTCAGCGATTCCATCACCGGACGCGCGCAGAAGCTCCAGGAAGCGCTCGAGGACAAGTACCAGGGGCTCCAGTCCTTCGCGAAGGAAGGCATCCAGGAGACTCAGGCACTCGTCCGGAATTTCAAGACGGAGTTCCAGGCGGAGTCCGAGGCGCTCGCGGGCAGGAACGCCGAGCTCGTCTCGCGGATCGCGGCGGCGGAAGCCGCTTCGGCCGCCTCCCTGGCCAAGCTCGACGCCGACCTCCGCGCACGCGAGGCGGCCCTCGCCGACAAGGCCGCCGCCGAGATCAAGGCCGCCATGGACGAGCGGAAGGCGGCCCTGCAGGACGAGTTCCGCGCCGCGGCCGAGGAGCTCGAGCGGTCGGTGGCGGACCTCCGCGCCGACATGGACTACAAATACGGTAAACTCGCGGAGGCGGAGGCCGACGTCGATCGCATGGACCAGGCCATCAGGAAATCCATGGCCGAGGTGGAGGCCGCGATCGAGCGCGACTTCAAGGCCTTCGGCGATTCCATCTCCGAGCGCCAGGCCGGCGAGGAGAAGCGCCTCTCCGACGGGATCGCGTCCCTCCAAGGCGTCCTCGGCGAGCTCGAGCGCGGGGTGGCCGGGCTCAAGGAGACCGCCTACCAGAGCATGTCCGAGAAGCTCAAGCTCTTCGAGGACGAATTCTTCCGCGACCTCAAGAAGCGCACGGACGAGATGGACGCAAAGATGGCCGCATGGCAGTCCTCGCTCGGTTCCCGCCTCGCCGACATGGAGGGCAGGGCCGAAGGCGAGCGCCAGCGGACCGAGCGCGAGTACTCGGAGGCCCTCAAGGAGCGGATCGGGAAGCTCCAGGCCAGGGCGGCGGAGCAGACGGGCAAGGTGGAGGAGCGCCTCGCGGCCTTCGAGGATTCCGTGGGCCAGCGGATCGAGGGCGTGCGCGCGGAGCTCGGCGCCTTCCAGGAACGCGCCCGCGGCGAGCTCCAGGAGGCCGCCGCCGCGGCCCGGTCGTCCTTCGACGGGGAGCTCTCGCGCTACCTCCTCGAGACGGAGGAGCGGCTCAAGAAGGCGGACAAGGACCTCGCCGCGTGGAAGGAGGCGATCGCCGCCTCCATGCGGGACTCCAAGTCCGTCGCGGACGCGCAGACGACGGCCCTCTCGGCCCAGCTCGACTCGCTCGGGCTCGAGGCCGCCGGCCTCCGGAAGGACATGGCCGCCCGCGGAAGGGAAGCGGCCGAGGCCCTCGGGCGGGCCTACGAGGAGCTCCTCGAGGACGCGCGGGACCGCGGGCGCGAGGACGCCGCCGAGACGGACGCGCGGATCCGCGAGCTCAAGGCCTCCGCGGCCGAGATCAAGGACAAAGTGGAGGGCGCCCAGGCTCGCCTCCTCGGCAGGATCGATGAGGACGCCAAGGCGCTCCGATCCACCCTCGACGAGCTCGAGAAGCGCGAGAAGGACTTCGCCGCACGCACCCGGGTCTTCGAGCGCGCCGACGAGATGCAGGCCAAGCTCTCGCAGGACCTCGAGCGGCTCCAGGCGGCCCTCGCGAGGACGGAGATCCAGCGCGGCGAGCTTTCCGAGCTCGAGGCGCAGATGGACCGCGTCCGCAAGCTCGAGGACGAGATCAACCAGAAGATGACGCGCTTCCTCGCCGAGCGAAAGCGCATCGATTCCATGGAGGAGGACTTCAAACGCCTCCTCGGCATCTCCCAGGCCATCGACGCCAAGCTCGAAGGGGTCACATCCTCCAACGACGCGCTCACAGAAGTAGAGGCGCGGATGCGGAAGCTCATGGACATGGGCGCCCAGGCAGAGGCCAAGTGCGAGCGCGTCGAGAAGAAGGCCACCGTGCTCGACGCGACGGCCGAGGGCGTCGACCGCGGCTTCGAGGCCATGCGTGAATTGGAGCGCGGGATCCGCGCCCAGGAGGCCGAACTCAAGGGGCTCCCCGCCCGCGTCGCCGACCTCAAGCGCGCGGTGGAGGCCCTGGCCGCGGACAAGGACAAGGTCGACGCCGCCGTGGATCGCCTCGAGCGCCTGGACAAGGACATGGCCTCCGTGGAGGAACGGATCCAGGCCATGCAGACCGCGCGCGAATGGCTCGCCCGCACC
>CAZIEI010000126.1:0-9564 GCA_964538705.1 uncultured Spirochaetales bacterium | reverse complement strand
CGCGTCTCCCGTCCCCAAGGCCCTCATCCCCGCGATCCTCGCCGACCTCCGCGCCCTCCGCATCGCCCCTCCCATTAAGACCGGCGACGTCGTCATCAAGAACGCCCGGGATACCGGCATCGACGTCATCGCCACCCGCGACGTCACGCGCTGACGATCGTCCTGATAGACGGCTCCGTGAGCTCCATCACGAAGGGAAAGTCCTCAGGTCCGAGGAGGAGGGTCTCGCCGTCGAACTGCGCGAGGACGGGCCGGTCGTAGCGGATCTCGACGCGATCGGCCCGGAAGAACTCGACCTCGTCCATGCCGCGATGCGCGGCCTCCGCCACCGCCTTCTTCAGGGCGAGCTTCCGCGCGATCGATGTCTTCCTGACCGCGCAGACGTTGTCGTCGTCGGGAAGGATGAGGACGTTGGAGCCGTAGGTCCTGCGACCAGTTACGCCCATGGCGACGAGCTCGTTCGCTTGCCTGCGTTTCTCTATCCCGGCCGCGCAGCGGTACGACACTTCCATCTCCGAGACGTCGTAGGTCTTGTCGTAGAACACGGAGGCGATGTCGAGCCAGAGCTTGTACGAGTCGCCGGGGAGGACGCCCTTGAGCTTGTTGGTCATGTGCGTGACGTAGGCGTCGAGCCCGATCGATGCGATGTTGAAGGCGTAGCGCCTGATGGCCCCGTTCCGCGCGGTAGCCAGGATGGCGCGCGAGGGCTCCGCGCGCGAGGGGCCGAGGAGGCGCCTGAGCGAATCGACAAGAGTCCTCCCGTCCGAGCCGTCGTTCCCCGTGCCCATGGGGAGGCGAAGGACGATCGTCCGCGAGCGCGCGCCTGAGTCGGCGTCCATGAGGGCGCTCTGGATCTCGTGGGCTGTGCCGTCGCCGCCCGCGGCGACGATGAGGAGCTCGCGGCCCCCGCGCGGGACGGCGAGCGCGTCGCGCGCCATCTCGTAGGCGTGGCCCCGTCGTTCCGTGCGCATGAGAGCGAGCGAGACGCTTCCCCGCCGCGGACCTAAGGATGCCGCTTCAGCGGAAAGCGTTTCCATGCCGGCGAGGTGCCGCTTCGCGATGGCGCGCCTCGTGAAGCCGCCCGCGCGCGGATTGGCGATGACGAGGACGTCGAGGTCCGTTCCCGGGAGAAGCGTGGCCTTCCCGAGGAGCGAACGGAGGAAATCCGCGAGTACGCCTGCGTCCATGTGGCCCCCCTTACCGGACCGCATCATATCACGGGACGGGGCCGCTGAACGCGGAAATTACCCCTACATCCGCTCCACGACGGAGATGCCGAGGAGCCCCAGGCCGGTCGAGATGACGCGCGCGGTCTCGGCGCAGAGCGCGAGGCGCGAAGCGCGCGTCGAAGCGTCCTGAGCGGCGAGCACGGGGCACTTCTCGTAGAAGCGGTGGAAGAGGGATGCGAGCGCGTAAAGGTAGCCGCAGAGCCGGTGCGGCTCGAGGCTCCGCGCGACCGCTTCGACGACGTCGCCGAACTTGAGGAGTTCGAGGGCAAGGAGGCGCTCATCGGGCGCGGCCACGGCGATCGCGCCGGGAACGGCTCCCTGTTCGCTCGCCTTTCGGAAGATGGAGCGTATGCGGACGTAGGCGTTCTGGAGGTAGGGCGCGGTGTTGCCCTCGAAGGAGAGCATGCTTTCCCAATCGAAGACGTAGTCCTTGATGCGGTCGCTCGAGAGGTCCGCGTACTTCACCGCACCGATCCCGACGGCGCGCGCGATCGCCCGCCGCTCATCCTCGCCGATCTCGCGGTCCTTGGCGCTCACGATCGCGAAGGCGCGCTCCTCCGCCTCGTCGAGGAGGTCGGAGAGCTTCACGGTTTCGCCCGCTCGGGTCTTGAAGGGCTTCCCGTCCTCTCCCAGGACGGAACCGAAGGGGACGTGCTCCGCCCGGACGCCGTCCTTGAGCCAGCCCGAGAGCGCGGCTCCCGCGAAGACCATGGCGAAGTGCTGTTTCTGCCGGGAGTCGGTGACGTAGACTAAGCGCGTCGCGCCGAGCTCGTCCACGCGGAAGCGGAGCGCGGCGAGGTCGGTGGCGTCATAGCCGTAGCCCCCGTCGGACTTGCGCACGATGAGAGGCACGGGCTCGCCTTCGGGGCTCAGGAATCCCGACGGGAAGAGGCAGAGGGCGCCCTCGCTCATCCGCGCCGCGCCCGAGGCCTCGAGGTCGGCGGCGGCCTTGGGGAGGAGCGGATTGTAGAAGCTCTCGCCCCGGTAATCGCCTTCCTCGAGGAGGACGCCGAGCTTCCCGTACACCGAAGCGAAGTGTCGCTTGGATTCGCTGATGAGGCCCTTCCAGAGCGCGACGGTCGCCGCGTCCCCGCCCTGCAGGGCCACGACGCGCGCGCGGGCCCGTTCCGCGAAGGCGGAGTCCGCGTCGAAGCGCGCCTTGGACGCCCGATAGAGCTCGTTGAGGTCGCCGATCGAATGCTCGCCGCGTCCGTCCCATCCTTGATCGACGATGTGCTCGATGAGCATGCCGAACTGCGTGCCCCAGTCCCCGAGGTGGTTCTGCCTGATCACGCGGTGCCCGAGGAAGGAGAGGACGCGCGCGATGGCGTCCCCGATGATGGTGGAGCGGAGGTGCCCGACGTGCATCTCCTTGGCCACGTTCGGGCTCGAGTAGTCCACCACCACCGTGTCGGGCTTGTCGGCGGGGCGGGCCCCGGCGCGGGGATCTCCGGCCATGGCCTCCACGGCGCGGGAGACGAAGGCGGGATCGATCCTCACGTTTATGAAGCCCGGTCCCGCGATCTCGGGTTTCCCCGCGATCCCCTCCATGCGGAACCCGTCGACGATCGCCTGGGCGACCTCGCGGGGAGGACGCTTGAGGCGCTTCGCGAGGCCCATCGCGGCGTTCGCCTGGAAGTCCCCGAACTCGGGGTTGGCGGAGGGGAATACCAGGGGATCGGCGTCGGCGCACTCGTCGCCGAAGGCGCTTTTGATTGCCGCACGGAAGGCCGCGTCGATGCTTGAACGGAGGTCGATCATGGCGACCATACTACCGGCCGCGCGCGGACGCGGCAAGGGACGGTCTGGACTCCGCGAGCGCCTTCGACTACAGTATGCCCCGTTCAACCGGGTTTTCCGGCACCCAAGGAGGGTTCGCGCATGGGCAAATTCCTCATCGTCGTCGCGAGCGCGCTCGCGGCCTCGTTCATCTGCATCGCGGCGATCGCCGGAGCCCCCTTTCCGGCTTCCGGCGTCTCCTTCCTCGCTTCGGGCGATCCCCTCATCGCGGTCTCGCTCTGCGCGCTTTGCTTCGCCCTCGCGAGCTTCGTCGCCGGCATCGTAACCAAGGACTACTCTTGGGTCGACCGCCTTTGGTCCACCCTCCCCGTCCTCTTCGCCTGGTACTACGCCTATCGCGGCGGCTTCTCCCTCCCCATCCTCGCCGCGGCCCTCCTCGTCACGGCATGGGGCGCGCGGCTCACGGCCAACTTCGCCAAGAAAGGCGGCTATGCGGGAACGGAGGACTACCGCTGGTCCGTGCTCCGCGACCGCATCAGGAACCCTCTCGCCTGGCAAGCCTTCAATCTCGGCTTCATTTCGCTGTTCCAGGTGGGGACCTTCGTGCTCTTCACCCTCCCCCTGCGTCGCATGGCGATGGAGCCCGCGGCTCCCGGGACGGCCAACCTCCTCTTCTTCGCGCTCGCCTGCGCCCTCATGGCCGGCGCCGTCGTCATCGAGGGGATCGCGGACGCGGAGCAGTGGAAATTCCAGGAAGCCAAGCGCCGCTTCCGCGCGGGCGAACGGATCGACGGGAGATTCGAAGAGGACGCCGCGCGCGGCTTCAGGACGACAGGGCTCTTCGCCCTCTCGCGCCACCCCAACTACTTCGGCGAGCTCATGACCTGGCTATCGCTCTACCTCATGAGCGCCGCGCTCAACGGGACCTCCCTCGCGAGCGCGTTCCTGCACTGGAGCGCGGCGGGCATCCTCGTCCTCGTCGTCCTCTTCATCGGGTCCACGATCTTCACCGAGAGCATCACGTCCTCCAAATACCCCGCTTACGAGGGATACAAGAAGCGCGTGAGCGCGATCATCCCCTGGTTTCCCGGGAAGCGCGGCTGAGCGGAGGCGCCGCCTGAAGGACGCGCCTCACTCCGAGGACGGCTCGTCGGGAAGCGGAGCGCTAGGCGCCCCGTCTCCGCTCCGGATGAGGCCGTCGTAGAGCTCGTCGTAAATCGGCTTCGCACGCAGGACCGCCGCGGAGAGGCCAGCGGTCGCGCAGGCGAGGATGAGTGCGGGCAGGTGCTCGAAGGTGCCCGCGAGTTCCATCACGAGGACGGTTCCGGTGATCGGGGCGCGGACCACCGCGGTGAAAAAGGCGGCCATTCCCAGGATGGCGAAGGTCGCCCCCTGGTAGTCCGCGATCCCGAATCCCTCGAGGCACCGCGCCACCGCGCCCCCCGCCGCCGCGCCGAGCGCGAGCATGGGGAGGAAGATTCCCCCCGGCGCGCCCGAAGCGTAGCTCAGCGAGGTGAGCGCGAACTTCGCGGCGAAGGCGGCGCAGAGCATGAGGATGCCGAAGGAGCCCTCGGCCACTCCCGCGATGAGCCCATGTCCTCCTCCGGAGACGATCGGGAAGGCGCAGGCCGCGGCGCTGGCGATGAGGAAGGCGGAAACGAGCCGCCATCGCGGCGAAGGCAGGAGGCGCGACGCGATGCGCTGCGTCCCGAGCAGGGCCTTATTGAATGCCGCGCCGAGGATTCCGCAAATAAGCCCGAGGAGGGCGACTGCTGGATAAAGCGCGATGGACGGAGGGACCGCGTCCGCGAAGGGAAAGACATGCGCCCGGCCGAAGGCAATCCAGGAGACGGCCGCCGCGGAGAGCGAGGAGAGCATCGCGCAGGCGAGCATCGACGGGGAGAAGGCCCGATGAAGCTCCTCGACGCAGAAAAGGACGCCGGCGAGCGGCGCGTTGAAGGCGGCAGCGATCCCGGCCGCAGCGCCCGCGGTGAGGAGATAGGGCTCCGCGCGGTCGCGCTTGAACAGCGAGGAAAGCCCCTTCCCGGCCAGGGCGCCGAGTTGGATAGAAGGCCCCTCCCTGCCGAGAGAGAGCCCGGCGCCGAGCGCGAGGATGCCGCCTGAGAATTTCGAGGGAAGCTCGAGGATCCATCGGGATGCGACGCGTCGGGTCAGCATCGCCCGGACCTGGGGGATTCCCGAGCCCTTGATGAGGGGGAAACGGCGGATAAGGAAGGCGACGGCGAGCGCCGCGCTGGCCGCGAGGAGTATCCAGGGCAAAGCGAGAAGGGGCCTTTCCCGCACGATATCCGCGAGGCGCCCCCGCCCGCCCTCGATCATCTCGACGGTATAGCGGTACGCGGCGGCGACCGCGCCCGCGAGGACGCCGGTGCCGATGGAAAGGCCGTACGCTAAAGCGCGTTCGCGCTTCGAATCGGGCAGTTCGGGGATGATCGGGCCGGTTTCCATGATTGATCCTACCAGGAAGGACGTGATCGCCTCAAGTTCCGCGCCGATCCGCGCGCCGCCCTCAGGCGCGGCCGGGGCCCGCACAGATCGGAGCCCCGGCGTTCGCATCGGAACGGGCGATTAAGGAATGTAGATGATCTTTTTGAAGCGCATCTTGGCCGAGCCCTGCTTCCAGGAGAGAGCGTCCTTCGACGTGGAGACGGCCTCGTTGCCGCCGGCCACGAAGACGCTGTTGCCGAAGGCCACGGAGAAGTAGGCGTTGCGCGTGAGCTTCGCGGAGGAGGCCTCCTTCCAGGTCTCGCTCTCTCCGGTCGGCGAGGAGAAGACCGAGCCGAAGCCCGTCACCGCGACGAATTTCCCCGCGCCGTGCGTGATGGCGAAATACTGCTGCCAGGGCTGGATCTTCTTCCACTTCTGGAAATCCACGGTGATGTAATCCTCGACGGTGCCCACAGCCACGCCCGTTCCGTTCGCGACGACCATGTCGTTGAGGCGCGAGGTGACCTGCCCCTTCATGACCGAGCTCTCGATGGTAAGCCCCATGTCGCCGCCGGGGACGAGGACGGTGATGGTGTTGCCGTTGCCGAGGGCGTAGAACTTGCCGTCGTGGAAGTACACGCCGTAGAGGTGGGTCTTCCCGAAGTCGAGCTCGGGATTGAGCGTGGGCGAGATCCCCTTCTTATCCTTGAGGCGGGTCCAGGAGAGCCCGTCCTCGGAGAAAGCCACGGCGGACGTCCCGCCCACGGCCACGAAGATCCCGGCGCCGTACGCGACCGAGACGAGGGAGCTCGAGAAGTCCGGATAATTATCGGCGACGCGCCAATTCTTGAGGTCGTCGCTCACGATGATCTTGGTCCCGCCGACCGCCACTACGCGATCGTCTCCCCAGGCGACGCCGGAGAGGGGCGTGTTCTCCATCGACTCGTCCTCGTCCGAGAGGCTCGTGAGGCTCCAGGCGACGCCGTCCTTGGACACGCCGATCATGCCCTGCTTGTCGCCGCCCACGGCCGAGGGGTTCCCCGCCGCGACGAAGAGCTTCTGCCCCGCCTTGACCTGGGCGAAGGCCGTTCCAACTGCGAAAAGGGCGGCGCCGATGAGGGCGAGTCGCGCGATCGTTCTTTTCATGGTTCCTCCATGGCTCGATATGTCCGGCATCCGCCGGAATCGAACATGGAATACCCTGTCGCAGGGGAAAAATCGTTCTATCCTATCGGCACGGACTCTTGAGCGGGGTTTTTGGGGGACAGAGCCGCTCAATTCTGGATGTTGCGGGGACGTCCCGACGTGCCCTGAGGGACAGAGCCGCGGGAATGGCTCGTTTCGCCCTCTTTAAATAGAACTGATTTTAGGCTACTCTGCATCGATATTTACCGAATTCCGCCGACCGGCCGCAAGGAGCGGTCCAGGAACGGCGAAGTGGCCTGACCAGCCCGCCTATCGGCGGCGTCCCACGGGATGATAAGGCCAAGGCCGGGCATGAAGACCCCCGTGGCGAAAGCCCCGGCGGCCATGCCCCGACGGGCGCGCTTGGTAAAGCGCCGCGGTGACGGCGCGCGCCCCAACGTTTTTTTTTCCGAATCGAGACGATATGGAATTCAAGCAACTCTCCCTGCATGAGGACCTCCTCAAGGCCCTCGACGAGGCTGGCTTCCAGACCTGCATGCCGGTCCAGGAAGCCGTGTTCGCCCACTCCCTCTCCGGCGAGGACATCTACGCGCAGTCGCAGACGGGCACCGGCAAGACCGCCGCCTTCCTCGTCAGCATCCTCCAGCGCATCGCCACGGTGCCGGAGTGCCGGACCCGCAAGGCGCTCATCCTCGCCCCGACCCGCGAGCTCGCGGTGCAGATCGAGGAGGAGACCAAGAAGCTCTCGAAGCACATGCCGATCAGCTCAGGGGTCTTCCATGGCGGCGTCTCCTACGGGCCCCAGGTGGACATGCTCAAGGCCGACGTCCAGATCATCATCGGGACCCCCGGTCGCATCATCGACCTCATCCAGCAGGGGAAGATGCTCCTCAAGGACGTGGGCTTCCTCGTCATCGACGAGGCGGACCGCATGTTCGACATGGGCTTCATCGACGACCTCAGGAAGCTCATCCGCTTCCTTCCCCCGCCCGCCCAGCGGCAGACCTTCCTCTTCTCCGCGACTCTCAACGTCCGCGTGAAGAACCTCGCCTGGGAGTACATGGACGAACCCAAGGAGATCGTGATCGAACCCGAGCGCGTCACCGTGGAGCTCGTCACCCAGGAGCTCTATCACGTGGGCTCGGACGAGAAGATGCGCCTCCTCCTCGGCATCCTGAAGCGCGACAAGCCCGAGAGCGTCCTCATCTTCTGCAACCAGAAGTTCATGGCGGAGGAAGTTGCCCGCCGGCTCGGCGCCAACGGAATCGTGTGCGAGTTCATCATGGGCGACCTCCCGCAGGCCAAGCGCCTTCAGGTGATCGAGAAGCTCAAGGCGGGCCAGGTGGAGATCCTCGTCGCCACCGACGTGGCCGCCCGCGGACTCGACGTGGAAGCCCTCGACCTCGTCGTGAACTACGACGTCCCCCTCGACCCCGAGTCCTACGTGCACCGCATCGGCCGCACCGCGCGCGCGGGCAAGGCCGGCAAGGCCGTCACCCTCGCCTGCGAGAAGTTCGTGTACGGCCTCCCCGCCATCGAGAAATACATAGGCGCGCGCATCCCCGTCCTCCCCTTCGGCGAGGATCTCCTCGCGGAGGACAAGAGCGCTTCGATGCGCTTCAGCCACCGCCACGAGGAAGGGCGCCGCGACCGCGGCCCCTCGAGCCGGGACCGGGGCGCGCCGAGCCGCGATCGCGGCCGCGGCGGCCTCGACCGCTCCGGCAGGGGCAGGCGTCCGGAGCGCCCTTCCGGACGGGGCGGCCAGGACAGGCGCGGCGGGCGCGCCGATCAGCAGGGCATTAGTTCCATCCAGCGATCCATCGCGGAGGCGGCGGGCAGGGACCTCGATCCCGCGTCGGCCGTGGGCCAGGGTGGCGGAGCGGGCGGACAGCGGCCGCCGCGCCAGGGCCAGGGAGGCCAGCGCCCGCGCGACGGCAAGCCCCGCCAGGACGGAGCGCGCCGCGACGGCGATCGCCGGGGCGGCGAGGCGGCGCGGACGAACCAGGGACGCGACGGCCAGCGCCGCGACCCCAGGCCCGCGGAGGGCGGCGCCAATCCCTACGACCTCCCGATGGAAGAGCGGATGAAGCTCTACCGCGAGCGCTACGGCGCCAAGGGCGGCCAGGGACGCGACGCGCGGCAAGGCCAGCAGCGCGACAGGCGCGACGAGAAACCGCGCGGCGAGCCCGCCTCCGGCCAGCAGGGCCAACGGAAGCAGGGCGGTCGAGGCCAGGGCGGCCAGCGCCAGGACCAGCGTCGCGATGGAAAGAGCCAGCAGCGCGAACCGCAGCGGCAGCCGCCCCAGGGCCAGAGGCCCGCGCAGGGGCAGCGGAAGCCCGAGCAGGCCCCGGTCGCGGCCAAGAAGCCCGGCATCCTGGACCGCCTCAAGAACCTCTTCGGCGGAAAGAAGAAATAATGAACCGAGCGGGGCCCGTTCCGAGGAGCGCGGCCCCGCGCATGGAGAACGCATGATCACCGTCACCGACCTCTCGCTCTCCTTCGGGGAGCGGGTACTCTTCAAGGACGTCAACCTCAAATTCACGCCCGGCAACTGCTACGGCGTGATCGGCGCGAACGGCGCGGGGAAATCCACCTTCCTCAAGATCCTCTCAGGCGAGCAGGAGCACGACACGGGGGAGATCTCCATCCCGCCGCGCCAGCGGATGACCGTCCTCAAGCAGGACCACTTCGCCTTCGAGGAGCATCGCGTCCTGGACGTCGTCATCATGGGGCACGAGAAGCTCTACTCGATCATGAAGGAGCGCGAGGAGCTCTACGCCAAAAGCGACATGACCGAGGACGAGGGCATGCGCGTGGCGCACCTCGAGGCCGAGTTCGGCGAGATGGGCGGCTACGAGGCCGAGGCCCAGGCCTCCGTCCTCCTCTCCGGTCTGGGGCTCAAGGAGACCCACCACGAGAAGCTCATGAAGGAGCTCGACGGAAGCGGGAAGGTCCGCGCCCTCCTCGCCCAGGCCCTCTTCGGGACGGTCCGGCAGGCCGA
>CAZIEI010000125.1:0-9769 GCA_964538705.1 uncultured Spirochaetales bacterium | reverse complement strand
TGAGGAGGTAGTGGAACTGAAAGATGAAGCCGACCCGCTTCCTGCGGTACGCGGTAAGCCCCTCCTCGTCGGCGCGGGAGAGATCGAAGGGACCCGATACCACCGAGCCCGAGGTCGCGCGGTCGAGCCCTCCGATGATGGACAGGAAGGTGCTCTTCCCCGAGCCCGACTCGCCCGTGATGGCGGCGGTCCTGCCGGATTCCAAGTCGAAGTCCAGCCCCTTGAGAATGCGGAGAACCTCGGCCTGTGTCACGAAGTCCTTGGAGAGCCCGCGGACCGAGATCGCCTGATCACTCATAATTGAAAATCTCCTGGGGATCGAGCTCCGAGAGGGATCGGGACGCGAACGCCGCTGCCGCTATCGAGGCGGCGACGCCCGCGAGGAAGGCGACGAGTGCCTCAGGGAAGAGCACGTTCACCGGGACCTCGTCGATGTAGAAGTATACGGGCGAGAAGAGCGCGAAGCCCGATTCGCCCGAGACGGCCCCCGTGAGGGCTGCGGAGGCGCGCGCGAGTCCGTTCACCACGCCCTCGATGAAGGCGAAGATGGGGTCTACGTTCACCGAGATCGCGAGGCCGGCGAGGAGCCCCGCGAAGGAGCCGGCTGCGCCGGTAAAGACGCCCTCGATCATGAATATCGACCTCACCTCGCGCGGACTCGCCCCAATGGCCCTGAGGAGCCCGAGGTCCAGCTGGCGCTCGCGAACGGACCGCCGCATTGAGTGGAAGACGTTTGCCGCGATGATGAGGAATACGAGCCCGATGACGAGCATCATCACCGTCTTCTCCATCTTGAGCGCCCCGAAGAAGGCCTTGTTCGTCTCGCGCCACGAGGCCGTCTTCCATCCGGACGTCGCGGGGTCGGAGGCGAGGGCGCGCTTGAGCGCCAGGTCCTTCCCGTAGGAATGGAGCTTCACCCCGAGCGACGGCGCCTTCCCGCCCTCGCCGAGGATCTCCGCGGCTCCGAGCGGCGCGAAGGCCCAGTAGCTGTCGTATTGGTAGTACTTGTAGCGGGTCTTGAAGGTCGCCGCGACCGTGAAGGAAGCGCGCTCCGGGATCGCCCCGAGCTCCTCGTCCATGCGGACACTGAGGAGCTCCACCGCGTCGCCCTCCTCCACGCCGAGTGAGCGCGCGAGTTCCGCACCGAGCACGATGGAGCGTTCGTCGCTCAAGGGCTGAGCCGAGCCTTCCATCCCGAGGGCGTCCGCGAGCGAGGGGTCGCGCTCGAAGGCGTCCGCGTCGATGAGCCTGAGGTTCGCGGCCTGCGAGGTCCCGTAGGCGCCGCTCATGAGGACCTGGGCGTCCATGAAGCCCGTGACGCTCGAAACGGCCGGATTCGCGCGGAGAAGTGCCTCGGCCTCGCCCCGCGGCGTCCCGGGGTGGTCTACGCGGACGTGGTAGCTCCCCGCCTCCATGATGCTCCGTATGAATCCCGACTGGAAGCCGTTCATGACGCCGATGACGACGATGAGAAGCGCCGTTCCCAGGCACATCTGCAGGACCGAAAGCACCGAGGACGCGACGTTCCTGCCTCTCCGAGAGGCCCAGAAGTATCGCGTGGCGAGGTAGAGGGGCCAGGAGGGCGTTTTCACGGGAATTCCCTCCGCCTCGCGACCTCGCCGTCCCGTATGATCTCCTCCACGCGCTTTCGTCCGTCCTCCTCGTAATACCGCACGGCGAGTTCGCCCTCATGGTAGAGCTCGGTCCACGACGCGTTCGCCCCCGAGGGGCGGACGATCTTCACGAGCTCGCCGTTCAGCCGGTGCTCCTCCGTCTCGAGCTTCCCCTCGGCGTCGTACGCGTAGGACACGTCCTCGCGGTCCCCGCCCGAATAGAGTGTTTTCCCATCGAGCTTCCCCGCGCCGTTCCAGGCGTACTCGGTGAGGGAAGAGAGGGTCTCGCCCTCGAAGACCGATTCGCGGACGAGCCTCCCCTTCGCGTCGTACTCGCGTTCGATCCTCGCCTTCCTCTTGAGGTCGGCGACGACGTCCTTGCCCTCGCCTCCGCGCTTGGCTCGCTCTTCGATACTGATCGGCTCGTTCCCGCCCCAGGCCTCGATCCCGGCGAGGGCGCCGTCCCTCCCGTAGAAGCGGACGTTCGTCCTGTCCGCCGCCCGCTCCCATGCCCGCAGGAGCTTTCCGTCGACCTGCTCGGCGCCGGCGGAAGCGGTGCTTCCGTCCGCGTAGGTCCGCGTCATCTCCCTGAGCGATCCGTTCATCGCGTAGCGGTAGACGTCGGTCGAAATAACGTTCTCCATCGGCCCGAAGGCGATCGCCTTCACGAGGCGCCCGCTCTCGTAGCGGTAATCGACTCGCTCGAAGGCCTTGCCATCACTGTAACGCTCCTCGGCGACGAGCCTCCCCGATCCGTCGAAGCGCTCGATCCGCGCGAGCTCGCCCTTCTCGTAGTACTTGAGCGCGGCCACTCGTCCGTTATCCCCGAAGGAGTACGACCAGCGCTTCTCGGCCTCGCCCGACTTCGAACGGAGCGTCCGCTCCTCGGCGCCGGGCGAGACGGACACCTCGAGCGTCCACTCGAAATCCCGCAGGCGGAATTCCGGGATCTCCTCGAAGGCCATGCCCGATTCGTCGGAAACGTAGAAGGATCCGCCCGGAGCCGCGGCGAGGAACGCCGCCGCGACCGCGGCGGCGGCGAGCGCGAGGGCGAAACCCGGACGCGCCCTCATCAGCCCACGAGCTCCCGGACGTACTCCACCGGGTCGAACGCGCTCAAGTCCCCGTAGCCCTCGCCCGTGCCCACGAAGGCTGTGGGTATCCCGAGCTGGTGCTGGATGGCGAGGGCGAGGCCGCCCTTCGCGCTCGAGTCGTATTTGGTGAGGACTACCGCGTCGATCCCGACGGCCTCGGCGAAGACCTGGGCCTGCGAGAGCCCGTTCTGCCCGGTCGTGGCGTCCATCACGAGGAGCTTGCGGTACTCCGCGCCCTCCGCCCGGCTCCGCGCGATCTTGTCTATCTTCTCGAGCTCCTTCACGAGGTTGGCCTTCGTGTGGACCCTCCCCGCGGTGTCGGCGATGACGACCTCCGCGCCCTGCGCCTTGGCCGCGCTCACGGCGTCGTACACGACGGCGCCGGGGTCGGACGAGGCCGCGTTGGAAACGACCCGGACGCCGAGCCGTTCGCCGTGGATCTTGAGCTGGTCCACTGCGCCCGCGCGGAAGGTGTCGCAGGCGGCGAGTATGATGGCGTCCTTGGGAATGCTCACCGAGAAGAGCGACGCGAGCTTGGCGGCGCTCGTCGTCTTCCCGACCCCGTTCACGCCGAGGAGGAGGTAGACGTTGAGCTTCCCGGGCGTAGGCATGACGTCGGCGGACGTGAGCTTCCCGAGGAGGATGCCGCGGAGCGCCTCCCTGACTCCCTCTTCGCCCCCCTCGCCGTCCTTCTTCCAGGCGGCGCGGAGCTCCGATGAGATGCGGGATGCGAGCCCGGCGCCCACATCGCCCTCGATGAGGGAATCCTCGAGCTCCTCGAAGAACCCGTCGCCGATCCTGCCTATGCCGAAAAGCCGCTTGATGCCGGCCGCGAACGATCCCATCCCAAATTCCTCACTTCCTCGCGGCTCGGAGGTATTTCCCGAGCCGCACGATCGACTGCCCGAGGAACCACGCCGTGATTCCCGTGCACGCGGCGGCAGCCGGCCCCGCGATGATGACGGTCTCCAGCATGGACTCACGCGCGAGGTCGTACTCCGCCGCGGAGTAGCGCCCCTCCTCGTAGCCCGTCGCCGCCTCGTCCCAGGTGGCGATCGCGCTGATGAAGGCGCCGACCGCGACCACCGTGAACGGGAGGCTCACGAGGAAGTACGCATTCGAGGCGTAGAAGCGGTCGCGGGCCTTCTGGAGGGGCGTCACGCCGTCCGCGGGTTTCGCTTCGAGCTCGAGCGTGACTGTTTCGCCCGAAAGCCCGTCGGCCGCGAAGAGCGCGTCCTCCATACCCTCCATCCTCGCCCTTCCTGAAACGAGCCCCTCCGCCGCGGCGATCTCCGCGGGGGACGAGCCTAAGTACTCGGCGCCGAGGTACACGGCCGCACCATCGGGCGCAGTGCTGACCGTGACAGGAGGAAGCCCGCTCTCCTCGAGGGCGATCTCGCGCTCTCCGCTCCCTCCGGCCGGGACCACGATCTCCGCACCCGCGGGGACGTAGCCCCGCGCTCGCGCCTCGACGGCGTGCGCCCCCGGCGAGACGCGCGCCATTTCCACGTTCCCGCGGCCGCGATAGACGCCGTCCACGTAGATGTCCGCCGTATCGGGGAGGGCGCGCACGACGAGCCTCCCGCTCGCTTCGCCGCTCAGGACGGCAGCGAGCTCCTCGGCGATCTTCGTGACCGATTCCTCGGTATCGTCGATGGCCACGGCCGATTTCCACGAGAAGAGCTCTCTCCTGAGGAAGCGGTGGTAGCACCAGATCTCCAGGACCATGTAGTCCTCGAGCCCCGTGAGCGCGCCCGAAATCATGATATCCACGTCGTTCACGGCGGCGGCGGCTTCGGGGAAGCGCGAGGAGGCGGGCAAGAGGAGCTCTTCCCCCTTCGTCGCGAGCTCGACGGTCTTCTTCGCCTTCACGTCGATGAGGAGGAGCCCGAGGGCCTCCTTCGCGTGGATGTCGTCCATTCGCACGTCGATCTTCTTCTCCGCCTCCGCGACGCTCTTCCGCTTCGACCTTTCCGAAGCCTCCGTGAAGAGTACCTTGTCGCGCGCGTCGGTCTCCGTGTCGAGGGACTTCCCCGCCTCGAAGAGCGCGGCCCTCCGCGCGTTCTCCCGGTACGCGTCGACTTCGTCGACGTCGAGGGTCCGCTCCAGCACGGCAGCGAGCTCGGCCCTGATCCTGAGCGGGATGGTCTTCGCGAAGATCGATTGGCGATCGTCTAGGCCTTTCTCCTTAAGGGACGCGACGCCCACCCGGGCCGCGGGACGAGGATCCTGGATCTTAACGGCCTCGTCCGCGGAAGCGGCGGCCGCGAGGAGCGCGAGGGCCGCGGCGAGGAGCCTCCTCACGCCTCGGACCCCAGGAGGCGCATTACGCCGGCGATCTCGCCCGAGGCGAAGGGCAGAGAGATGAAATCCTCGACGAGAGCGGAGTCGAGGGCCTCGTCGAGCTCGGTCCGCCCGTCGAGGTCCGCGATGGCGACGACGGCGGCTCCCGGAAAGCTCTTCCGCGCCGCTCGCGCGGCCTCGCCCCATCCAGCCGCGGAGAGCGACACGAAAACGGCCCCGAATCCGCCCGAAGCGGGCGCCATGGCCCGCGCAGCCGCCGCCACCGGGGCGGAGACGCATTTCCATCCCGACGACTCAATGGCCCGTGAGAGCCCGTCCCGCACCTCAGGATCGTCGTCGAGCACGAGGGCTCGCATCGGGGCATTCCGCTTCATGCCGTGTTCCGCCTCCCCCAGAGCTCCTTGAGCCAGCCCTGGATGAATGGATCGATGGCGCCGTCCATGACGGCCTGTATATTGCCGGCCTCTATCTTGGTGCGGTGGTCCTTGACGAGGGTGTAAGGCTGGAAGGTGTAGGACCGTATCTGGT
Source organism: uncultured Spirochaetales bacterium (assembly GCA_964538705.1). Lineage (GTDB taxonomy): Bacteria > Spirochaetota > Spirochaetia > Treponematales > JBGSOB01 > CAYNQK01. The sequence continues at coordinate 4,230 of CAZIEI010000125.1, read as the reverse complement.
TGCCCCAGGAGATGTCCTTCTTCTCCTGAGCGTACTTCTCGTTCTCCTTCTCCTGCTCCTCGCGGTAATGCTCGTAGAGGCGGGCGCGGAGGACGCTCATTGCGGTGGCCCGGTTCTTGATCTGGCTCCGCTCGTTCTGGCAGGCCACCACGATTCCCGTGGGGAGGTGCGTGAGGCGCACCGCGCTGTCGGTCTTGTTGACGTGCTGGCCGCCCGCGCCGCCCGAGCGGTAGGTGTCCACGCGGAGGTCCTCCGGCCTGATCTCCACGTCGATCGAGTCGTCGAGGACGGGGAATACGTACACGGAGGCGAAGGAGGTGTGCCGCCGCGCGTTGGCGTCGAAGGGGGAGATGCGCACGAGCCGGTGCACGCCGGCCTCTCCCTTGAGGTAGCCGTAGGCGAAATCCCCGTCGATCTTGACCGTGACGGACTTGATCCCGCCCTCCGCCTCGAGCATGTCCACCGTCTCGGCGGAGTAGCCCTTGGCCTCGGCCCAGCGGACGTACATGCGGAAAAGCATGTTGGCCCAGTCGCAGGCCTCGGTTCCGCCGGCGCCGGCGTGGACGGTGAGAAAGGCGGGATTACGGTCGACTTCGTCCGAGAGGAGCTCGAGCACCGTGAGCTCGCCGAAGCGCTTCTCGGCGGACTCGAGGCTGGAGACGATGTCGCCCTCCATGGACTCATCGCCGTCCGAGCGCGAGAGCGAGAATATCTCGTCGAGGGAAAGTACGTCCCGCCTCAAGGCATCCCAGGGCTCGAGCCTGCCGCGCACGGCCTTCATCTCAGCCATGACGCGCTCGGCGGCCTTCTGATCGTTCCAGAAGCCCTCCGCGTGCGTCCGCTTCTCGAGTTCCTCGAGCTTCCGCTTCAGCGAATCCGGGTCAAAGACGCCCCCAGGTCTCGATGACTCCGGCCTTCACGGCCTCCACTCTCTGCAAGTAATCGTCGAGCATGCATTCCCTCCCTGATCTCTGGCCCCACTGGGCCCGGCCCCGCGGGGCTCGGCCCCGTCGCGGAGGCCCGGCCCTTCCTCAGGCCTTGGTCGACGGCCGGACGATGATCCTGCGCCACTTGTTCTGCTTGAGCGACGTCAGGACCAGGGTCCCCTCCAGGGGGTACTGGTACATCCGGATGGTATCGTAATAGTCCGTTACCTTGTCGATATCGCGCTTCAGCCGCGCGACCTGCTGCTCGGAGGCCTGGGCGCACTCGAAACAGCCCCGCTGGACCTTCTCGAACCCGTACTGGGGAAGAAGGTTGTAGAGCTCCGTTCTCGAGTCGTCGCTGCCCATGTCGCAGACGATGGAGACGAACATGCTTCCATCCTACAAAATGCCTCCCGGACTGTAAATACCCCGCGGTATCGGAACGGGCCGGCTGAGGCCGGAAAAGCGCCGCCTCCCCCCTTTTCGCTTGCGGGAATTCGCCATTTAGCCGAAAATAGGAGTGCATATGCGCAAGCACCCGGCCATCATCCTCTCCACGATCCTCGCGCTCACGCTCTCCCGGGCCTTTCTCGGCGCCCAGGGCGTGCCCGCGCCTTACGTGACGAAGCTCAGGATCGGCGTTAACGGCGACCTCGTCGTCCTTACCTGGGAGGACAGCCCTGACACGAACGGCTCCCTCCTCATCTACCGATCGGCCTCGCCCATCAACGCCGAGAGCGTCGGCTCGGCCGCGGCCGTCGGCACGGTTCCGTACGGTCAGATGCGCTTCGAGGACCGGCCCGGGGCGCGTAACGAATGGTATTACGCCGTCGCCTCGCTCGACGAGTCGGGCGTCCCCTACCCCTATTTCCTCCCCTTCAAGAACGCCACCGCGGTGGGCGTGATGCCCGAATCCTCCGGCGCCGACCTCGCCGTCGCGGACGACTTCGTCGACGTGGCCTCGATCAACGCCTCGGCCGCCTCCGACGCGGTATCGGTCAAGTTCTCCGCGCCCTCGGCGGGGCATCGCCTCGTCGTCTACCGCAGCCCCGACCCCATCGAGTCGAGCCTAGCTGTTCTCTCCGCCTCCATCGTCTCCATCGTCGAGGATTCAGCGACCGAGGTGAAGGACTACCCCGTCCCCGGCATCGGTTACTACTATGCCATCGTGGACGAGAAGCGCCTCCGCGAGGGCAGCGTCGACATCAAGCCCGGGGCGAACGCCACCACCTCGCCGGTCAAGATCGAGATCGAGGTGGGCGCCAACCGCATCGGTCTCCCCGAGGCTTCCCCCCTCTCCAGGGGCGTCCCCCTCCCTTACCGGGTCATCGATTCCGCCGTCGGCACGGGCGATCGCCTCGTCGCCACCATCGAATCGCCCGAGCGTTCCCAGACCGGCCCCGAAGTGGAGGAGGCCATCGGCCGCATCCTCCGCCTCCTCCCCGATCAGTCCTCGCGCATGCCGGCCATCGTCCTCGTGGAGAAGTATGCCGAGGAATCCTCCTCGAGCGACGAGTATGCCCTCTCCTCCATCGTCAAGGAAAAACTCGCGCGCTCGGACTGGAAGGGCGCCGTGACCCAGCTCGAGCGCTTCCTATCCATCCGGAGAGCGGACGCGATCGTCAGACGGGCCCGGCTTTATCTCGGACAGGCCTACGCCATGGAAGGCAAGTACCGCGACGCCCTCTTCTCCTTCCTCGTCGCCCAGGAGACCTACTACGCGGAGACGCGGGAGTGGATCGCCTTCTGCCTCGAGGAGATCAGGGCCGAGAGGGATTCCTAGCCCGGGGCCTTCCGTAGTAGACTCCCCCGCATGAACGCCATCGTCACCGTCGTCGGCTCCGACCGGGTCGGGATCATCGCCAAGGTGTCCGGATTCCTCGCGGAGCGCTCCATCAACATCGTCGACATCAGCCAGACCGTCCTCTCCGGCGCCTTCGTCATGTCGATGATGGTCGACCTCTCCTCCTGCAAGCTCCCCATCAAGGACCTGAAGCCCCAGCTCGATTCGCTCGGGGAATCCCTGGGGGTGAACGTGAGCCTCATGCACGAGCGGGTCTTCACCGCCATGCACCGGATCTAGGGGGAAGGATGCTCTTCTCAGGCAACGAGATCCGCGAGACCGTGGACATGTTCATGCGCCTCAAGCTCGACATCAGGGCCGTCACCCTCGGGCTCTCCCTCCGCTCCTGCGCCTCGTCCTCGGGTCCTGAGAGCGTGAAGCGCGTACGCGACCTCATCCTCTCCAAGGCCGAGCGCCTCGTCCCGGTGGTCGAGGCCGTCGAGGACGAGTTCGGCGTCCCCATCATCAACAAGCGCATTTCCGTAACGCCTATCTCCCTCGTCGCCGAGGCCTCCGGCGAATCTGACTACGCGCCATGGGCGACGGCCATGGATGAGGCCGCGCGCGAGCTGGGCGTGGACTTCATCGGCGGCTTCTCCGCCCTCGTCCAGAAGGACGCTACCTCGGGAGACTCCGTCCTCATGGATTCGATTCCCCGGGCCCTCTCCTCCACGGAGCGCGTCTGCGGTTCGGTGAACGTCGCGAGCACGCGGTCGGGCATCAACATGGACGCCGTTCGCCGCATGGGTCGGGTCATCAAGGACTGCGCCGAGGCGAGCGCGGACGCTGACGGCATCGCCGCGGCCAAGCTCGTCGTTTTCTGCAACGCGCCCGAGGACAATCCCTTCATGGCCGGCGCCTTCCACGGCCCCGGCGAGGGAGACGCCGCAGTCAACGTCGGCGTCTCCGGCCCGGGCGTCATCAAAGCCGTCCTCGAGAATTTCCGCGGAGCGCCCTTCGACGTGGTCGCGGAGGAAATCAAGAAGGCCGCTTTCAAGATCACCCGCATGGGACACCTGGTCGCGCAGGAGGCCTCCCGCCGCCTGGGCTACCCCCAGGGCATCCTCGACCTCTCGCTCGCGCCCACGCCCTCCGTCGGCGACTCCGTGGCGCGCATCCTCGAGGAGCTCGGGCTCGAGGCCGTCGGCGCCCACGGCTCCACCGCCGCCCTCGCCCTCCTCACGGACATGGTGAAGAAGGGCGGCGTCATGGCGAGCCCCCGCGTGGGCGGGCTCTCCGGCGCCTTCATCCCGGTCTCCGAGGATGAGGGCATGGTGGCCGCGGTCCGCGCCGGGAGCATCGGCATCGACAAGCTCGAGGCCATGACCACCGTCTGTTCCGTCGGCCTCGACATGGTCGCCATCCCCGGCGACTGCCCCGCCGAGACGATCTCCGCCATCATCGCGGACGAAATGGCTATCGGCATGGTGAACAACAAGACGACGGCAGTGAGGCTCATTC
>CAZIEI010000124.1:1601-10134 GCA_964538705.1 uncultured Spirochaetales bacterium | reverse complement strand
AAGTCTCCACCGAGAAGCTAATCGAGATCCCCAAGGAAGTGCGCGACCTCCTCAAGATGTGGCGGCCCTCGCCCCTCTACCGCGCGATCCACCTGGAGAAGCTCCTCGATACTCCCGCGCACATCTACTACAAGTACGAGGGCGTCTCGCCCGCCGGCAGCCACAAGCCCAACACCGCCGTGGCCCAGGCCTTCTACAACAAGGCCCAGGGCGTGAAGCGCATCGCCACGGAGACCGGCGCCGGCCAGTGGGGCTCCTCCATGTGCTTCGCGGGCAGCCTCTTCGGCCTCGAGGTCAAGGTCTACATGGTCAGGGTGAGCTACGATCAGAAGCCTTACCGCAAGCTCATGATGCAGACTTGGGGTGGCAAGGTAGTGCCCAGCCCGAGCTCGGACACCAATGCCGGCCGCGCCATGCTCGCCAAGGACCCGGACTGCCCCGGCTCCCTCGGGCTCGCCATCTCCGAGGCCGTGGAGGACGCCGCCACCAGGGACGACACCAAGTACGCCCTCGGTTCGGTCCTGAACCACGTCTGCCTCCACCAGACCGTCATCGGCCAGGAAGCCATCCTCCAGATGGAGAAGTTCGGCGAGATGCCCGACACCGTGATCGCCTGTCACGGCGGCGGTTCCAACTTCGCGGGCTTGGCCTTCCCCTTCGTCGGGAAAAAGATCAAGGAAGGCATGAAAGTGCGCTGCATCGCCGTGGAACCCGCCTCCTGCCCCTCTCTCACCAAGGGCCAGTTCACCTTCGACTACGGCGACACCGCGCACATGGCTCCCATCATGAAGATGTACACCCTCGGCGCGGGCTTCATGCCCCCCGCCATCCACGCGGGCGGCCTCCGCTACCACGGCGCGTCGGCGCTCGTGTCCCAGCTCCTCAACGAGGGCTTCATCGAGGCGCGGTCCGTGCCCCAGCTCGCCTGCTTCGACGCCGCCGTCAAGTTCGCGCGCACCGAGGGCATCATCCCCGCGCCCGAGTCGAGCCACGCCATCCTCGGCGCCATCCAGGAAGCCATGGACGCCAAGAAGAAGGGCGAGAAGCGGGTCATCCTCTTCAACCTCTCCGGCCACGGCCACTTCGACCTCGCGAGCTACGACGCGTACTTCTCCGGCAAGCTCCAGGACTACTCGATGCCGAAGGCGGACATCGACGCCGCGCTGAAGGATCTTCCGAAGGTGACCCTCTAAAAGGGAAAACGCGGCGCATTCATCGCCCCGGAGCGGATGAGATATATCCGTTCGCGGGGCCTGGGTAAGAAAAACGCGACCTCGGGAAGAGCAGAGAGTACTCTGATTCCCTCGGTCGCGTTTTTCTTACCCACCCGCGCTCCCGCCGTTGTCATCCGCTCCGGGGCGAAAAGCTGAGCCGCGCGCCCTGTTAACCGGGATCTACGCGGTTCCCCCTAACACTCCGCTTCGCTCCGTTAAGCCTGCGGCTCGCTTCGGCCTAACGCTTCGCTATACCTTCGGTTCCAAACGCTTCACTTCGTTCCGCTAAGCCTTCGGCTCGGCGCGAGGCCTGAGCAGGATGGGCGGTCTCAAGGAGCCCGCCCCTTTGCTCAACCGAGGCGCCTGCGGGGGCCTGCGCTACCCCCTTGGATGGGGCGGGGATGTGCCTCACATTCCCGGGAACAGCCGGTATTTCAAGTCGGATGGCATAGAAGGCCTCGTCTCTATAGCCACTTCGTACTCAAGGGACGTTTTCCTCGTCTCGCCGGTGTCGAATGAATACGCGACTTCCAATATCATGGGTATACGGTCCCCGATTTCGCCCTCGATGATTTCATCAAGATTGAGTTTGATGCCGTTTTGACCATAATAAAGCAGAGTGCTATATCCGGCGATCGGCGCAAGGCCCTCTCCATCGGCTTGGAAATAGCTCATTTCCTGTTCAAGAGGGTAATCATTATTCATTTTTACGACCTTCTTTTCCGCATCGAAGATAAACGCGATTTCTACTAACGAAAACCTACCATAATTTTGAACCGTGAAAATATCTATGTTGATTTCTGAATAATCCCTATTCGCCCCCTGGGTAAAAGCGACATAGAGCGCTTCACCTTTTTTTTGAATCAATTCATGATATTCACGAGTCCTCGGTATTCGCTGAGGCCATCCGCCCTGCGGCGGCATGACTCTATAAAGCTTCCCTTCCCTCGTATCGCAGGAAAAACAAATACACGAGGCGATGATACCGCATAAGATGAATTTCAAGGGCGAGGACATCCATCCGCATCCCTCGCCAATATGCCAGCGCTCGGATCCTGCCATGTTCCCATCCTAGCCTCGTCATCTTCCGCCGTCAAGAATAACCGCCCTTTCCTTCCACGTTTCCAAGAATGCCGCCTTCATCTCCTCAGGCAGGAAGCTCCCGCGGCAGAGCGCATCGACGAGGTCGGCCTTCCCCGTGAGCCGCTTGATCGATGCGCTCAATACTTTCTCGCTCACGCCCATGGATGATGCCAGTACCGCCCAATCGGAGCGGCGGAGCTTGGACTTCTTGCCGTTCACGGTGAGGGCGGTCTCCTCGCGGTCGGCGTTGAGAACGAGGGCGGTGGAGAGGAGGTCGTACGCGGGACTGAGCTCCCAGCGTCCGCCTTCGGCGTTGAGGAGGGAAAAATTCTTGAGGTGCATGTCGGCGTTGCCTGAGAGCCAGGAGAAGAGGTTGAGCTCCAGGAAGCGTACCGCGTCCAGGCCGGCCTGGTCCGAGTGCCTGAGGCATTTGGCAGCGGCTTCCAGGCTTCCCTTGTACTTGTCCGAGCTCGGCCTATCGGAAATCTGGCAGAAATCCTCCTGATGGATCTTCACGCCGTCAGGCGCGCGGTCGAAGCGCCGGGATACGTAGGCCAAAGCTCCGGTCCGGTCGCGCATGAGCCCGTGCCCTGCCGCCGGGATCCCCAGGCGGCGCGCGAGCTCCATGCAGAAAGCCTCATTCTCGGGAAGGAAAGGGTATTCGTCGCTTTGGGGTTTCAAGATGAATGCTCCCTTGAATCCGACGATGGTGAGGCGCCTCGGCCGCTCTCCCTCGAAATCCATGGAGAGCTTCTTTTGGACGCCCGTCAGTCCCTGTCCCGCCTTGAGCGCGGCGAGTCCCATTTTAACGAGCTTGGATCCGTCATATTCCAGGTCCGGAGCGCGGACCGCGCCGAAGAGCCGCTTGGCGCACGCGGGATGGTAATGGACATCGCCCCCCGTCTTGATTTCATCGAAACAGACAAGGCATCTAGGCATCGGGCCGCGCCCCTACGGCGCCGACGCAATCGGCGCAGAATGCGAGGAGGAGGCCCATCCTGTCGCGGGGGTCCAGTTTCCAGTTCTTTGTGCCTATGTCCAGGAGCCAGCCTTCGGGGATGAGCCCGTCGAAGAACGGAAAGAAACTGGACGACGTGAAGGGCTCGGCGCGGAGGGGCAAGGTGAAACTGACGGCCGTCGCGTCCGGGCGCGAGAGCCATTCGTTGAAATAGCGGAACTCGTAGCCCTCGTCGGTTTCGCTGATCCTCCCCGCGGGAACGTCGCGGTAGTAGACGGTGCCGCTACGCATCATTCTTGTCCTTCATAGCTAGGACGATGGGGCCCGCTTCCCTGCCGAAGAGCGCGAGTAATTGATTGAGCTTATCGAGCCGGATGCTCTTCTTCCCTTGTTCGACGTCTCGAATGAAGCGTAATCCGAGCCCTGACTTCTCCGCGAGCTCTTCTTGCGTGAGACCCGCTCGGGTGCGTTCGTGCTTCACATAGGCGGAAAAAATGCCTCTGTCCCGTTTCATGAATGAATAATATACCCGCTCGGGTATTATGTAAAGAATTTAAAGCCATAATATACCCCTACAGGTATAATTACGCTTATAATAATCGATTCTATATCCGTTCGGGTATAAATGATAGTGCTGATATCAGGGACGATCATGCGTCCAGCTCCGGATCATCGAGGACTTGATTGAGTTTTTCCTCATCGATCCCTGCTTGGAGTCCCGCGGAGAAAGGATTTATCCGGTATTCTTGCGATTTTTCCGCAGCCATGAGCCTCACTAAGCCTTTTCGTAGGCATAACTCAATAGCGTCCTTGTACAAGAGGTGCTCTCGCTCGGCGACGGTGGACTCCGCGGTGAGCGGAGCCCGCGATACGGGGGCGCCTCGCGCCGCCTAGTGGAGGATCCTGGTGAAGACTCGCTGGACCAAGGAGTACCTCGACGCCTCGAGAACGCGGTCCACGATCATCGGTTCGAGGTAATCCGACATCAGCTCCATGGTCGTGACCTCGAACTCAGGATCGGAACCAAGCGTCGTAAAGAAGTGCGTGCGTTTCTCCACGCCGGGGACTTTCAGGGCAGCTTCCGCGGCGGCGCGCCCTTCCTCGCTCGTCCCCATAGAATTAACCGCGCGGATCTTCTCGAGCAGCGCGGTCCGCATCGAGCCGGGCATTCCTTCCTGCAACCGGTACTGGACGATGACGTAACACGCGTATCCGCTGATAGCCTGGGAATAGAGCGCGTCGCCGTACGCCGCGCGGTACGCATCTTCGTCGGTATCCCGGAGCGCCCGCGCGGACTCGCTAAGCTCGTACATCCCGATCCGGTCGATCACGCCGACCCCGCGGAAGCCATAGGCGTACACGCGATCGTTCGCCGAGTATTCGAGGGATTCGATGAAGGATGCGGTTCCAGGACCGATGTATAGCGCCGATTCCGGTCCACCGGCCGAAATGAATCCCAAAAGATTTTCAGGATAGGTTATTTCCGTGGGGAAAGCGGAAATGTTCCACATCTCGAAATCGACGTGATCGACCGTCAGGTCCGATACGGGGCGCCCGAGGAATTCGCCGCTCGCACCCGAGTAGCCGGATCCGAGCGCGCCCGCGTCGTACGGCACCGCGTACGCTTCGTGCGAGTAGATCTCGCGGTAGGGATCCAGCTGAGGTCCCGCGGGACTGGGCGATGCGGCCGGGTTAGGGCTCGCGACCGGCGATTGATCGGGAAGAGGCGCCTGCGACGGCAGGGCGCAGCCCATCAGGACAGCGGAAACGAGGAACACGATGAGGCATTTCTTCATATGACCCGCCTTAACAATGATTCATTCGCTAGATGCGATAATAACATCCATTCAATCGATATGGTATAGGTTTCTTACCGGTGAGCATCTCGTCGATCTCCGCCAGCGGGGAGCTTTTTTTTCCGCGGAATCGATACGGAGCTCGAGATCACGGCCGTCCGTTCCGGAAATCCTTGATTTGGCAGTAACTCGATATTAAAATTGAGGGTATTGGGACTCCCGGAGTCCGCGCAATAACTCCAAACTTAGGTCCATGCGATATTTACGATTGTAACTGGGCGTCGGCCGCGAGCGGGTTTTTCCTCATGCCGCGTTCAGCGAAAGGTATCGTCCGGGGTTGCGGAGGAGGCACGGAAGAGGTGGGAATCACGAGGTTCTCCGGAGCCAAGACTTCCCTGCTCGCGGCGGGGATCGCCGGAATCGGGGCGAGCGCCATCGCCGCCTGGTTCGCGATCAAGGGCCTGGCCGCGCCGGCCGCTTACTGCGCCATCGTAAGCGTCGCCCTGGGCATAACGACCATCGCGCTTTTCTTCTTCCTCTATCACCTGCCCCTACGCACGCTCGAGCGCGCCCAGACGGAGCTCGCCGAGGGAAAGGCGGAGGCCCTGCTCAGGGGAATCACCGGCCTCCTCGTGGGGAACCTCGCGGTCCGCGCGGAAGGAGGGGCCGCGGCCACGCCCGGGAAGGGTTGGGGCGCGCTCTCCGCCATCGGAAACCGACAGATCGCGCTCGAGAAAGCCATCGACGGATGCATCGCGGACTTCAACGGGATCACGGCCGATCCCGTGAAACGGCTCTGCTTCATCGGGGACGACAGCTATCAGGAGGGCTGCATCGCCGCGCGCGAGGCCATCAGGATTCTCGGCGGCAAGGGAGAGGCGGCCATCCTCCTCACGAGGTTCAGGGACGTGAACCACGCCCTGCGAGCCAAGGGATTCGCGAACACCCTGAAGGCGGAGGCCCCCGGGATGCGGATCGTCGCGACAGAGGAGAACGACTACGCGGGGGAAATGCGCAAGGAGACCGAGCGCATCCTGCGCCTGTGGCTCAAGGAGTACCCCGACCTCGGCCTCATCTACATCACCGAGGGCTGGTCGCCGGTGGTCGCGGCCAGGATCATCGCGGAGCGGCCCGGCAAGAAGCCCAAGATCGTCGCGTACGACGTCTGGGAGGACAATATCGAGGGCATGGAGCTCGGCGTCATCGAGGTCCTCCTCGAGCAGAACGCTTACCGGCAGGGCTACGACCCCCTGATCCGCCTCTACAACTACCTGGAGCGGGGCGACAAGCCGGTCTTCCCGAAGATCACGACGTCCCCCGCGGTGGTGCGGAAGGACAACCTCGCGTCGTATTGGGATGCGATCGGGAAGAAACGCATATTCTCCGAGGAAGAGCGCGCCAGCGTGGAGGAGCCGCTCCCGCGGAAGGGGAATAAGCCCTTCAAACTCGCCTTCATATCGCCCGACCGGGAGAATTTTTACAAAGGCATCCTCGAGGGGGCGCGCGACGCAGCGAATAAGCTCGCCTCCTTGGGCGTCGAGGTCGAAATCGTGAGCGTCTACGACGCCGCCAAGGGCATGGCCTGGGGCGCGGCCGTCCATGTCATCCCGTACCTGGAAGGGTTCAAGGCGCGCGGATTCGACGGCGTCGCCATCACCATCAGCGACACCGCCCTCGTCCCAGCGATCAACGAGGCGGCGGACGCGGGCATGGCCTTCTGCACGTACAACGGGGAGCCCTTCAGCTTCCGCGAAATAATCGAGTCCATTTACGCCGGACTTTCCAGCCTCGCGCGGCACAGCGAGACCCTGGCCGCCGCCGCGAACGAGTCGAGCAGGTCGACGGCCCTCATCAACCAGACCATGGGCGGCATCGCGGACGACGCAAAGAAGGAGGCGGAGGAGGCCGTAGCGGCGAAGCGCGGCATCGAGGCGCTGTCCGGCGTCATCGGCGAGGCGGTTTCGGCGATGGGCGGGATGCGCTCGTCCATGGACGAGGCCGCGGCGGAGTCCAGGGCCGGCGGGAAATCCGTCGCGGAGAGCGCACAGGCGATTCAGGGCCTCAGGGACGTATACCAGGACCTCGAGTCGGTCATGACGGACCTGCGGGATAAGATCGGCAAGGTCGGCGGTATCGTGGAGACCATCCAGGGATTCGCCGAAGAGACGAACGTCCTCGCCATCAACGCCGCCATCCAGGCGGCCCGCGCGGGGGATCAGGGAAAGGGCTTCCTGGTCGTGGCCACCGCCGTCCGCGGCCTGGCGGAGAATTCTCGCGCGGCGGCGGGACAGATCGCGGCGATCTTGAAGGCCGCGGCGCAAAGCATGGCCGCCGCCGGCGCGACCGTGAAGACGGGCGAGGCCCGCGTGGCGGAGAACCTCAAGATCGTGGACGAGGCGCGGAGCGCCCTCGCCGAGGTGATGCGGTTCAGCGACGCGGCGGCCGCCACCTTCGGTGCCATCGGGAAGCGCCTCTCCGGGATCGACGAGGCCGGCGCCCGGGTGAGGGACGCGATGAGCGTCTTCCTCAGGATCACTGAAGCCAACGGCGATCGCGTCGCCGAGATTTCGAATTCCACCGCGGAGATGAACCGCCAAGAACAGGACCTCCTGCACACGGCCACGGAGCTCCTCTCCTTGGCCAAGGGCCAGGAAACCCTCCTCGCCAAGCTCACCATCGCGAAGCGCTGATCGGGCGACGTCCCGCGCGGTTCAGCGACGTCCCGCGCGGATCACGATCGACTTTGACCAGTCGCATTCCACAACGCTCTTCCTTTGGGTGAATATCCATTACAGTAACGAAGTCGGCTCGACAATCCATATAGCAGGATACAGCCTGACCGCGCGAAAAGCGCCGCCAGGCGATGGCTTCAATATAGGAATACAGAATCAAGAGGATTCGTCCGACAGCGCATACAATTCCGACGCCTTCCCCACGACGGCCGGCGACGCCCTCGCGGTCATGATAGAAAAGGATGGCGTTGACCTGACGCTCAGGCTCGTGAATAATTCCACGGGCGCGTCCAATAGCGTCAGCTTGCCCGGAAGCCCCAACTTCATCACCACGGATTCGATCGTGCTGTCCGGCGGCGGCTTCAACGGAACAAACCACCTTGACACCGCGGTGGAATCATTCAGGATAGAGACCACTGACTGAGACGACCGATCAAGCCATGCGCGGCTTCCATCGGCATACCGACCTAAGTCATGATGTGGACAATGCCCGTACCTAAACGAAAGGAAGATGTGATCATGAAGAAACCGTTCGCCCTCGTCGTAATCGTCCTCGGAGCGCTCTTGGCGTTCTCGTGCTCGGAGCCTGGCGAAGCCCCCTACCGTTTCCCCATGCAGATCCTGGTTCCGATGCCCATACCCTCGACGTTCACGCCCATGGGAGGCGGAGCGGCCGTCGAAACCACTAGGGTATATTTCGGAATGATGCCAGACGCCGGGTTTCAGCTCGCCTACGCAGTAAGCGGTTCT
>CAZIEI010000124.1:0-1591 GCA_964538705.1 uncultured Spirochaetales bacterium | reverse complement strand
CATCCCCTGCCCGAAATAAACGACGGACAAGGCAACACGTGGGTTCCGACGGAAATGTACATTACGGGGACTAATCTCCAGTTCTACATGACGCTCCAGGATGAAGCCGATCCTTCCAGGACCCAGCTCATCGCGGCCTTATTCCAGCCCCACAACCTTCCGATCACCATCCCGAAAACGCCTCCGTACGATCTCAGCATCGCGCCGATTTCCGAGATCCCCAGCGGCGAAAGCTATGCCCTCGCGTCCGCGGGCAGCATGCAAGGCCATACCGAGGAGAACATCCACAACGGCGCCTTCACTTTCTAATACGGATCGGTCATCCGCGGATCGAATGGACGCGGGCCATTCGGTTCGCGGGGCCTGGCATCTCGATGTCACGCCCAACCTTCTCAGAGGATGGTTGTGAGGGATCCTATCCCCGCCCGCTCTTCTCGAGGTAATACCGGTAATCGCCCTCGTAAATCTTTAGCGATCCCGCTTCTATCTCGAAGACCCTGTTGACGAGCCGCCTTAGGAACCATCGGTCGTGGGAAACGATGAGGATCGTGCCCTTGAACGCGACGAGGGCCTCCAATAGGACCTCGCAGCTCGTGATATCCAGGTGGTTGGTAGGTTCGTCGAGCACGAGGAAGTTATGCGGGCGAGCGAGAAGGCAGGCGAGCATGACGCGCGCCTTCTCTCCGCCCGAAAGTACGGAGACCTTCTTGTCAACGTCGTCTCCGGAGAACAGGAAGGCGCCGAGGAGGTTCTTGATGGTGCCCGGGCTCGCCAAGGGCAGCCGTTCCTGGACTTCATCGTAGACGCTTCGTGCGGGCCTGAGCTGGTCGCTCGAATACTGGCTGAAATACCCCAGATCCACCGAGGCTCCGAGGGCGCAGGTTCCGCTCGAGGGCTCCGCGAGGCCGCTCACGATCTTGAGGAAGGTGGACTTCCCCGCCCCGTTCACTCCCGCGAGCGCGATCTTGTCCAGGCGCCGCACGATCCCCGTCATCCCGGAAAAGACCTCGTGCTCATTTCCGTCCTTCCGCGGCCAGCGCTTCTCGAGGTTCTTGAACTCCGCCACCACGTCGCCCGAGCGCTTGGGCTCGTCGAAGGAGAATTTCACGCTCTTGGGCTCGGGTGGGACCACGATGCGCTCGATCTTCTCGATCGTCTTCACCCTCGACTGAACCTGGGCCGCATGGGAGGCGCGCGCCGCGAAGCGAGCTATGAATTCCTCCTCCTTGGCCAGCATGGCCTGCTGGCGCTTCGCGCTCGCGATGAGCTGCTCGCGTCTGAGGACGCGCTCGCGCTCGTAGAAATCGTAGTCGCCCGAATAGGTGGTGATGGCCCCCGCCGCTACTTCCACGGTGCGCGAGCACACGCGCGTCATGAACTCGCGGTCATGGCTCGTCATGACCAAGGCTCCCTGGAAGTCCTTGAGCCAGGCCTCCAGCCAGACAATGGCCTCCACGTCCAGGTGGTTCGTGGGCTCGTCGATGAGGAGGAGGTCCGGAGCGAGCGTCAGGATGCGCGCGAGGGCGATCCGCATCTTCCAGCCGCCCGAGAAAAGCTCCACCGGATCGCCCTGGCGCTCCGCCCGTATCCC
>CAZIEI010000123.1:8368-10206 GCA_964538705.1 uncultured Spirochaetales bacterium | reverse complement strand
CAGCACTCCCCATTTTATAGTTTTGTTGCATAGCACGCAGGGATTAGGCGTGCGGCCCGAGCGGTACTCGGCGCTGAAGTACCCGATGATCCTGTCGCGGTACTCCGCGCGGAGGTCGACGGCCCTGAAGGGGACGCCGAGCTTCGCGCAGAGCCGCTCGGCGATCCCGATCTCCTTCTCCTCGCCCGGGCCGAAGCAGGAATGGGCCGCTCCCTCTCCCACGCCGAGCGAGGGATCGTAGGTGAGCATCATGATGCCCGTAACGGAGCAGCCGGCCTCGACGAGGAGGGCCGCCGCCACGGAGGAGTCGACGCCGCCCGAGAGGCCGACGGCGACGCGCGCGCCGCGGAGGTCCATTAGAACCGCCTGAGCCTGATGGCGTCCGCGGGGCAGACCTCGTGGCAGCAGTAACAGCGGCTGCCTTGTAATCGATCTCGATGCGTTTTCCGTACTTGGCGTCGCGCGGGTATGGCCCGAAGGAGAGGGCTTTGGCGGGGCAGATGTCGACGCAGCCCGCGCAACGCACGCACGAATCGTGCCGGAAGACGGGACGGGGCACCATGATCCGGCGAATGAGGGCGCGGAGGGGCGCGGGTATGTGGCTCTGGAAGCCGACGTCCTCGACGTCGGGGAGGAGCTTGAAGCCGTGGACGCGCGCGGCCTCGAGGGTTCCGCCGACCACCTCGGCCTCGTCCGATGGACCGAGCCATCTCCCCGAGGAGCGCGCGAGCGACAGATATCCGAGCTTCCAGGGATCGTAGCCGATGATCCTCGCCGCCACGGAATCGAGGGCGAGGAGGTTCGCGGAAGCGATGACGAGGCCGATCTGTTTGGGGTAGCCATTACCCGGTCCCGGCCCTTCCATTCCGACGACGGCGTCCATGAGGGCGTAGTCGGCGTCCGCGCAGAGCGCGAGATCGGTCATCATCCTGCTGAAGTCGGCCTTCTTGGGGAAGCGGAAATGGAAGGCTGCCTTCTCGAAGCCGACGACGAGGCCGAAGAGGTTCTTGAGGGCCCCGGTATACTGGAGGAGGGCGTGAGTCTTGAGCTTGGGGAGGCTCACGACAACGTCGGCCTCTGCCCACTCGCGCGCGAGCCTAAAACGTTTCACGAGGACGCCATCGGGGTTTTCCGCCTCGACGGCGGCGTCGAAGCTGCCCGCCTCGGCGTCTTCGGCGCGGATGGCCTCGAGGATGCCGCAGGTCTCGGCTGCGGATTCCATGCTCTGGTACCCCGGCGAATCTCCCACGACGATGCGCGAAGCGCCGCGAGCGCGGAAAGCGCGGATGACGGCGCGGACGAAGTCGGGATGGGTCGAGACGGCCTCGTCGGGCTTGGCGCCCTTGAGCATGTTGACCTTGAGGAGAACCGATTTTCCCCGCAGGTCGGGGGGGGGCGCGAGGTCCATGGCCTCGCGGATGGCCGCGTCGAGGGCGGCATCGGAATAATCCGCGCAGGGGCGGAGCGCGACTCGCTTATCCATGGCGGCAATGATATCCCGAAGGGGCCTAGAAGATGAAGCCCGCTCCGGCGGTGAGGGCTACGCGCGGCTCGTCTTCGAGGGAGAGCACGGCGCCGAGGCCGAGGGAGAGCAGGGAGGACGAGAAGTAGCGGGCGTCTATCCCGACGCGAGCGCACGGAGAGGCCGAGGCGGATGGAATATCCCAGATGAACGACGCTGAGGCGTGGACGTCGAAGCGTGCGTACTGGAGCCCGAGCGCGGCGGCGGCGCCCGTGGACGGGATGGCGTCTGTGTCGATCCACGCGAGAGCCGCTAGGGGCGAGAGGACGACGTCGAAGGGACCGAAGCCGAGCGAGACGGGAAGGCCAATCGATAC
>CAZIEI010000123.1:0-8358 GCA_964538705.1 uncultured Spirochaetales bacterium | reverse complement strand
GGCGAAGTTCGATCCGCCCCATGCCGCAAGTGCCGCGGCCGCCATCCAGGCGTCGCCCACCGCAGACGAGACGAGGGCGCCGCGGAGGAAGGCGGCCGTACGGAATCTACCCGTTCCGCCGGTTTCCACGAAGCGGTATTTCGCAGAAGCCTCGAAGGCCCAGCGCTCGCTCCCCGCGACTATCCGTGCGGTCCCCCCCGCCTCGAGGCCCCGCGTGATGCCGGCGCGGAAGCTCACCCACGCGGGGAAACCGACCGAAGGCGAGAGGGGCGCGAGCGCGTCGATGCGCGCCTCGAAGCTTCCGGGGGGAAGCGTCAAGGCGTCGGGGCAGAGCGCGAAGCCCGAGGCCATGGCCGAGAAGGAGCGTACAAGGGCATCGAGGCCGGAATCGATCGTGATCGCAAGCTCGGCCTCGGCTTTTTCTGACGACGCCGGGTCCTCGGCCTCGACGCTCAGGACGATACGGTAGACGCCGTCAGCGACGGGTTCGCCGCCAGCGACGCGGCCGTCCCAGGAGAAGGCGCAGTCCCGAGCGGCGGGGGGAGCGACGGGTATCTCGGCGATCGTCGCGCCCGAGGCGGAGAGGACGCGGGCGACGAGTCGCGCGGGGGCGCTGACCCTGAACGTGAACCGCGCTCGACCCAGGTCGCCTGGATTGAGGGGATTGAAGGCCGCGCGCGAGGACGAAAACGCTTCGATCCTGAGCGTCGCGCGGACGAGCGTGAGTTCAACGGTACGGGTCGAGCCGTCTGCGACGCTGACGGAGCGGACCTCATCCTCGTAGCCGAATTTGCGCGCGCGGATCGCGTGGATGCCCGCCTTGAGTTCGGTTCGGCCGGGCGCGGCGGGCTCCCCGTTTATGGATATCTCGGAATCGGCGGGATCGACCCGTATGTCGATCCCGCCTGAGAGCGGCTTGAGCGCGAGCCGGATGTCGCGCGAGGAACCCGCGGACGCGTTCACGTGGAATTCCTCGTCCCGGTATCCCGTGAGCGTAACGATGAAGGAGTACGGGCCGGGCGCGAGGCCGATGAGGTCGAGGGGCGTCTTGCCCGCGTAAGCGCCGTTCATCTTGACCGCGGCCCCCTCGGGGGACGTGAAGATCCTGAGGCGCGCGACCGAGGGGGTCTGCGCAGAAATGACTCCCGCTGAGAGGAGGAGGAGGCCGGCGATGAGCGGTATCCGCGCGGAGCGCATATTCGCATGGTAGCACGGGCGGAGCGGCGATGCCAGCGTCGGGCATCGGATTTCCCCGGGATCGGAAGAGCCGCGCTTGCCAGCGTGCGTCAAAGCCGCTACACTCCGGAGCTATGCCCGACCGACGCGCGGCTACGCCCGCGGATATCGATATCGCGCGCGCTTCCTCCATGATCGATTCGCTCAAGGCCGAGATGGGACGGGTCCTCGTGGGGCGCGCCTGTCTCGTTGACGCCCTCGTCTCGGGATTCCTCGCCGGCGGTCACGTCCTCGTGGAGGGCGTGCCCGGGATTGCGAAGACCCTCGCGGCGCGCGCGTTGGCGGCCGCTTCGGGGCTCGCTTGCTCACGAATCCAATTCACGGCAGATCTCCTCCCCGCGGACATCTCGGGCACGCTGGTCTATGACCAGCGCACGGGCGCTTTCACGCCGCGCCGCGGCCCGGTCTTCGCAAACGTAGTGGTGGCGGACGAGATCAACCGCGCGCCCGCCAAGGTGCAGGGGGCCCTCCTCGAGGCGATGGAGGAGGGGCGCGTCACAATCGGCGACGAATCCCTCCGCCTGCCCGATCCCTTCATGGTCGTGGCCACGCAGAACCCCATCGAGCAGGAGGGCACGTATCCCCTGCCGGAGGCCGAGCTCGACCGCTTCATGGTTAAAGTCCTCGCGGACTACCCGACGCGCCAGGAAGAGGAAAGCATCATCCTGACCGCGGACGCGCGATCCACCGGCGCCAGCGCGAGCGCGGCCTTCGGCCCCGAGGGCGCGGCCTACCTCAGGGCCTGCGCGCGATCGGTGGCGGTCGACCCGGCCATCGTCGCTTATATCGTCAACCTCGTGCGGGCGACGAGACCCGATCGCGGGAATGAGGACGGCGACGGCTTCTCGCGTTACCTCGAGTACGGAGCCTCGCCGCGCGCCTCGCTTTCCGTTTTCGCCCTCTCCCGCGCACGGGCCCTCATGGACGGGCGATCATCGGTCATCCCCGACGACGTGAAGGCTTGCGCGCGCGACGCGCTCAGGCACCGCCTGGTCCTCTCCTACGAGGCCGAGGCCGAAGGGCTCGGGGCGGAGGACGTCCTCGAGATGGCCCTCGAGGCCGTGCCGGCGCCGTGAACGTAGCGGAACGGGAGATACCGTTCCGGAGGCTCCGCGGCCTCCTCTCGGGAACGGGCCTCCTAGCGGAGGCCATGCTCTCGGGCTCCGTGCGCTCCCTGCGCAGGGGGAGGGGCTCCGAGTTCAGCGAGGCCCGCGAGTACGGCCCCCTCGACGACGCGCGCTCCATCGACTGGAACGTTTCCGCCCGCATGGGCAGGCCCTATGTGAAGGTCTTCAAGGAGGAGCGCGAGCTCCCCGTTCTCGTGCTCCTCGACAATTCCGTATCCATGGCCGCCTTCGAGCCGGAGCGCTCCTGCCGCGACGCGGGCGCGGAGGCCGCGGCCCTCCTCGCCTGGGCGGCGGAGGCGAACGGCGACCGCGCGTCGCTCAGGGTCTTCGACGAGGGGGCGCGGCTCTCGATCCGCGAGGGCCGCGGCCGCAGGCATTCCATGGCCATCTTGCGCGCCCTCGCCGAGCTTCCCCCGCCAGGCCGCGCCTCGGCCATCGGCGACACTCTCGAGTCCGCGAGGCGCTCGCTCAAGCGTCGAAGCCTCGTGGTCCTCCTCTCGGATTTCCTCACGGGCGGATGGGCGGAGGCGGCGCGCGCCGTGGCCGAACGCCACGAGCTCATCCTCGCACGGGTCGTCCATAAGGCGATGGATTCCGGATCGGGGAGGGCGGCGCGGCGCGGAATCCTGCCTGAGGGCGGTTCCTTCGCGCTCCGCGATCCTGAGACCGGCGCCCGTCTCGTTGCTGACTTCGGTTCTGGGGCATTTCGGAAGGATTGGTCCGCATGGAGCGATTCGATCGCTCGGAGCTTCGCGGAGGACTCGTGCCGCGCCGGGGCGAAGCGCTTCGAGATCCGCGAGGAGGGCGGTACCCTCCTCGCGCTCCTCTCCTTCTTCCGGAGGCGGGGAAGGGGGGCGGCGTGAGGCTTGAATGCGTAATTCCGGCAAGTCGATCGCGCGCACCCTCTCGCGGCTTTCCCGCGCCTAGCGAGGCAACGTGCCTGCGCGTGCCCCCTCGCCGCCCTGCTTTTGTCCTTCTGGCATGGATGTCAGCGTTCGTCCTGGGGATCGGAGGGGGTGGGAGTCTCCGCGCGGAAGAAGAACGGGCGCGGGACACGCTCGCGGACCTGCCTGCGGGCGCGACCATCGTGCCGCCGGTTTTCTACCCGAGCGACGTCGTCGAGCTCCGCCTCCCTCTACCCGAAGGCTGGGATGGAAAAACGCCCCGGCCGCCCGCCTCAGGGGAGGAAACGAGCTTTCTCTCCTTGGAGGCCGTCCGAAACGGCGCGAAGGGGAGCGAGCTCAGGCTCAAGCTTGTCGCGTGGAGGCCAGGCGCCTTCACCGTCCCCGCCTTCGGTTCGGGGAACTCGCGCTTCGGTCCCTTCGCCCTCCGCGCAGAATCCTACATCGGCGCGACCGGTGCGGGACTCGCTCCGCCGCGCCCCCTCAGGCTCCTCCGCGGGACGCGCGCGATGATCGCGTCGGCCTTCGCGCTCTTCGCCGTGGCCGCGCTCGCCGCCATCGGGTTCCATTCGTTCGTCCTACCCTGGGCGCGGAGATTCGGGCGGAGGATCAGGGAGAAGCGCCCTTACGCGCGGTTCAGCCACGACGTCCGGATCGCATTGAAACGAAGGGACGACGGCGATCCGCGGATCTTCTACGATTACCTTAGCGCCGCGTTCAGGCGGTACGCGCTCAAGCGATG
Source organism: uncultured Spirochaetales bacterium (assembly GCA_964538705.1). Taxonomy (GTDB): domain Bacteria; phylum Spirochaetota; class Spirochaetia; order Treponematales; family JBGSOB01; genus CAYNQK01. The sequence continues at coordinate 4,351 of CAZIEI010000123.1, read as the reverse complement.
TGGAAAGGGAGCGGCATCGCTCACGCCCGCGGAGGCGGCGGGGCGCGCTGGCGCGGCGGCTTTCGGCGACGACGCAGTCGAAGTGTCGCGCATCCTCGAGAGATCGGACCTCGTGCGCTTCACGGCCCTTTCCTCGGACCGGGGCGAGCGTACGTCAGACGCCAATTCCCTGCTCAGCGCCGTGGCCAGGATGGAGGAGCGCTACGATGCCCTTTGAACGGCCGGCCGCGCTCCTCCTCCTCGCGCTTCCCCTCGTCGCGGCTCTCGCGCGGTTCCTTTTTCCCGGATCGGTTGCGCGGGCCTTCCCGCTTTCCTCATCGCGGGGGTCCTTCACTCGCGGCCGCGGCGCGAGGGCCTGGCTCGACCGCGCGTCCTCGCTGTTGTTTTGGCTCGCTTTCGCAGCGGGCGTCCTCGCGCTCGCAGGGCCGGGGGCGGGGGAGCGGAAGCGTTTCTACCTCTCGCGAGGACCCGAGATCATGTTGGCGATCGACGTGTCGCCGAGCATGGCGGCGGACCACGACGGGAGAAGCAGGCTCGAGGCCTCCCTCTCGCTGGTGCGCGACCTCGCGTCATCCGGAGGGAACGCCTCGCTCGGAGTCATCGCCTTCGCGAGCGAGATGGCCCTCGTCTCGCCTCCGACGGAGGACCGCTCCTACCTCCTCTCGCGGCTCGCCTCGCTTAAGCCGGGCATGCTCGGCGAGGGGACGGACCTGGGGCTGGGAATGGCCGGGGCCCTTTTCGGCGTTGAGCGGTCCCGCGCCCCCTCGCGACTCGCCGTCGTGATCACGGACGGGGAGGACAACGAACGATCGGTGAGTCCCGAGCGCGCCGCCGAGCTTTTCGCGCGTTCCGGCACGCCCCTCTTGATCCTGGGCATCGGGCGCGCGGGCGAATCCGGCATCGAATACCAGGACCCCGGGACCGGCGAGAGCGTCCAGGGAGTCTATGTTTCCGGATTCGACGAGCGTCGGCTCGAAGCAGTGGCTCGCGCGGCGGGCGGGACTTTTCTCCGCGCGGATTCGCCCGACGCGCTTCCGATCGCGCGCGCCGAGCTCTTAGGCGATGCCGCGCCCTCGGGATCCTTCAGGGAGGCCGCTCCCGGATCCGGTCTCGCTCTCCCCCTCGCGGCCGTCTCCTTCGCTCTCCTCGCGCTCTCGAGGATCATCGCCCTCGCGGCAGGAGTGGGGCCGTGAACCGCTTCGAGCGCCCGGAACTCCTCTGGCTCCTCGCGGGCGTCGTCGCCATTGCGGCCTTCGAGACGCGCGCGGCGCTCGTCCGCGTGAGGGGCGCCCGCGCCCTCTGGGGCATGGAGGGAGCGCGACCGGGGAGGACGGCGGCGCGCTCCGCGCTCCGCGTTGCATCCCTCGTTTCGCTCGTACTGGCTATCGCGGGGCCGCGTCTCGGGACGGTCCTCGTGAGGGAGCCGAGCGCGGGATTGGACGTGGCCGTCGTCATCGACGTCTCCCGCTCGATGCTCGCGGACGACCGGGGATCGACGCGGCTCTCCCGGGCCAAGGCGCTCGCGCGCGAGGCGGCCGGAGAGCTTCAAGGCGCTCGTTTCGCCCTCGTGCTCGCGAAGGGTGACGCGGCCACGATCCTCCCCCTCTCGGATCAGCGCGACTGGCTGGACGCGGCCATCGAATCAGCGGCGAGCGAAAGCCTGAGCGCTCGTGGCACTGACCTGGGGACCGCCCTGGTCGAGGCCCTGAGGGCGCTCGACGCTGAAACGGCGACCGGCAGGGCCGTTCTCCTCCTCACGGATGGAGACGATCTCGCGGGGAAAGCCGAATCGGCGGCCCGCAGGCTCGCGGACTCGGGTGTCCCGCTCTTCATCGTCGGGTTCGGCACCGAGGAGGGCTCGCGGCTCGCGGGAGAGGGGCGGACGGGGAGGATCAACAAGCGCCGATCTGCATCTCTCCGGACGCTCGCGGAACGGACCTCCGGCGCGTACGCCGCCGAGGAGGACGGCCGCGCCGTCCGCGGCGTATGGAGCGGCCTCGCGTCGATGGCGAAGAAGGGGGGCGCCGCGGTCAAACGCTCGCGCGTCTCGTCGGGGCCCTTCATCCTCGCCTCCGCCCTCTTAGCATTCCTCTCCCGCGTCCTTCCAGAGTCGCCGCTCCGGGGAAGGAGGCGCCGCGCCCGCGAGAAAGCCCGTTCGGCGGCGGTGACGATGGCGCTTCTCGCCGCGGCGGGCATATCTTCCTGCGGACGGGCGAGGGGAGCCTCTCTCGTCGCGCGAGCGGTGTCGTTGAATGCGGCGGGCGACGACCAAGGCGCGGCCGCCCTTCTCCTCGAAGCCATTCCGCGGCTCGGACGGGAGGACGCCGCAGTAGCGCGGTACGACCTCGCTGCGGCCTACCTCTCCGCGGGCGAACCTGCCCTCGCCGCGGACATCCTCGAGCGCGCCATCGAAGACGCCTCGGAAAGGGACAAGGCGGACCTCCTCTATAACCTCGGTTGCGCGCGGTATGCGGAGGGGAGCTACTTCGCCGCGTGGAAGGCCTTCCGGTCCTGCCTCGAGGATAGGCCCGGCGACGCTGCCGCGAGGGCCAATCTCGAATTCGCCTGGGAGCGCATGGAGGCGGAGCGCGAGAACTCCGCGATTGAGCGCTCAGAGGCGCGCTCTCGCGGGCTCGGCGGCGAGGCCGAGGAGGAATTCGATCTCGTGAGGGCCGCGATGACGGGAACCTTCTCGTCAGCGGAACGGGAGGAAGAGGGCGATGGGCCGGATTACTGAAGCGGTTAGCGTCGTACTGCTCGCGTGCATGATCGCGTTCGGCCCGGCGGCGATGGCGCAGGATGCGTCGAGCGCGCAGGATGCGTCGAGCGCGCAGGATGCGGCGAGCGCGCGGAACACTGCGGACCGAGCCATCGCGCTCCTCTCTTATCGCCCCGTGGATGGAGAGGGACCGAACATGGAAGCGGAGTACCTCCTCCCTGTCGGAACCAAATCTTCGGCCTTTCCCGAGATCTCGTGCGTGGAGGGCGGCGTCGCTGTCGTACAGGCATCCTTCAAACCGATGCGCGGACGGGATGGAAAACAGGGCCTCAGGGCCCTCGTCCTTTTCTCGGAGGCATGGCGCGAAGAAGCGCGGCCACCGCGCATCGCGGCGCGCTACGGAGACGGGAGCGTCCTCGAATTCCCCGCTCGGTTAGGGGATCGGCCGCCGCCTGAACCCTCATCCGACGCGCGGCGGCTTCCCCTGACGGAAACGACGAGCCTGGGCGCGAGCGCCCGCTTCGACCGATCAGAGGCGGTGCCGGGGGGAATAACGTTCATTGAAGCGCGAGGAACGGCGGCGGGTTTGGCTCGGTTTCACGAACCCCGGATAGTCTCCGGCGGGGAGATCATCGGCGAGCCGACGAGGATCGTCCTCGAGGGCGGCGAGATCATCGTGCGGTATCCGGTCAGAGCGGCGCGGGCGGGTACCCTCATCGCCGAAGCGGCGGGGGAACGGATCGAGATACCTGTCATCGATTTTGCGGAGGAAGCCGAGGGAGGAACGATCCCGAGCGCGAGCGCGGCAGGAGGAGGGGAGTCGTCCGCCGGGGCGCGAATATCCCTCCTGTGGATCATCTTCGCGCTCGCAGGCGCCTCCGGTATCGCTTCTTCGGTCCTTTTCCTCCGGAAGCGCCCGCGCCGCTCCCGAGGGGCCGTTGTGTCCGCCTTGGCCGGCGTCGCATGCCTGGGGATCGCTTTCATCCTCATGGCGAGGCCCGGGAAGCGGGCGGCGGGCGAGGCGGCGTCCGGGGAATTCCCCGCGGGCACGATCCTCTATCCCGTGCCCGATTCGTCGTCTCGGGCCTTTCCCCTCTCTCCGGGAGCGGGTCAGGGCTCGCCGCTGTCCCGAGCTGAGAACGATGCGGGAGAGCGCTGGATATTATGGGAATTCCGCGACGGGACCAGGGGATGGATGCGGGACGGGGAGGCTGGGGGAGGGGAGGTTATTTCTCCCGGTAGATGATGCGGCCGCGATTGAGGTCGTAGGGAGAGAGGGCGACTTTCACCGAATCTCCGGGAACGATGCGGATGTAATGCTTGCGCATCTTGCCAGAAAGGTGGGCGAGGATGACGTGCCCGTTCTTGAGCTCCACCCTGAACATGGTGTTCGGGAGGGATTCCTTGACGACGCCCTCTACCTCGATCGCTTCTTCCTTCGCCACAATGCCTCCGTTAAATTTGATGCGCGCTCATAGTAGCCGCCCCCCGAGCCCCTTGTCAACCTCGCGCACATTGTAAAACTCACGCTCCGCCCCCGCGCCGAGCCGTAGGCTCAGCGCAACGAAGTGGAGCGTTAGGAGCCCGCGGCGAGGGGGAACGAAGTATAGCGAGCGAAACGAGCGTTAGCCG
>CAZIEI010000122.1:0-10224 GCA_964538705.1 uncultured Spirochaetales bacterium | reverse complement strand
CTGGTCCTTCACCAACGAGGTCGGTCAGATGCTCGAGTACTATAAGAAGAGCCCGTCCTACGATCGCAAGAAGATTGAAATCGAATACGTCCTCATCCCCAGTGACATATACCAGTCCAGGATCGACCCAGTCCTCCAGTCCGGCAAGGATGCTCCGGACGTCTTCGCACTCGAGTCCGCCTACGTGAAGGAGTACGTCGGGACCGGCTATCTGGACGATCTCTCCGATCTTAAAAAATTCTATGCCGATTCCGCCCAGTACACCCTCGATGTTTGCACCGACGCGGCCGGCAAGGTCGTCGGACTCTCCTGGCAGATCGCCCCCGGCGCCTTCTTCTATCGCCGCTCCTTCGCCAAGCGGTACCTCGGCAGTGATGATCCGGCCGTCGTCCAGGCGAAGCTCGCCGACAACGCCGCTTTCCTCGCCACAGCCGAGGAACTCAAGCAGAAATCCGGCGGCGAGTGCGTGATCGTCTCCTCCCTCGGCGACATCTTCCATGTCTATCTGGCCAACAGGGCCGATCCCTGGGTCGTCGACGGCAAGCTCAAAATCGATCCCCTCATGTTCGAGTTCCTCGACCATGCCAAGATCCTCCATGACAAGGGCTACGAAGGCCGCCAGGGCCAGTGGGGCGATGGTTGGTTCGCCGGCATGAGGGACGGACTCAAGGACGAGAAGGGCAATGACATCGAAGTGTTCGGCTACTTCCTTTCCACCTGGGGCCTCCACTACGTGCTGAAACCCAATGCCATGACCGAAGACGGCAGCTCCGACACCGCAGGTGACTGGGGCATGATCCAAGGCCCGGCGCCCTGGTTCTGGGGCGGCACCTGGGTCGCGGTCCGCAAGGGCACCAAGGTCCGCGAGGAAGCCCAGGAGCTCGTGCGCTTCTTCGCGACCGATCCTGAGTTACTCGAGTGGTGGGCCAGGGTCACCGGCGACCTCGTCTCCGACCTCAGGGTTCTGGAGAATATCAAGGGCGACTACTCCGAGCCCTTTCTCGGCGGGCAAAATCACTACGCCGCCTTCGTCGAAATGGCAAAGGGCGTCAACGCCAAGAACCTCTCCGCCTACGACCGGATCATCGAGTCCCTCTGGATCGAGCAGCAGGCCGCTTTCGTGAACGACGAGAAGTCCAAGGATCGGGCGATCAATGACTTCAAGGCCGCCGTGAAGAACGCCTACCCCGACATCGTCGTCGACTGATAGGTTCCTTCGCTTGAATTAACGAGGCCGCCCTCCGGTGCGGCCTTTTTTCGCATCGGCCGCGCTTCCCCCGGTCCGGCCCCGGTTCTTTCGCTTGACAAGAGACTCCCCTCCCCCTATAACAAGGAAAACGCCGCGAAACCCGCCCCTCCGCGGGCGCGGACCGGAGGATTTCCATGATCTGGAATACGGAAGTCGAGTGCGCGTCTCCTGAACGAATGAGAAGCCTTCAGGGCGAGCGCCTCAAGCGACTCCTTCACCGCGTTTACGCCAAGGTCCCTTTCTACAGGAACAAGATGCAAAAGGCGGGACTCCTGCCCGAGCACATCCAATCCATCGACGACATCTCGAAGCTCCCCTTCACCGGCAAGGACGAACTCAGGGAAACCTATCCCTACGGCCTCCTGGCCGTGGACAAGAGCGAGATCGAGGAGCTCCACTCCTCCTCGGGCACGACGGGGAAGCCCGTCGTCGGCGCCTATACCATCCACGACATCGACATGTGGGGCGAATCCATGGCGCGCTGCCTTTCCATGGCGGGCGCCAGCAAGGACGACGTGATCCAGAACGCCTACGGTTACGGGCTCTTCACGGGTGGTTTCGGTGTGCACTACGGCGCACGCAAGATCGGCGCGCACATCATCCCCGCGTCCTCGGGCAACACCAAGCGCCAGATCATGCTCATGCGCGACTTCGGCACCAAGATCCTCACCTGCACGCCCAGCTTCGCCCTCTACCTCGCGGACGTGGCCAAGGAGGAGGGTATCGACCCGTCCAAGATCGGCCTCAAGGCGGGCATCTTCGGCGCCGAGCCCTGGACGGACGAGATGCGGAAGGACATCGAGAAGAAGCTCGGCCTCGAGGCCTTCGACATCTACGGGCTCACCGAGATCGTGGGTCCCGGCGTCTCCAACGAGTGCGAAGTGCACGACGGCCTCCACGTGATGGAGGATTTCTTCTACCCCGAGATCATCGACCCCGCGACCGGAAAGGTCCTCCCGGACGGCGAGAAGGGCGAACTCGTCTTCACGACCCTGGACAAAGAGGGAACGCCCCTCATCCGCTACCGGACGCGGGACATCACCTACCTCATGCGCGGCGCGTGCAAATGCGGAAGAACGACCGTGAAAATGCACCGCATCATGGGCAGGACCGACGACCTCCTCATCGTGCGCGGCGTGAATGTGTTCCCGACGCAGATCGAGCAGGTTCTCCTCAGGGCCGAGGGCGTGGAGCCGCATTACCAGATCATCGTGGACCGCGGAGCGGACCACTTGGACGAGCTCGAGGTGAGGGTCGAGATGTCCGAGGGCCTCTTCTCCGACGAGACCGGGGACATCGAGCGCCTCCGTTCCTCGATCGAGCACAGCATGAAGCAGGAACTGGGCATCACCGTGAACCTCAAGCTCGTGGAGCCCAAGTCCATCCCGCGCGTCGAGGCCGGAAAGGCCCAGCGCGTCATCGACAAGCGCAACCTCTACGAAGGGAGCAAATGATGGGTATCAAGCAGATTTCCGTGTTCGTGGAGAACAGCTCCGGGCGCCTCGCCGAGATCACCGCGGTCCTCGCCGAGGCCAAGGTGAACCTCAGGGCCCTCACCATCGCCGATACCGCCGACTTCGGCATCCTGAGGATCATCGCCGACGATCCCGAGAAGGCCCTCCTCGTGCTCCACGAGAAGAAGTACACGGCACGCGCTACCGAAGTGATCGGCGTGGAGCTCGAGGACGTGCCCGGCTCCCTCGCCAAGGTCCTCAAGGTCTTCTCCGAGAACGGCGTCAACATCGAATACCTCTACGCCTCCCTCGGCCAGTCCAATCAGAACGCGGTGGTCATCTTCAAGGTGCAGGACCTCGCCCACGGCCTCAAGATCGCCGATCGCGTCGGCCTCAAGGTAGTCGACCGGCTCCGCTGATTCCCTCAGCCGGGGCGCCGGCTTCTCCCGGGGGCGGCAAGCCGGAAGCCCGGCCGCCCCGGTCCCGCCCTTCCCGCCGTGCCCGCTCCGGGGTTTGACGCGGGGCGAGAAGTGGCTCTATACTACGGCATGGACGCGTTCCGCGCGGCTCGAGAGCCTGAGGGGCGATGATGATGATTAAAAAACGCAATCCGACGATCGGCGTTATCCTCACGGAGCTCGGTTCCGGATATTCCGACGCCATCTGGCGCTCCATCGTAGCCGAGTCGGGAAGGCTCGGCATCCGGACGCTCCTCCTCCCCGCGCGCGGGATCGACGCCCCATACGGCAATCAATACCAGCACAACGTCATCATAGATTTCGCCCGGCCCGAAAACGTAGACGCACTCATCATATGCACCTCCAGCGTCCGCAACTACCTCGACACCGTCGCCTTCGAGCGCTTCAGGTCGCGTTTCCGAGGCATCCCCGCCGTGCACCTCAATGCGCGGGTGGAAGGGGACTGCTCTATCGCCATCGATTGCCGTCCCGGCCTCCAGGGCCTCGTCGACCACCTCGTCCTCGTCCATGGCTACCGCGACTTCGCCCTCATCACCGGCCCGGCGCCGAACATCGAAGCCGCCGAGCGCACCCTGGCTATCAGGTCAGCCCTCGAAGCGAACGGCGTCCGGATCGACGATTCGCTGGTGGTCGAGGGCGACTATACCCGCTGGTCCGGACGACAATGCATGGAAAGCCTGCTCGAACGGCGCCGCGGCGCGATCAGGGCGGTCATCTGCGCGAACGACGAGATGGCGCAGGCGGCGATCGAGGCCATCCGCTCCGCGGGGCTCTCGGTGCCCGACGACGTCGCGGTGACGGGCTTCGACGACGCGGACACCATCGCCTTCTCCGACGTCCCGCTCAGCACCGTGAGGCAGCCCGTGCAGGCGATGGCGCGGAGCGCGGCGCAAGCCGCGGCGGCCATCGTCTCCGGCCGGACCCCGCCCCCCTGCACGGTCTTTGGCACCGAGGCGGTGATCCGTTATAGCTGCGGCTGCCGCCCGGGAAGCGGTGCGGCGCACGAGGAGGCGGACGGCGCAGCCACCGCGGAAGGATCGAGCGCGGCCGATCGGGCGGTAGCCGCCCTCTCCGCCCTCAGGCACCGTTCATCCCTGGGCGAGGATCGATTCATCGCGACTGTACGCGCCCTCGTCTCCTCACTCACCTCGGGCGACGGCGCCGCCTTCCTCGCGACCCTCGGCGGGGCCATTGAGGAGGAGGGGGACGAGGCGGGGATCGACGCGGCGTGGCGGCCCTCCCTCGATCTCCTCGAATCCTCCCCCCTCCGCTCGTCCGCGGGCGAGGCCGCGAAGGACGCCATCATAGCCCGGGCGAGGCTCCTCGCCGTCGAGACGAGCGGGCGCAGGCGGTCCGCGCGGCTCAGGGAAAGCCTCTCAGCCCTCTCCGACGAGCAGGACTCGCTGAACCTCATCGCGCAAGCGCGGAACGAGGAGGAGTTCGTCTCCCTCCTCCGAGGCGAGATGCGCAACCTCGGTCCCTCCTTCCTCGTGATCTCCCTTTATCCCGAGGCCGTGGTGCACGCGAAAGGAAGCGAATGGACGCCCCCGCCGGAGTCGCGCGTCCTCCTTGCCGTCGACGCCCAGGGGCGGGACCTGCCCCGCCGCGGCCGCGAGACGCCGTATCCGAGCTCTCTCGCCCTCCCTCCCTTCCTCGAGGCGGACGCCGGCGCCGTGGTCCTCGAGCCCCTCTTCTACATCGAGCGCCAGTTCGGCACCGTCGCCTTCGGCGTCGGGCGCGACGTCGGCATGCTCTACGAGAACCTCTCGCTCCAGCTCGGCATGGTCTACTACGGGGTCCTCCTCACGCGCGCCCTCTTCAGCCTCAACGCCCGCCTCTCGGACCTCTCCCACCACGACGAGCTCACCGGGCTCCTCAACAGGAGAGGTTTCATGGTCATGGCGGCCCAGGCGGTGGCCCAGGCAGCGCGCCAACGCGTCGCCTGCGTCCTCTATTACGCGGACATGGATGGCCTCAAGGACATCAACGACGCGGAGGGACACGCGCGCGGCGACGAAGCCCTCAAGGAGACCTCCCTCATCCTCAAGCGCACCTTTAGGAAGTCGGACATCGTGGCGCGCATGGGCGGCGACGAATTCTGCGTCCTCGCCACGGACGGGAAGCCGGGAAGGGCGGACGACGCGCTTAGGAGGCTCGAGTCCGCGCTCAAGGCCCGCAATGTGCGGTCGCGCGGCGCGGTCCCGCTTTCGCTCTCCGTGGGCTACGAGACGTTCGCGGCCGAAGGAGCCGTCCTTCCCGACATCATCTCGGCCGCCGACGCCAAAGCCTACGACGCGAAGCGCCGCAAAAAAGCCGCGCAGGCGGGTCCGGTCCCGGGCTGATCCGGAACTCGCCTTCCGCGAATCCTCCGCATTCAATGCGCATCCTCCGCATGCAACGCGTGAACCGTAGATCGCGCGTTCGAGCTTCCTCCTCGCGGACCTTTCATGTATAATCGACGGATCGGACGGCGCGCGCCGCCCGATCCGGAGGTACATCATGCATCTCGACAAGAAGATACGCACCGCGCGCTCCCCGCGCGCGACGAGGATCATCGCCGCGACGGCGGCCCTCCTCCTTTCGCTCTCCGCCTGCGCCGACGGGAAGGCCCCCCGGCTCAGCGTCAGCACGGACGGTTCGGAATTCAAGAAGCTCTCCGTGAAGCCGGGGAAGCGCGGGAATACGGATCTCGTCGTCCACGACAAGGCCGTCGGCCCCGCGCTCGAGGGCTTCGGCGGCGCGTTCAACGAGAAGGGATGGGACGCCCTCAAGGCGCTCAGCCCGAAAGACAGGGCGACCGTCCTCGAGAACATCTTCCTTCCCGGCAAGGGCCTCTCGCTCGTCTTCAATCGCATTCCCATCGGCTCGAGCGACTACGCGCTCTCGCGCTACAGCCTCGCGCCCGTCGAGAACGACTGGTCCATGGCTTCTTTCAGCATCGCGCGCGACCGCGAAGCCCTCATCCCCTACATCAAGGCGGCCCAGGCCCTGAACCCCTCCATGCGTTTCTGGGGCTCCGCCTGGTCGCCCCCTCCCTGGCTCAAGACCAACAATAGCTACGATTCCGGCCAGATGCTCGATGATCCCAAGGCCTACGCCGCGTACGCCCTCTACCTCGTAAAGTTCGCCGAGGCCTACGGCGCGGAGAAGATCAAGATCGAGGCCGTCGCCGTCCAGAACGAGCCGTACATCCTCACGGCCTACCCCTCCTGCAAGTGGGACCCCGAGCAGTACCTGGTCTTCATACGCGACCACCTCGGCCCCGCCCTCGAGCGGAGCGGTTCGAGCGCGGGCGTCATGCTCGGCACTTTCAACCAGGGGAACAACCGCGCCCACGCGATGGCCGCGCTATCCGATCCCGGGGCGCGGAAGTACGTGAAGGTCCTCGGCCTCCAGTGGAGCGGGCTCGACATGGTAAGCGAGGTCAAGGACTCCATGCCCGAGCTCCCCGTCTGGCACACGGAGACGGATTGCGGAAACCACCATTGGGAACCCGGCTTCGACTCCGACAAGCCGCAGAACGATTTTAAGTACGCCGCCTACACCTGGGGCCTCATGCGCGACTACCTGGCGGCGGACGCGAGCCTCTACACCGCGTGGAACATCGTGCTGGACCAGAACGGGAAAAGCATAGACGCGTCCCGGCCCTGGCCGCAGAACTCGCCCATCGTCGTGGACACTCAAGCGCGCACGGTCCGCTACACGCCCATGTATTACGCGTTCTCCTCGTTCAGCCGCTTCCTCCCCCCCGGCTCCCGCAGGCTCGAGGCCGACGGGACGAGGGACGCCCTCGCCTTCGTCCTGCCCTCGGGAGGCAAGGCGGTGGTGCTCATGAACGCCAGGTCGACCGCCAGGAAGATGAACATCAAGCTGAACGATAAGGCCTATTCCATAGAGCTCCCGGCCCGTTCCTTCGGGACCCTCCTCGCCGAGTGACGCACCGCCTGACCGAGGTCCGCGAGCCGGCCCGCGCCCCGCGGACGGGAACGGCCCTCGCGTTCCTGTCCGCCTGCGCCATCGCGCTCGCCGCGGCCGCGGCCTGCGCCACGACGGGCGGGGCCGTTCCGGAGCCCGGAGACGGAGGATCGCCGATCGCCGCATCAACCGCGGCGCCGTCCGTCTCCGTCGCCGCGGTTCCGGGAGCGAGCGGGATTCCGCCCTCATGGCCGTGGGCCGACGATTCCCCGGACGCGACGCCCCCGCCGTCTCCGTCACCCTCGCCGTCTCCCTCTCCTTCGCCCGCCGAGAGTCCCCCTCCCCCTTCGTTCAAGGAATCCTGGGCATACCTCATGGTCGGCGAGGAGTCTTTCCTCAAACCGGGCCTCCCCATCACGGACATAGGCTACTTCGGCGCGGGGCTTTCGAGTTCGGGCGAACTCACGGGCCTCCCCGATCCCGCGCGCCTCAAGCCCTTCGCGGGAAAGATACACCTCGTGGTCGCGGAGACGAGCAACAGGGCACTCACGCACTTCGTCCTCCGTCCGGGATCGCACGAGCGGAAAAAGCTCCTCAACGCCCTCGAGGCCGAGGCTAAGCGCTACAGCGGCGTGCAGATCGACTTCGAAGCAGTCCTCCCTGGAGACAAGGCGCACTTCCTGTCCTTCCTCAAATCGCTCAAGATCCGCATCGGAAGGAAGACGCTCAGCGTCGCCGTCCCCGCACGCACGCGCAGGGTGGTCGAGGCCTACGACTACGCCGCCATCGCGGCCGTGGCGGACAGGATCATCATCATGGCCTACGACGAGCATTGGAGCGGGAGCTCTCCCGGCCCCGTCGCCTCCCTCGGGTGGTGCGGACGCGTGGCGGAGTATGCCCGCTCGGTCATCAGCCCCGGGAAGCTCGTCATGGGCGCGCCCTTCTACGGCCGCGCCTGGGCGAGCGTAAATCCCGCCAAGGCGTATAAGAATTCAAGCGTGGACAAGCTCCTCAAGGAGAAAGGCATAACGCCCACGGAACGGCGCGAAGGGGTCTCCTATTTCGCCTATGAAGAGACGGTGCAGGTGGAAGTCTACTTCGATGACGCGGCGTCTATCGGTGAGCGTCTCAGGCTCTACGCGGCGAAAAACGTCGACAGGATCGCCTTCTGGAGACTAGGGCAGGAGGATCCGGGCGCTTGGGAGCAGTATCGGATTAGGAAATGATCGCGTGACGTCGCGGCCGCTCGGCCTGACGCGGTGTCCGCGCAGCCTAACGCCACATTCGCCCGGTCTGACGCTGCATCCGCGCTAAAGCACTGCGCGTTCCCGCTTATGCCCCCGCGGCCTTGATCCGCTCGATGTACTCGAGGTGGAAATCGACGTGGCGCGCGTAGAGCTCCAGGTCCTCGCGCATGCCGATTCTGCGCGTCTCGCCCTTGTACGTCCTCACGAACCATTCCTGATTCGAGTCGATCTCTCCCGCCGCGAAATCCGCGGCGATTTCCCGAACGAGCCGGAACAAGCGCAGGTACTTCCCCAGATCCTCATCCTTGCGGGCGATGTTTCGCGTCCAGTCATCCTCTTGCATGACGTAGCATTCGGAGCGCGGCTGAGCGACGATGGACTTGAGCCTCACGAAGTTGTTGACCTCGCTGTCGGCAAGGTGGATGACGTGCTCCTTGATTGTCCACGCGCCATCGTACGGCGGCCGTCGGACGAGGATGGCGGGGCTCACCCCTTCGAGCGACCGCTCGAGCCTATCGGGACCCGAGGCGTACGCCTTCAAGAGTTCAGTCTGATTCATCGCCTTCCCTCCATTTCATCGGTTCGATCGGGCGCTGCCCGTGCGAAACGTGTAAGCCCGGGCCGCTCCAACCTAGCCGAGCGTCACCTCGACGCGGTGCTCCTTCCCGTCCCCGATGATGGGAATGACGTTCCCCGGAACGGCCTTTCCGTCCACCGTCAGCGCCTTCACGCCCTTCGATGCGCCGTTCGGATTCTTCACTTCGATGAGGAAGGTATCACCGCGGAACTTCCTCGTGGCCGTGAAGCCCTTCCAGGCCTTGGGGATGCAGGGATCCACCTCGAGCCCCGCATAGGCGGGCTTGATGCCGAGGAGGCCCTGGCTGATTGAGAGGAAAGTCCAGGCAGCCGTCCCGGTGAGCCAGGAATTCTTGGCTTCCCCGAAGCAGACCGCGTCCTTGCCCGCGATCATCTGCGCGTAGACGTAGGGCTCCGCGCGGTAGGTGTCGATCTGAGAAAGCTTGGCCGAGGGGCAGATGGAAAGGTAGTACTCGAGCGCGCGATCGCCCTCGCCGAGGAGGCACCAGCCCAGGTTGATCCAGGTGTTGTTGTGGCAGAAGATGCCCGCGTTCTCCTTGACGCCGGGGGGATACGAGGAGACTTCGCCGAGCTCCACGTGGTACTCCGAGTACGCGGGCTGCTGAAGCATGACGCCGTTCTTCGTGAAGAGCCGCTCGTGGACGCTCTCGAGCGCCTTCCGCGCGCGGCCGTTGTCCTTGCCCGCGCCGCCCAGCACGCACCAGCCCTGGCTCTCGATGAAGATCTGTCCCTCCGCGTTCTCCTTGGAGCCCACGGGCTTTCCGGCGGCGTCGAAAGCGCGGGTGTACCAAGCTCCGTCCCAGGACTCCTTCTCCACGGCCTCGAGCATCTCCGCGAAGTGCGCATCCATGCGGGACGCCTCCGATTCCTTCTTCATCGAACGGTAGAGCGCAGCCATCTCCCTGCTCGCGTAGAGAAAGAGGCCCGCGATCATCACGGACTCGGCCTTGGAGTCCTTCACGTCGCCCGCGCACTGGAAGCTCTCGTTAGGCTCGGTAGAGAAGCAGTTGAGGTTGAGGCAGTCGTTCCAATCCGCGTGCCCGATGAGGGGCAGCTTGTGGGGCCCGCGCTTCTTCATGGTATAGGCGATGGACGTCTCGAGGTGGTGGAGGAGGCTTTCCTTCCGCGCGCCGCCCTCGTAGGACTTGTCGGCGTAACCGCAGGGCGCGTCCAGGATGGAGTAGTCGCCTGATTCCTTGATGTAGGCGCAGACGGAGAGAACGAGCCAGAGGTGGTCGTCGTAGAAGTCGCCGCCGACCTCCGCGTTGCCCTTCTTTGTCAGA
>CAZIEI010000121.1:0-10333 GCA_964538705.1 uncultured Spirochaetales bacterium | reverse complement strand
GGGAGCGCGAGATCTTCCGCCGCGCCCTCCTCGACCTCTCGGCGGGCGCCTAGGCCGTGGGCAAGCGCCGCACTGCCTCCGATCCGAACGATTATCATCCCGCCGGGAATCCCTTCGCCGATGAGGATGCGACCGCCGGCATCATGGCCGCGGCCTACGATCCAGCGGAGGATGAACGCGAGGGGGGCCTCCGGCCGCGCCGTCTCGACGAGTTCCTCGGCCAGGCATCGCTCAAAGAGAACCTTTCCCTCTTCATCAAGGCCGCGCGCGACCGCGCCGAGGCGCTGGACCACCTCTTCCTCGTGGGTCCGCCCGGACTCGGGAAGACCACTCTCGCCCTCGTGGCCGCCAACGAACTCGGCGTGGAGTGGAAGCCCACGAGCGCGCCCGCCCTGGACAAGCCCAAGGACCTCGCGGGCATCCTCACGTCCCTCAAGGAGCGCGCGGTCCTCTTCATCGACGAGATCCACAGGCTCAAGCCCGCCATCGAAGAGATGCTCTACATCGCCATGGAGGACTTCGAGCTGGATTGGGTGATCGGACAGGGGCCCTCCGCGCGCACGGTGAGGATCCCCATCCCGCCCTTCACCCTGATCGGGGCCACCACCAAGCCCGGCTCCGTTTCCTCTCCGCTCGCGAGCCGCTTCGGGATATCCCTCCGCTTCGGTTATTACGCTCCCGGAGACCTCGAATCCATCATCATGCGCTCCGCGGGCATCTTGGGGGTCAGGATAGACGCGGCCGCGGCGGCCCGCCTCTCGATGTCATCCCGCGGCACGCCCCGCATCGCGAACCGCCTCCTCAGGCGGATGCGCGACTTCGCGCAGGTGGAGGGCGCGGGAGCGATCGACCGGGCATGCGTCGAGCGCGGCCTCGAGCGCCTCGAAGTGGACGTCTTGGGCCTCGAGCGGCAGGACCGCGAGATCCTCAAGGCGGTGATCCTCCGCTACGGCGGCGGTCCCGTCGGCGCCGAGACCCTCGCCATCAGCGTGGGCGAATCCGTCGAGACCCTCGAGGATTATTACGAGCCGTACCTGATCCAAGGGGGATTCCTCGCGCGGACCCCGCGCGGGCGGATCGCCACCAAGGCGGCCTACGAGCACCTGGGCCTCCCGTACCATCATGAAGACGAAAGACTTCTCCTTTAGCCTCCCCCCGGAGCTCGTCGCCCAGGAGCCCGCGGAACGCCGCGGCGGCTCACGCCTCATGGTCCTTGATCGTTCCCGTTCCTCCGTCGAACATCGCCTCGTCACGGACCTCCCGTCCCTCGTGGAACCGGGTACCGTCATGATCTTCAACGATTCCCGCGTGCGCAAGGCGCGCATCGCAGGGCGCATCCTCCCCCGCGGAGCCGCCGAGGACGATCCAAGAGGCCGCGAGCGCGATTTTCTCCTCACGGAGCGCATGGCCGACGGAACCTGGGACTTCATCGTGCAGGGGAAGGGCGGAATCAGGCCGGGCACGTGCATTGCCTTCCCCGAGGGCATGACGGCCCTGGCGGTGGGAACCCTCGGAGGCATCCTCCTCGAATTCCCCGATTCCTTCGACGAGGATTACCTGGATCGGAACGGCCACGTACCCCTGCCGCCCTATATCAAGCGCCCGGACCGGAACAGCGACGCGGAACGCTACCAGACCGTCTACGCGCGCGAGCTCGGCTCTTCCGCCGCTCCCACGGCGGGTCTCCACTTCACCGAGGAGCTCCTCGCCGCCCTCCGCGCCCGCGGCGCTGTCATCGGATTCGTTACCCTCCATGTGGGGCTCGGCACCTTCCTTCCGGTCCGCACGGAGGACATCGAGCGGCATGAGATGCACGAAGAGGCCTACGAGGTTCCCGACTCCATCGCGCGAGAGGTCGCGGCGGCGCGGAATGAAGGCCGAAAGGTCCTCGCGGTGGGAACAACGAGCCTCAGGACGCTTGAATCTGCCTGGGAGGGCGACGGGCTCAAGGCGGGGCGGGGGAGGACGAGGATTTTCATCAGCCCCGGATACCGGTTCAAGGCAGTGGACGCGCTCTTTACGAATTTCCACACGCCTGAATCGACCCTCCTCATGCTCGTCTCGGCCTTCGCGGGGAGGGAATACGTGCTTGACGCCTACGCGAAAGCCGTGGAGGAGGGCTATCGGTTCTTCTCGTACGGGGATGCGATGCTGATCCTCTGAGCGCGCGTCAGTAGGTGGTCTCGTTCATGGATTCGAAGGCCTCGCGCACCTTGCGGACCCGGTCGAGCTCCTCTTTGATGATGCGCTCGTAATCGAGGAGCCCCTTCTCGATCCTATAAGCCTCGGTTTCCCAGAACTGTACTTCCTCCAGCGTCACGAAGCGGGACTTCATGGCTAGAAGCGCGAGCCGCTTGGCCTCGGGCCAGTAGGCGAGGGCGGTGCGGTAACAGGTCTCCGCGGTGTCGAGGCTTTCGAGGTTCTCCTTCTTCCAGGGCGCGTTGTAGAAATAAGCGACGCGCTTGTCCCACTTGGAGCCGAGGATGAGGTGCTGCTCGATGAGCTTGAGGAGGATGTGCATGGAGAAGAGGTCCCGGTAGCGGGCCCATTCCTTCTTGTCCTCGATCTTGGCGTAGGCGTAGAGGGGATTGCAGAAATCCGCCTTCATGGCCTGTTCGAGGTAATAGATATTCTCGATGGAATCGTCAGGGTACTGGACGTAGTGGACGTGGTAGAGGCGGTAGTACTGCTCCTTGAAATAGACCGGATAGGCCTGGAGCGCCGATGCCGTGACGAGGAGAAAGAGGGCGATCGCGAGCCGTTTACGGAGCATATCCCTTCGATTATCGGCTCGCGGCGGCGGTTTTTAAGAGGCTTTCACCGCCTCCGCGAGCTCCCGGCCGCGGGTTTCGAGGAGCGCCAGGATGGCCGCGTCGGGGGCGCCGGGCCATTCCACGGCGGGGAGATTCTCCCACTTGAGGGCGGCGGATGCGGCCTCGTACTCCTTCTGGGCGCCTCCCGACCAGCCGAAGGAGCCGAAGCGGAACGCCTTGCGCTCGAACACGTGCTTCCGGGCCAGGATGTCAAGGACGTAGGCCATGGGCGGGAAGAGCTTGTACTCGTAGGTCGGCGCGCCCACCACGATGCCCGAGCACTTATACGCGTCCGCGAGGGCGTAGGAGACGTCCTCGTTCGGCACGCGCCGCACGGAATACGGAACGCCGGCCGACTGTATCCCCTTCAAGACGGCGGCGAGCCCCGCCTCCGTGTTCCCGTACATGGAGCCCCAGAGGACGCAGATCTCCTTCCGCGCCTTTCCCTTCATCCAGGACGCGTACTCCGCGTAGCGCTTCACGATCCCGCCGGGGTCCTTCCGGTACACCGGGCCGTGGCTCGGCGCGATGGCCTTTATGGGCAGGCCCGCGAGCTTCTGGATGGCCCGCTCCACGAAGAGCGAGAACGACGAGACGATGTTGGCGTAGTAGCGCAGGGACTCCCGTTCGAGGCGTTCGACGTCCGCGGGGCCGAGCTCGTCGTCGAAAACCTTGCCGTTGAGAGCGCCGAAGGAGCCGAAGGCATCGCAGGAGAAAAGCACGCCTTCCCCTTCGAGGTAGGTCACCATGGTCTCCGGCCAGTGCACGTTGGGGATCATCTCGAAGAGAAGGCTCGCACCGCCTCCCAGGTCCAAACGCTCGCCCGAAGCGACAGCGCGGACCCCCTCGGTTATGCCATAAAAGTTATTTATGAGCGGCACGGCCTTCTCGGAGGCGAGTATCTGCGCCCGCGGCGCGATTTTCCGAAAATCGCGGAGCCAGCCCGTATGGTCAGGCTCCATGTGGTTCAGGATGAGGTAATCGATCTTGGCGGGATCGATCCCGAGCTCCCCGAGCTGCCCCGTAAGCGCCGGGACGGCGCCACTCCAGTCCCGGACGAGGTCGATGAGGACCGTTTTCTCCCCTCTGACCAGGTAGGAATTGAGCGAGACGCCCTCGGGAATGGGCCAGATGCCCTCGAAGAGGTCGTCCGTCATGACGTCGGCGTGGAGGACCCAGGACGACTTCGATAATTGTTTGGCGATCATCTCGGTACTCCTTCTTTTCGCGTAACGGCAGCGCCGCGCGATGGTTTATCGCAGCCGCCCGAGGACGTCATCAACGATCTTCGCGGTAATGGAATCGCGGTCCATGGCCGCGTCGATGTCGACAACGCGGGCGCCCGAGCCGCGGTAGAGCTCCATGACGGCGTCGTACCGGGCGCGGACGCGCTCCATGAAGTCAGCGGACTCGAAAATCTCCCGCTCCGCCCTCGAGCCGATGCGTTCGAGCGCGGTCCGGGTATCGATCGAAAAATAATAGACCGTGTCGGGCAGGGGAAAGCGGCTGTTCAGGACAAAGGGCAGGATCGGATCGTCCTGGATACTCTGGTAGGCAAGGGATGAAAAGAGGTAGCGGTCGCAGAGGACGGCCTCACCCTTGTCGAGCCGGTCGAGAACGCCGTCCCGGGCTCGGAGGTGCTCCTCGCGGTCGGCGGCGAAGAGATAGGCGAGGGCGGCCTGGGAGAGAGCTATCCGGCCCGATAGGGCTTCCCGGATGAGCCGCCCTACGGGGCCCTTCGTGGGCTCCGCGCAGACGTGGATCCGAGCCCCGGAGAGCGCGAGCCTGCGGGATACGGCTTCCAACTGGGTGGTGGTCCCCGTCCCGTCGATGCCTTCGAGGACGAAGAAGCGGCGCAAGACCATGCCGATACTGTACCGGATAGGACGCTAATCCGTCCAGCGGAAGGCGTTAATCGCGCCGCAAACCCTTACGAGAGGGCGGGGGGTGTGATACCTTGGAGCATGTGGGCCCGGTCACGAAAAAACGCAAAAACACCCTCTCCCTCTCTGTCCTGATCGCCCTCGTCGCGGCGGCCGGGGCGGGGCTGTATCCCGCCGTCAAAGCCCTCTCCCGGAGGATGGAAGCCCTTCGCGATGCCCTCATCGCCCGCCTGGAATCCTCGCTGGGCTGCGAGATCGTCTATTCTAAGCTCTCACCGTCGCTTCTCCGCTCGATCAGCGTCGAGGATCTCGTCCTCAGGGACCGCCCCGGGAACGCGCTCCTTCTCGGAGCGGACCGTGCGGAGGTCTTCCTCGGCCTCGCGCGGGGGAAGGGTATCCTGCCGCGGCTCGTCGTCCGTGAGGTGAACGTTCAGGGGGCCCGTGTCGATTTCGGAGTGGCTAGAGCCTCGGGCTTCATGGAAGTCCTCACCGGGCTCCAGGGTGGCGGAACCGGCCTTCCGACGCTCCCCGTCCGCTTCAAGATCAGGGGATCCTCGGCTTCGTTCTCCGAAGGCGGCGTCGACGCGCGGTTCGACTCCATCGTCGCGGACGGCTCCTTCGGCGACGACGGAATCCGCCTCCGCGCTTCCTGCGACGCCGCGATCGCGCTCAAGAGGGGCGCCGAACCGATCCTCGGCCGCCTGGGCGTATCGGGAACCGCCTCGCGGGATCTCTCGACGGCGCGGATCCAAGCCTTCGCCGGCGCCGAGACTGAGTCCCTGAGCCTCGCCCTCCAGACCTTCTCCATCGACAAGGACGGGGACGTCCTCCGCATCCGCAAGATCGAGGACGCTGCCCCTGTCGACGCCTCGGGCACGATCGACCTCGCCCGGGGAACCTACTCCGCGGATTTCGCCTTCGACGGGCTCCGCGCCTCGTCCCTCTGCTCGGTACGCGGCGGATACGCCAAACTCTCCCGATGGCTCGGGATTACCGGAACGGGAAAGGCGAGCGTCTCGGGCTCCTTCCGTGAGGGCGCGGCCGACTATGCCGTCAACGGCGAATTCCGCCTTCCCGCCGGCATGCTTCCCGCCGGAACCTCGATCTCGCTTTCCCTCAGGGGCGACGAGCACGCGATGGCCGTGGAGCGCGCCCTCGCGAGCGGCCCGGACGGCACCGCCTCATACTCCGGGATCGTCTCCCTCCCCGGCCTCAGGCCCGACGGCCTCGCGTCCGTCGACTGGAACGCGGGCGGTGCCCGCCTCAAGGGCGACTTCATCATCCAGACGGAAGGGGAGTACGTCTCGGCGTACGCCGCGAGCCTCCTCGCCGGGGAGACGGAATTCACGGGCGTGCAGGCGGCCGTGAGGCCGGATCCCGAGGCCTCGGACTTCACCCTCAAGGCGTACCTGCCGACCGAGGGCGGATCCTCACCGGGCGACCAGCCCTTCCAGGGCGAGGCTATCGGCGAAGGCGCGCCTCCACCCCTCCTCCTCACGGGAACCCTCGCGCTCGGAGACCGGCCTTCGGTTGAGGGCGAGCTCGCGCTCTCGTCGTTCGACCTCGGCCCCGCGTACATCCTCCTCAAAGGCCTCCTCGGCCTCCCGGGCGGCATCGCGGAGAATGCAGTCTCGTCGCTCAAGGCCTCCTCGGTGATCTACTTCGGCACGAACTTCGACTCCTTCACGTACAACGCCCCCCAGCTCGTGCTCGCGCACCGGGAGAAAGCCGGCGACTACGGCGTCTTCTCGGTATCCGGTTCGGGCACCTCGCTCTCCGTCTCGAGGTTTTCCCTCTTCTGGAACGGCGTGGAGCTCTCGGGCGACCTGAGCGCCGACTTCTCCTCGCCCGACATGTCGCAGTTCTCCTCAGCGCTGAACGTCCGCGGACAGCGGTATGCGATCTCGGGAGAGGTCTACGGCAAGGAGCAGCTCTATCTCCGCGGATCCCACGGCCTCGAGCTCCACCTGTCCCATGCGGCGGGAGAGGCGCTCTTCAGCCTCTCGATGCGCGAAATGCCCCTTCCCCTAGCGGGCTTCACCCCGCTCCTCAGCATCGAATCGACCGGCCGCTACCGGAGCCTGAATGAATTCGCCGTGGTCGTGGAATCCGGCCGCCTCGAGCAGACGAACGGCCTCATCCCGTCCTGGGCCGCGCTCTCCTTCGGCGGCCTCATCGATCCCCGGGGGGCGCGCTTCGACCGCCTCTCCTTCGAGGACGCCCACTCGCGGCTCGAGGGAATGGCCGAAGCGGCCTACTCCCGCGGCCAGGCGGGCAGCGAGGGCAGTGCCTACCTCGACCTCGCCGCCGCGCTCTCAGGCGGAGCGGGGGAGCGCTATGGCCTCAAGGGCCGCATGACGGGTGAGCGGATGGACGTCCTCCTCACCGCGGAATCGGCGTCGCTTTCCCGGCTCGGCGTCGCCGATCTCAAGGGCTCCGTCAACGCGATAGCCGAGGTCTCAGGCGATATCCGCTCTCCCCGCGTCGCCTTCACCGCCGCGCTCTCCAAGGCCTCCATCCTCGGTTCGCCCGTCGAGGCGAAGGCCTCGGGCTCTTTCACGGACGGCCTCCTCTCCTTCAAGGGCCTCAAGGCCTCGTACCTCGCCTTCGGCGTCGATGACGGCCGCGGCTCGTACGCCCCCGCCACGGGGGAGCTCTCCCTCGATTCAGGGTTCCGGATGGCGATCGGGGAGAAGCCGCTCACATCGCTCCTCTCGCTCCGCGGCGACCTCACTCGTGGCGATTCCCTTTCGCCGAGCCTGAGCGGGGAGCTCCTTTCCCTCTCCTTCGGTCCCGTGAGTTCACCTTCCTGGCCCTTCAGCGCAGAATTCCTCGAGAGCGGCATGGCCTTCAGGGGCGGTGGCGATAACGAGCTCGCCATGGACTTTAGGGGCGACGGGAGCTTCAGCATCCGATCGGCTTCCCCGCTTCCCATCGCCGGCCGGGTCGACGGCACCGTGAAGGACGGCCTTCTCCACGCCGAAGCCCCCGATTTCTCACTCGATTTCGCGAAGGTATGGACGCTCTTCGGTCCCTCGGCCGTCTCCTTCACCCAGGGACGCATCACGGGCTCCCTCAGCCTCTCCGGGAGCGTCAATGATCCGGTCTTCAATGGGAAGGGGAGGGCGGAGGGCGTCTCGGGCTCGGTGCCCGATTTCCTTCCCGGCGGCTTCGGCCCCTTCTCCTCGGATATCCTCGTCGTGGACAACGTCTTCTCCATCCCCACGACGCTCCTTCCCTCAGGGAAGGGCGGCATCCTCTCTTCGGTCGACGTCGCGTTCGAGCGCTGGGTTCCAGCCACGGTCAACGTCAAGGCGGCCACGACACCCGGCACCCTCGTCGACGCCACGACCAGGGTCGCGGGAGTCGATATCGGAGGGAAAGCACGTTTCGACCTCGACCTCCTCTTCCAGCGCCAGGACTTCACCCTCAAGGGAACGGTATTCCTGGACGAGGGCTCGATCCTCATCGCCCCCCTTAAGGATGGAACGCAATCAGGGCCGCAGCCATACCCGCCCGTCATCGACCTCGGCCTCGCCATCGGCAAGCGGGTCGAATTCCTTTGGCCGACCCGCTCCCTTCCGTATCTCAGGGCCGCCCTCGAGCCATCGACCGCCCCCCTCGCGATCTACTTCGACGGGGTCAAGGACGTCTTCTCGATGAAGGGAACGGCGCGAATCAGGGGAGGGGAGGTCTCCTACTTCCGGCGTAATTTCTACCTCAAGGAAGGCCGGCTCGCGTTCAACGAGAGCAAGCGTTCCTTCGATCCCTTCCTCTCCTTCAGGGCCGAGATGCGCGAACGCGACGACTCGGGCCCCGTCACCATCATCCTAAGGATGGACGACAAGCGGCTCTCGGAGTTCAGCCCCACCCTCGAATCGGTCCCGTCGCGCCCCCAGAACGACCTCCTCGCCATGCTCGGGGAGGAAGCGATCGGATTCAGTGCCGACGAGGCCAAGGACATGGAGCCTACCGCGATCCTCGCACGGACGCTCTCGACCGTCGGCGGAGCCACGGGCGACCTCCTTGCCCAATCCAATATCGTGAGGAAATTCGAGGGAAACGTGCGCGATGCCCTCAACCTCGACATGTTCTCCATCCGCTCAACCCTCGTGCAAAACATCCTCATCGGGGCCACCCTCCCCGAAGATATTGACAGGCGGGTCGCTCTCGGGGATTATTTCGACGGCACGACGATCTCCGCCGGTAAGTACCTCGGGTCTGATCTCTTCTTCCAGGGCATCGCCCAGATCAGGAGGGACGACGATTCCGAGATCGGTAACGTCGGCCTCTTTCCGGAGTTTTTGATCGAATTGAACACGCCGTTCTTCAGGCTGCTCTATAGCTTCGCGCCCGAATGGGACCATCGCGACAGCCTCTTCATCGGAGACCAGTCGATCGGCGTTTTCTGGTCCATCCCCTATTGAGAAAGGAGCCACCATGCCGACAACGATACGACGAGCGGCCTTGGCCGCCGTCATCGCACTCATGGCGGCGAGCGGCCTCGCGTCGCAGGAAGGCGACGCCTGGTACCTTGGCAAGACTATCAAGGACGTGGAATTCGCTGGCGCGCGCGGAGCCGAGCGCAGGGACCTCGAAGGAGTCGTGAAGCCCTTCATCGGGAAGAAATTCTCGGATGAACTCTTCCTCGAGCTCCAGAGCGTCGTCACCGACCTCGACTACTTCGAATCCGCCTCGCCCGCCGCCGTCCCCGTCGAGGGGGAGCCCGATTCCGTCATCGTGCGGTTCACGGTCGTTCCCCGGCCGGTTATCGATGCGGTCAAATTCGAGGGTAACAACGGGCTTAAGGCCATAGAGCTCCTTAACGTCGTCACTAGCAAGACGGGCGACCTCAGCAACAAGCTCAGGCAGGCCGGCGATGAGGACGCCCTCCGCAGGCATTACGTGGAGAAGGGCTACACCACCGCCACCGTCCGCTCCGAAGAGCGACCCTCCGGCGACGACGGCCAGAAGGTCCTCCTCTACTTCGTCATCGACGAGGGCCGCGCCATCGCCGTGAAGAAAATCGCGTTCTCCGGCAACACTGCGGTCTCGGAAAAGAGCCTCAAGGGCGCCATATCCCTCAAGGAGCCCGCATTCCTCGTCCCCGGCGCATACCGCGAGGAACTCGTGGAGAAGAGCAAGGCGGAAGTCGTCGCGTATTATCGCGACAGGGGCTATGCCGACGCCGCCGTCACCGACGCGTCTGCCGAGTTCGAAGACGACACGAAGAAGAACAGGAGCCTCGCCAACGTGACCTTCACGGTCTCCGAGGGCAGGGTCTGGCAGTACGGCGGATTAACGTTCGAGGGCAACGTAATCTTCGACACCGCCAAGCTCCAATCCCTCCTCCTGCAGAAAAACGGGCTCTTCGTCGCATCCAAGATCACCGCCGACATCATGCGCGTCAGAAACCTCTACTTCGAGAACGGCTACGTCTTCAGCCAGATAAGCCCCATGGAGAACCGCGACGAGGAAACCCTGACCATCTCCTACGTCATCAAGATCGTCGAGCGCGACAGGGCCCACATCTCGGACATCATCGTTCGTGGCAACACCAAGACCAAGGACAAGGTGATCCTCCGCGATCTCGAGGTCATCCCGGGCGATATCTTCTCCAAGAAGAAGATCGAGGAT
>CAZIEI010000120.1:0-10340 GCA_964538705.1 uncultured Spirochaetales bacterium | reverse complement strand
AATCTGAAAGGCCGAAGCATAGAAGAGAGGCCGGGAAGCGTGGAGACGAGGGCGCGCTCCGATGGGGGGCTTTCGCTCCCTGGGCCCTCAGGTCGCGCGCGGGGCTCAAGGGCGCCTTCCGCGAATTCAAGGAAGCGAGGGAATGGGTAGCGCTCAACCGCTACCGCTTCCTCTCCGACGCCCAGGCCGTGGTCGACCTCTGGGGGCGGGATGCGTAGGGCCGTCATCCTCCAGTCGCGGATATCCTCGACAAGGCTCCCTCGCAAGGCACTCATGCCGCTCGCGGGAAGGAGCCTCAGCTTCCGGGTCATGGAAGCGCTGAGGCTCGTGAACGCCGACGCCTACGTTCTCGCGACCGACGCCGAGAGCGCTCCCTTCCTCGAGGCGGACGCCGCCGAGGCGGGCTTCGTCGTCGTCGTCGGGCCCCGGGACGACGTCCTCGCTCGGTACGCGATGGCGGCTAGGCGGGCCGATGCGGATTCGATCGTCCGCGCGACGGGGGACAATCCGCTTGTCTCTTTCGAGCTCGCGAACCGCCTCATCGAGCGCTCAGGCTGCGCGGACGTCCCGCCGGACTACGCTGCTTTCGACGCGGCCCCGCTCGGCTCCGGCGTTGAGCTCGTGCGGACAGAGGCCCTCTTCGCCGCCGAGGCCGAGGCCTCCGATCCCTACGAGCGCGAGCACGTCTGTCCCTTCCTTTACCGGAGGCCCGAACGCTTCAGGATCGAGCGCCCCCGGGCCCCCGCCCCTTATGACCGCCCCGATATCCGGGTGACTGTCGATACAAAAGACGATTACGACCGCGTGAACGCCCTCTTCGATGCTATACACCGCGGGCGCCCCGTCGGAATCGACGAGACGATCGCGTACTTCGGCGCGCCGGAGCGGGCGTGACGCCGCGCGGCTTCCTCCTCTACCCCTGCGTCGAGCGGGGCAGGGGTTCGGGCCACATCGCACGCTCGATCAACCTCATGAGGGCCCTCGCGGAACGCGGAGCGGAGGCGCGGCTTTATCTCCCCGGCGGGAATGGCGGAACGCGCGGAGGCGAGGAGATAGCGAGGGCCTTCGGACTCCATCGGGACGAATGGATTCATGATGCCTCGATGGACCGGGAATGGTCCGTCGCCGTCACCGATCTCTATGCGACGGATAGGACGAGCTGGGAGTTGGCAAAACGCCATCCCGTTATCGTCGGGATCGACGAGGGCGGCCCCTTCAGGGATCGCTTCGATTTCCTCATCGATATCCTTCCCCGCCTCCCGGGCGCCCATCCGGCGAATTACGCGGACGCCCTCTGCCTCCTCGACCTTCCCGAGACGCGGAGAGAGCCCTCGACTCCGCCTGAGCGCATCATCCTGAGCTTCGGCGCGGAGGACCGCGCCGGCCTGGGGATCCGGGCCGCGCGGAGCCTCCGCTCCTTCTTCCCCGGCGCCCGGGTGACCTGGGTACGCGGACCGCTCGACGAGGGCAGGGACGATGCTCCCGATGGCGTCGAGGTCGTCGGACCGATGAAGGGCCTCAAGAACGCCTGGGGCGATTTCGATCTCGCGGTAACCCACTTCGGGCTCTCCGCGTACGAAGCGGCGGCGGCGGGCTGCGCCGTCCTCCTCGCCAACCCAAGCCGTTACCATGAGCAGCTCGCGAAGGTTGCCGGATTCCCGAGCCTCGGATCGCTTCCCGCCGAACCCTGGGACCTCGCCCGGTGGTTCGGGAACGGGAAGCGGATCGACGCCTCGATGGAGGCCGTCCGCGGTAGCCTGCGCCGATCCGCGGCGGGATCAATGAGGGGAGGGCCTGCGGGCCTCGCGGATTTCTTGCTCAGGATGCCGATTTACTCTCCGGAAGGAGCAACGGCATGCCCCGCCTGTGGATCAGGACGTCTCAGAGACGCGCCCGTCGCGTTCCGCGAGACGGAGCGAAGCTACCGGCTCTGCCCAGCCTGCGGGACCATGATCCTCCATCGCGCCGCTCCTCCGAGCATAGAATACGACGCGACGTATTTCGACCAAGACTACCTCAAGCAATATGGGAGGACCTATCTCGAGGACATGCCCACGCTTAGGGGCTTTGCATCCGAGCGCATCGCGATTATCGAGTCCCTGACGGGGAGCCTCGCCGGGAAGCGCGTCCTTGACGT
Organism: uncultured Spirochaetales bacterium; assembly: GCA_964538705.1. Classification (GTDB taxonomy): domain Bacteria; phylum Spirochaetota; class Spirochaetia; order Treponematales; family JBGSOB01; genus CAYNQK01. The sequence goes on along the minus strand of CAZIEI010000120.1, from coordinate 8,203 downwards.
CGGCTGCGCATACGGCGCCTTCCTCATCGAGGCGCGGGAACGCGGCGCCCTCGTCGCCGGGATCGATCCAGCCGAGGCGGCGGTCGAACGACTCCGCTCGCAAGGCATCGACGCGGCGCGCGGTTTCTTTCCCGAAGTCGACGCGTCTTCCCTCGCAGGTGGTAAAAGCTTCGACGTCATTACCATGTGGTACGTGGCCGAGCACCTCGGGGACTTGAAGCGAGCCCTCGCTGCCTGCCATTCGCTCCTCGCGGAGGGAGGAGTCCTCGCGCTGTCGACGCCCAATCTCGCGGGCGTGTCGGGGAGGACTGATCCTGTCGCGTTCCTCCGAGCGAGCCCCGCGGATCACCTCAGCGTGCTCTCGCCCGCGAGCGCGTGGAAAGTCTTCGCGGCCGCCGGATTCAAGCTCGAGCGGACGCGCGTGACGGGACACCACCCCGAGCGATTTCCCATTCCCGAGCGGAAGGGGAGGCGTGTCACGGCCTTACTGGGGGCCTTGAGCCGTTTCCTCCGCTTAGGCGATACTTTCGAGGCGTACGCGCGGCGGGAGGGACCACGCTGAAACCGGAATTCGACGGAGAACGGATACTCATCCTCGGCGCGGGGCTCATGCAGGTTCCCGCTATCCGCATTGCTAAGGAACTCGGCCTCTCGCCGCAGGCGGTGGACGGTGATCCGGGCGCTCCCGGCGCCTCGCTCGCGGACGGCTTCGCCCGCGTCGATCTCAAGGACGAAGCGGGCCTCATCGATCACGCCCTCCGCCTCAAGCGGAACGGCGGTCTTAGCGCGGTATTCACCGCGGGCACGGATTTCTCGCCCGCCGTCGCCATGGTTGCGGAGGCGGCGGGACTTCCGGGCATACCGGTGTCCGCCGCGCGGAGAGCGCAGGACAAGCACCTCATGCGGAAAGCCCTCGCCGACGCGGGCGTCCCCTGTCCGCGCTTCGCCTCGATCTCCTCGCCTCGCGACGCGGTCTCCGCGGCGGCCGGCATGCCTCCTCCTTGGGTGGCGAAGCCGGTGGATTCCATGGGCGGGCGGGGCTGCGTCAGGATCGACGATCCCCGGAAGCTGGAAGAGGCTTGCGCGGAGGCGATCGCGTACTCAAGGACGGGGAGGGCCATCATCGAGGAGTATCTCGACGGTCCCGAGTTCTCCATAGACGCCCTCGTCTGGGGCGGAAAGATCATTCCCTGCGGAGTCGCCGATAGGCACATACGCTTCCCGCCGCGCTTCATCGAGATGGGGCACACCATGCCGAGCGCACGTCCGCGCGCGGATATCGAAGAGGTTCTCAAGGCCTTCGAGGCCGGCGTCAGGGCGATCGGTATCAGCCTCGGCGCGGCCAAGGGCGACGTCAAGCTCTGCCCCGACGGACGGGCCCGCGTGGGGGAAATCGCCGCGCGCCTCTCGGGCGGCTACATGTCAGGATGGACTTATCCATACGCGAGCGGCATCGAGGCCACCGCGGGCGCCCTGCGCATCGCCATGGGGCGGGATCCGGGCGACTTGCGCCCGCGCTTCTCGCGGGTTTGCGCAGAGCGAGCCTTCATCTCCATTCCGGGAAAGGCAAGGGAGATCGTCGGGGCCGAGGAAGCGAGGATGATCCCCGGGGTCCGGGACCTCTTCCTCCGCGCCGCCCCGGGAGCCGTCCTGCGCTTCCCGCGCAACAACGTCGAGAAGTGCGGGAACGCCATCGCGGTCGCGGAGGGGCGGGACGAGGCCGTCAAGGCGGCAGAGGACGCCGCAGCGCGCGTGCTGATCCGGCTTGAGCCGGCCGTCGCCGAGACCGATTCTTTTCTCATGGATGATTCCGCCTTCCCCCCATCGGCTTTCTCAGGCGCGCCGGACGATATCATCGCCGCCGCGGAAGCCCTTCCGGATACCGTCGAGGACGCGATGGGCGAGGGGATCGGGATCATCGACCTGCCCCTGGATTCAACACGGAAGGCTCGGGATTGGCACGGCATGGATCTCCGGGCAGCCCGGGACGCGGCGCTCTCCTTGACCGGTGCGCGGCTTGGCGCGGGGAGGATCCTCCTCGGCAAGAAATTCTGGAAGGCCCTCCTCAGGGGCGGCTATCAGGGCGGAGCCTACGTCATCGATACGGAACGGGTGAGGACTGGCGGAGGAGGGGACGCATGAGGCTCTCCATTTCGGCCCTAGCGATCGCCGTGTCCACTGCGCTCGTCCTCGCGGGAACGGCGACGGCGGAGGGCGGCGCTTCCCCGGTGCCGACAGCCGCGCCCGCATCCGCTTCTCCAGCGGCCACGCGAGCCTCTCCGGGTCCGTCGGCTACGGTCGCCCGCTCTCCCTCCCCAGACCTCCGCTCTCCAGCGGCTCGAAGCGGTGGCCTTCCCCTCGCCGATGCGCTCAAGGCCCTCGGCGCCGAGCTCTCCTGGGACAGCATCGGCGGCAGGGGCCTCCTCGTCCGCGGCGGGAGGAGCGTGTCGTTCGTAGAGGGCGGTTCGGTCGCCTACTTCTCGGGCGGGAAGAAGAAGGACGTTCCCGTCCCGTATTTCGAGGGGGGCGTCCTCGTCTTCCCCGCGGCATTCATGGATGCCGCTCGCGAGCACCTCGAGGCCCGGGACGCGCAGGGGAGATTCGGGGTCGCCGCCATCATCATCGATCCCGGCCACGGGGGAAAGGATCCTGGCGCGGTCGGCAAGCACGGCTCAGGCTCGAAGGCCTTCACGCTCTACGAGAAGGACGTCACCCTCGAGGTGTCGCGGCAGGTCTACGAACGACTGAGAATCGCCTTCCCCGAGAAAAGCATCATTATCACCCGTTCCCGCGACCAGTACCTCAGCCTCCAGGAACGGACGGATATTGCTAACGCCGTACCCCTCAAGAAGGACGAAGCCATCATCTTCGTGTCGATCCACGTGAATTCGGCCTTGAGCAAGAACGCGCGTGGCTTCGAGGTCTGGTACCTGGACCCGGGTATTCGGAGGAAGGTGCTCACCGAGGCCCAGCGTAAGGGAATGTCGCCCGACCTTATTCCGATCTACAACGACATGATGGAGGAGGAGATCACGACGGAGAGCATTCTCCTCGCGTCCTCCCTGCTCAAGAGCCTGGACGAGGCGGTCGGGGAGGCCTCCATCCGCAGAGGCATTAAAGCGGAGAGCTGGTACGTGGTCAGGAACGCCCTTATGCCCTCGGCGCTCATCGAGCTCCCGTTCATATCGAACGAAACCGACGCCCGCCTTCTTAAAGATCCCGAGCACTTGCGGAGGATGTCGGTGGGCATTTATAATGGCATCGTCTCCTTTATAGGCTATTTTGAGAACTCGAAAGGATTTACTGAGTGAAGAAGGTGCGCATCCCCGTGAAAGCAATCACCATGGCCACGGCGGTCCATGAAACGGTGAAACAGACCGTGAAAAAAGGGTATGACGCTCTCGATAAGCCAGGACGTCCTTTTATCGCGCTCTTCCTTGCGCTTCCGATTTTCTCCCTCGCCATATTCCTGATCGCCCCGCGCCCTCGGGATAGGCTCTACCTCGCTTTCCCTGATGCGAGAACGGGAAAAGCCGTGGGAGAGGTTCGATATGTTCCCAGAAAATGGGGAACCGAAAAAAAAGCGGAATCTGTCCTTGAGGAGATTCTCCTCGGTCCCGAGCTCCTGACCAGTCTTCCTATTGTGAGCAGGGATACGCGCATCCGAACGGTCATGTACCGCGGCGGAGTGCTGTACGCCGATATCGGACCTGAATTCCTCCTTGAGGGGAAACCCGGACAAGACTTCCGGAAGGATATAGAAGCCATCAGCCGCCTCCTCAAACGCAACCTCCTTATGGCGAGGCGGGTCGTACTCCTGGTCGGCGGAAGGACCCCCTATGCCGACCAGGAAGCGCCGGCCAGCGGCGGAACGGGAACGAGCGGAGGCGGGAAAGCCGGAGAATTGTAAGAAAAAGCGTTGACAAACGCTGACGCCCTCGTATAATTCAATCTGTTGTAGGCTAAAACAGGCCAGAGAAAGGAGTTTCGAATGAAACGGCAGTTCATTCTTATTGCGGCCGCGCTCATCATAATCGCGGCTGCCGGGCTCGTCGCTGACGAGGCCGTCATCCTCGACTTCAATAAACTCGCGGCGGACATCTTGCCGCAGCCCGATCCTTCCAATCCTCAGAAGACCGTCAACACGGAAAACCGCGCCACGATGATGGACTTCTCCAAGCTGGCCGGACAGAGCTTCACTGAGGAGCAGAAGAACGCCATGCGGACCTCTCTGGCCGTCGCCAATTGGGAAGTCCTCCTCGCGTCGTCCTCCCGCAACAACGTGAACCAGACCCTCTCCTTGGCCAAGCCGGCCACGGTCTCCAAAGAAGCCAAGGACTTCCCGGGACAGCAGGTGCTCGGCATGCGCGTCCACTTCCCCGTGGACCCCTTCAATTCCTGGGCCCGCATCCGACCCCCCTTCGAGATCCCCGCGTTCGAGAAGAAGGCGAAGGTCGACGACCAGGGAACCATCACCCCCGAGACCGAGCCTTCTGGCGAGGGCATCAACCGCCAGATGTCCCGCTTCGAGGGTACGTATGACGCGAACACCAAGGTTAAGTACGCGAACGGCGTCGTTAAGAACGTCGGCGCCATCAAGAAGGTCGCCGTCAACGTGAAGGGCCTCAACTTCCCGCACGGCCTCACCGTCATCCTCGCCGATACCGACGGCAATGAGATGCCCGCTTTCATGGGCTACCTCAACTTCGACGGCTGGAGGGAGCTCACCTGGGAGAATCCCGGATACATCAAGGATGTTCGCAACCGCGAGCTCCGTCTGTTCCCGCTCTACCCGAACGCCGAGCCCTTCGTGAAGTTCAACTCCTTCCTCATCCAGCGCGACGCGGCCCATGACGGCGGCGACTTCGTCTGCTACATCAAGGACGTCAAGCTTATCTACGACAAGGCGCTCCTGGACCCGATCCGCGACATCGACGACGAGGAGCTCTGGGGCATCATCGGCGATCGTGAATCCTACAAGACGAAGATGGAAGCCCGCCGCTTCGGCCAGCTCCAGGTCCTCCGCTACGTAGAGGATCTCAAGAAGGGCAACGAGGAGAACTTCACTCCCAGCGAGGGCGCTTCCAACGCCGAGAAGTGATCCGCACCTGATTCCGTGACGATCGAAAGGCCTGTCCATAGATGGACAGGCCTTTTTTATTCATGAAGCGGGAGCGGCGGACGAATCGGCTCCTAGCGCGGCGGGAGGCGCTTTCCGTGATGGTCGACGACGGAGGACGGGGAGGGGAGACGACGGAACGGAAAGCGGTCGGAGGGGCGGGCGAACCGCCTCCCGACCGCAGGGAGCACGAGAGGCGGTTCGAGGCCCAGCGCCCCCACCTGGAGGCGCTCCTTGGGGAGCTCGAGCCCCGCATCCGCTCGGTAATCGAGGGCGCCGGCATACGCCCCGTCATGAAGTCGAGGGTCAAGTCCTTCGATAGCGCCTTCTCGAAGAGGCTGAGGCTGGTCGAGGGTGCCATGCGGGAAGGGAACGCCAGCGTCCGGATTAACGACGTCGTGGGCGTCAGGGTCATCTGCCCGTTCATGGAGGACGTGAAGCGCGTGGAATCGGTCCTCTGCTCCGCGTTCGAAATCGACGAGATAGAACGGAAGGGCTCCGAGCACAGCTTCAAGGAATTCGGCTATGAATCGATACACGTCCTGATATCCATTCCCCAGGATATGCGCGTCCGATACCCGGGGATAGACGTGGACGTCTGCGAGATCCAGGTAAGGACCATCCTCCAGGAGGCCTGGGCCGAAGTCGAACACGAACTCGTGTACAAAGCGAGGTTCGACCCGAAGGACGATCCCATGCGCAGGAAGCTCGCGGCGGTCAACGCGATCCTCGCGCTCTCCGACCTTCTCTTCCAGGATATCCGGGAATACCAGCGGAGCTTCATGGACGAGATTTCCCTCCGGAGGGGGAGCTTCTACGGGAAGGTCGGGAAGGCCATCGACGCCGAGCTCTTCGGTGACGAGGCCGACCTCGCGCCTCCCTCGTCGAACGCCCAAGTCAGGGTCGGGCTCGATTCGGACATTAAGGAATCCAGCATCGACGATCTCCTCCTCAAGGGCCTCAAGGCGCACAACAAGGACGACTTCCCCCTCGCCTGTACGTACTATTCAGAGATACTCTCGAGGGCGACCGACGAGGCGGTGCGGTCCCTCGTCCACAAACATCGTGGCATGGCCTATTTCGCCCAGTCGCTCTACGACGCGGCGGCCGAGGATTTCAGCGCTGCCATGGCGCTGGAAGAGGATTGCTACAAGGCCCGGTACTATCGGGGCGTCGTGCGCTGCGTCCAGCAACGGTATGAGAACGCTATCAGCGACTTCGATTCATCGCTCGCGATCCATCCCTTTAACTTCTTCTGTCTCTTCAGGAGGGCGGAGGCCTATTACCACATCGGTGACTACCCGAAAGCCCTCGCCGACTGTGACTCGGCCCTCGCGCTAGAGCCCGACGACTCCAATGCCAACAGGCTCAAGGGCATGGTGCTACAGAAGCTCAGGATGTGAGGACGAAAAGGCGACGGGACGCGCTCGGACTTGACATCGGCGCTTTATTTCCGTAATGTTCCACGCGTTATCGCGTCTCCTTCGTCTAGAGGTTAGGACAGCGGGTTTTCATCCCGCCAACAGGGGTTCGATTCCCCTAGGAGATGCCTGAGGAAAAACGAGCGCCGGCTAGTCCGGCGCTCGTTTTTTCATGCCCAAGATCGCCGTCTGACTGTTCTTCTTGTTGATTTTACGGAAGATTCCGTGATATACATATCACAAGAGGAGACACGCATGAAAAGAATAGTGTTGATCGCCCTGATCATCGCGGTGCTCTGCGCCGGCACGGCGTTCGCCAGGGGACCCCTCGGGCTCACCGCCATCGGCGTCTACGGCACCTACGGCTTCACCGGCGGTGGCGGCGGACTCGGACTCTCCTTCAAGTTCGGTTCATTCCCCGTTGTAGGGCTCAAGTACAACTTCGTCGATCCTGGGTACATCGGCGCCACGGTCGATTGGTACGTCATCGACGCCATGGGCCTCGTGGACAACCTGACTCTCTTCCTCGGGCCCGGCCTCTTCGCCGGCCTCGGGCTGGGCGGCGCGTCCGACTCCTTCGATATCGGCATCCGCTTCCCCGTCGGCCTCCAGCTCTGGATCGTGAAGAAGTTCGAGATCTTCATCGACGTGGTGCCCGCGGTGCCCCTGCTTCCGGCGCCCGCGTTCAACGTTGGCGCGGAGCTCGGATTCCGAGTGCACTTCTGATGACGGGCCGGAAGGGGTCGACCCTTCCGGCATCGTCTTCGGATCCGATGCGTATTCAAAGATTGGCCGCGACGCTCTTTGCGATCGCGGCCCTTATCTTCATCGCATCCTGCGCCTCCAGGCCGAGCAGGAAAGACCTCGCTAAGGAATACGCGGGGCTCGGCGATTCGTATTTCGAGGCGAAGGCGTACGATAAGGCGGAGACCGCCTATCGGCGCGCCCAGGAGCTCGATCCCGAACTCGTCGTCAACACCTATCAGCTCGCGCGGTCCTACGCGGAGAACGGGCAATTCGATAAATCGCTTCCGCTCCTCGAGGCCCTCGCTAAGAAGGACGCCGAGAACGCGGTTGTGCTCAACCTCTACGCCTACGTCCTCCTCAAGAAAGGCGAGGACGAGAAGGCTCTCGCAACCTACGAAAAGGTCCTCTCATTAAGTCCGTACGTCAAGGACGCGCTCTTCAACGCGGCGATCATTTCCTACAGGAAGGGCGATTACGACAAGGCAGCCGAGCTCCTCGAGGCCGTTTACTCCCAGGATCCGGGCGATGGCGCCGTGAACCGCCTCCTCGCGGAGACCTGTTTCGCGGGCGGAAAAAGGGAACGGGGGTTCGAGGTCCTGGAAGCGTATTCGGCGATCAAGGACAAGGATCCGGAAGCCTTCAGGATAATCGCCCGGGAACGGGCGGAGTCCAGGGAGTACGCGCTCGCCTTAAAGGCGTACCGCAACTACCTCGAACTCGCTCCGAACGACGCGATGGCCTGGTTCGATCGCGCGAGGCTCGAGCTCCTCGCCGCCAAGGACGAGGGCGCGGCCAAAACCTCACTCGAGAAGGCGGTAAAGGCCGGTTACGCGGACAAGGAGCGGATACGGCTCCTCATCGATCTCGTTTCGCCCGCGAAACGAGGCGATTTCAAGGACGTCCTTCCGGACAATCT